>JAZQZB010000027.1:0-22577 GCA_045633825.1 Alphaproteobacteria bacterium | reverse complement strand
AAGTTTTGCAGATTATCTTAAAAGCGGTAGTATGAATAATGTAAATGAGGTTAATACAACTTCTTCTCTTAATGCAGCAGGAGCTATTTTTGCAGCTCAAATGATTGATGATGATGAAGAAAAACAAATTAAAAAAAAATTGGTAAAAAAAGCTAATACTTTACTTGATAATCTTGAGGAAATAAGACAGGAAATAATTTTTGGTTCGGTTTCTAAAGAAAAACTTATTAAAATATCTCGGTTAGTTAAACAAAAAGATGTAGAAACCAATGATGAAAAATTAAAGGAAATATTAGCAGAAATAGAACTTCGAGTAGAGGTTGAGTTGGCAAAACTTGTTAAATAAAAAGATTTAAGTGAAAAACATTTGTTTTTGCTTGAAATTATATTTGTTTATTATATCTTTAATAAAAATTTTATTGTTGCAATTTAAGGAGTTAATTTTATGGACAGTGAAATTGTTCTTTCACCTGATTACAGACCTTCTAAAAATGAAGAATATATGTGCGAAATGCATTTAGAATATTTCAGACAAAAGTTATTATATTGGAAAAAGTCTTTAATAGGACAATCTAAAGATACTTTGGATGATTTGAAACAAGGAGGACTTAATCAACCGGATCAAATTGACAGAGCATCTTTGGAATCTGATAAAGCTTTAGAATTAAGAACTCGTGATCGTGCAAGAAAGCTTATATCTAAAATTGATGAAGCATTAAAAAGAATAGAAGACGGAACTTATGGTTATTGTGAAGAAACCGGAGATCCTATCGGTTTAGACAGACTTGAAGCTCGTCCTGTTACCACTCTTTCTATCGAAGCTCAAGAGCGTCATGAAAGAATGGAAAAAACTTATGATGATGAAGTTTAATTTTAAATTTTGATTTTTAAGGGTTTTTAGTTTATATTTCTAAAAACCCTTTTTTATTTTGGAAGAAAGTTATGGTAAAAAAATTTATTTTAGCTTCGCAGTCTCCTCAGCGAAAAATGTTGTTGTCGCAAATTGACTTTGATCCTTATAAAATAGAACCTGCAGATATTGATGAAACTCCTAAAAATAAAGAAAAACCAAGTCAGTATGTAAAAAGAATGGCAAAAGAAAAGGCTTTGTTTGTTGCAGAAAAACATAAAAATGAGGTGGTTTTAGCTTCTGATACGGTTATTGTTTGCGGAACAACTATTATTCAAAAATCAAAAACAGATGAAGATCAGATAAAAATTATGAAAATGTTGTCCGGAAAAACACATAAAGTTTTAACGGGAGTTTGTGTTGTAAATAAAGAAGGAAAAGCGGTTGTTAAACTTAATACAACTAAAATAAAAATGAAAAAATTAACTGAAAAAGAAATAAAAGATTATGTAGATTCTAAAGAATGGGTTGGTTGTGCCGGTTATAAAATAGAAGGAAAATTAGCCGGTTTTGTTAAGCAAATTATAGGTTCTTATAGTGGAGTTGTAGGATTACCTTTGTTTGAAACTCGTAATTTGTTAATTGGTGCCGGAGTTTGTTAGATGATAGATAAAATACTTGTGGAAGATAAAAAAGGAATAAAAAAAGTCGCTTGCTTAAATGATGGTGATTTAGTTGAATTTTTTGTCGTTGATAGTAATAAAGCAAATGAAGGTAATATTTATTTAGGTAAAATTACAAAAAAAATAGTTACAGCAAATAACAAAACAGCTTATTTTGTAAATATAGGAAGCGAAAAAGACGCTTTTATAAATGCTGAAGAAAAAAATTTGGAAGATTTAGAGGCTTTAGAAGGACAAGATATTATTGTTCAGGTATCTCAAGAGCAAAGAGCCGAAAAAGGAGCCAGAATAGTCAGATTTTTGCGTTTGGCAGGGGTTTATTTGGTTTATGATCCTTATGGAGATGAAATAAATATTTCAAGTAAAATTGAAGATGAAGAAATTAGAGAAAATTTATTAAATATTGTTTCTAAAAATGCTAAATCCGGAGGTTTTACAATAAGAACATCTGCTAAAAATGCTGATATTAACGATATTTTGGCAGAAATGAATTGTTTGGAAAAAGAATTTGAAAATATTATAAATAAAGCAAAATCATCTAAATCTCCTTGTTTGTTGTATATGAAAGATAATGTTATTGAAGATATTATTTCGCGACAAACGACAGATTTAAAAAAAATAGTGGTAGATAACCATGTTTTAGAAAAAGAAATGTCTGAAATTTGTAATGTTGAATATGATAAAGATGTTTTTGAAACAAACGGTGTTTCAGAAATGATAAATGAAGCATTAAAGAAAGAAATTAAATTAACTTGCGGAGGACGGGTTATTATAGAAGAAACAAAGGCTTTTGTTTCTATAGATGTTGATAGTGGAGAAGGTAATGCTCAAGGTGGTTTTAATAAGCTTAATAATGAGGCTGCCATTGAGATTGTAAAGCAGATAATTTTGAGAAATTTGTCCGGAAAAATAATAATAGATTTTGCAGGTATTTCGGAATATAAATTTTTAAAAAACAGTATAGATATATTAGAACAAGGGTTATCCGATGATGTTTGTAAGGCTAAAGTTTTAGGTCTTAGTCGAGCCGGAAATGTTGAAATTGTTCGTAATAGAAGAAGACCAACATTACAAGATTTGTTTTCGGAAGAATGTCCTACATGTAGAGGAATCGGAAGGGTTGAAAAATGATTTGTCCCATATGTAAAAAAGAATATACAGATGATAAATATAAACCGTTTTGCTCAAAAAGATGTGCGGATATAGATTTATCTAATTGGTTTAACGGAAAATATGCTTTTGAGGCCAGTCGTTTAGATGAAAATGATATGGAAGAATTGGAAAAAGCTTTAACACCAAAAGAAGAAATTGATGAATAAAGAAACACCTCTTAAAGAGGTGTTTCTTTTTAAGAATCTAAATTTTCACCTTCAAATTCTGCTTCATATTCGCTTAAATCTTCGTTTTCATTGTATTCGATACCAAGTTTTGAAAGCATATCATCATTGATATCTTCTCGTTGAGCTACAATCCAATCAGGAACGTTTGGAGAAGCAGGAATGGCTCGTTGAGCTTTCATTTTAGGATCCATATACCAACGAGGAGAATCAGCCATAATAGGTCTGTCAATAAAACTTTGCATTAAAACAACTTGTTTAAGCATCGGTAAACTCAAAAGTTGAGTTGCAGAAATAACGGGAGCGGCTTGTAAGCTGTAAGAAACATTTTTAGCAAACGGATTTGAGCCTTTTGATAGACCTTCTTGTTTTGAATAAGAGGTTGTTTGAACTGTTTTATTACCAATCATTTTTGAAAAACGAGTTGCGGTTACTTCGTTGTTTTGAGATAAAATAACTTTACAAGCGGTGGTAGAAATAACTGTTTCAAGGTCGTCTTTACCATATTTACCTGAAATTTGTCCCAAATCTTGTCCGATAAGTAAGTATGAAACTTTTTGACCACGTCCTACCGCCGGTCCGTCAATAACAGCTTTTAATTTAGGAAGGGTAGGGAACTCGTCGATGGCAAATAAGCAAGGGAATGGTCCCATTTTACCGTCTGTCGGGTTTACAAAGTTTGGAGGATTGGCAATGAGGTATGATGACATTAAATCAAAGAAAGTACCTGAAATCACACTTAAAGCTTGGGCGTCTACTTGGTTTACAGACAAGTAAACGGAAATAGGTTTGAATTGTCCTGTAATAGGGTCTTTCATTCCTCGTAAATCTTTAAATGTAAGGTCAGAAAAACTTGTTCTGGCAACTACAGCCGAGTTTTTGAAGATACCGATACCTGCAAAAGCTGTTGAAAGGACAGATCCGCGTTCTTTATCCGGCATTGAGCTTAATTGACTGAGTTCGACAATACAACGTTGCGAATAACCGAATTTGCGAGCTTCTTCAATAGCGGCTTCAAGCAAGTCTCGCATAGGATCAGCCATGGCAGCCATTTGGTCGCCTTCTTCTAAACGGCGTTTGATATCTTGTGATTGTTTGATTTGAGCTTCAGTAATCCATTCCAAAATCATAGCAATACAAGATTCACGACCTATCCATTTTTCCGGTAATAATGCCCAAGTACCGATAGGTACATAATTGTCGATATTTAGAGTTCCGGCGCGAAGATTTTGTATTGCTCGTCCTGTTGCAGGATCGTTCATAGATGTATAATAACCTTCTAAAACTTTTTTATCTTCTTCATCAAGTTTTCCTTCGAAAACTCGACCGATGAAATAGTCGTTTGCACGAGCTTTTTCACATTTTGAAACAATGAAGTGAATAAAGCCGTTTAATGCTGCACGACCTGTTTTTGACCAGTGAGGGTCGGCACCACCTTTAGGTTCTTCAACTAATGTGTTGCACATGGAGTCAACATACATATCTCGGCCCGGTCCTTGAGCAGGAACCGCATTAGGTGACAGAGGATTCCATGAAGGATAATAAATACCTTCGGCAGGATTATCTTCCATACCCCAGTTAATAATAAAAACAGGCCCTTCTTTTGCTCTTGCTCCGGAAGTTGAATAACAAAGTTCGGGTTTCGGGTCGTTTACAACGATACTCATGCCCGGAGAATTAAAAATTGTAGGCATAACAACTCCAACTGTTTTACCGGTTCCCGGAGGAGCACAGCAGAGAACGGAAAGAGTTTCGTTCATTCTTAAAAGTTTGCCTTTAAATTTTCCGACAACAATACAAAATCCGTCAAAAAGTCCCATTTTTTTGATATCTTTTTCGGTTGCTAAACGGGCAGAACCATGAATGTTTGATTGAAAACGGTGAGGATTGGTTATTGCACCTATAGTAAGACCGATAGGAAGTGTTAAAAATGGTAAAACAGGTATCCATAAGCTTAATGAAAAAGGACCATTATAGTTTATAACTTGTTTTATCCATACCCAATATCGGTGTTGTAAGAAACCATCTCTGTTAAAAGTAAATGATAGAAATTTTGAAATATCATTAAGACTTTCTTTGGATATACCGTTTCCTATTAAGTATGCTATAGGCATAGAAAATAGTGCAAAAAATATTGTTAAAATTACGGATATTACAGTTGCGATAATCATCCATCTTACGGCGTCATTATATTCTTTCCATTCTTCGCCTTCTTTTTCTAAAGCCATTTTTTCCTCTTTATGTTAAGCTATGTTGCGCAATAATTTTTTTATTTTTTCTAAAACAGATTTATCTATGGGATCATCTGCATCTTCAAGTGTTTTTGCAAATAAAGGTATTTCTTTGGGAGTACCTCTGTCTATACGTGTAACATTGACATTTAAATCTTTCCAAATATCAAGCATGTCTTCAGCATTTATAATATTTCCTATTTGTTCAATGACAAAAGGAATAACTTCAAAAGAAAAGTCTGAATCTTTAAGTTTTTCGGATAAAGTTATTCTTGCAAGATCGGCTTTTCTGACAGGGGATATTCTGTGAGAACTTTCAGAAAACCATAAAGGTTCTTCATCATTAAAACGTTCTTCGTCAGCAAGCCAGTCGCCGGGTTCTTTATCGTTTATACATAAGCAAATTTGAGTTTTGGATATACCGATGAAATCGATAAAGGTATTTTTAATTGTTGCTCCGGCAATAACCTCATAACCTTTTTGTTTAAGAAGTTCAAAAGTTGAATTTCCGGAAGAGTGTTTGGTTTTATTGGTTTTTGGTTCATTATTTGTTTTTTTGTTGTTGTTTGAAGATTCTTTTTTATCGGTTTTTTTAGTGGGTTGATTTTGATTTTTTGAAGATTCTTCTTGTTGATATTGATTATTTTTTGGGGTTGCGGATTCTTCTTCAAATAAATCGAAATCAAGTGGTTCGTCTTCATTCATATTAAATAAAGAATGAGAGAATTCTTTAGGTTCGTTAATTTTTACCGGAGTTTGAGGAATTAAAGGTTTAGCTTTTGGTTTTAAACTTATGCCGGAAAGAGCCGCTCTTTTTTCTTCATCAAATATAGATGTTGCTTTGTATGAAGATTCTTCTAAAGGTCTGTTTGTTCCTTTGGGGCGAATTTCTTTATAAGATTTTTTCTTTTTAACAACTTTTACCGATGCCGAATCTTTGTATTTTTTTATTTGTTTTTCAAATATATTATTAATTATTGTAAAAGGTGAAAGGGTTATTTTTTTTAATACAACTTCCCATTTTATGGCGCTTAAAGCTGCCCATACGGTTATCCAAACAGGAATCATGCTGATAACAATTAAGACGAAAGCCCATTCTTTAGGTTCGTCAATGACCCACCCTGATGTCCATAAATTCCAAGCATGAAGCCAGTGTCTGGTTCGGAGAATATCAAAATACCAGTTTGTAAGCATAATAACACGTATACCTTCAATGAAGAAAACACTCCATAAAAGGCCGACAATTATTATTTTTAACATCAAAAACACAGGTTTCAAAAAAAATCTCCTAAAAACCTTTATCTGGCTAATTCTAATATAAAATTGGTTAATAACATATTATTTTTTTATTTCTTCGTTTAATTTTTTTAATATGTTGGAACGAATAAATTGGCTTTCTTTATTTTTTTCCGGTTTAATGGATTTTATTTCACTTTTTATGTTTTCTATAAGTTGTTCGGGAGTTGCTGTAGATTTTATAACAATTCTTTCGTGATTTTCTTTCGGGGTTTTTATAAAAAATTTAAAAAATGAAATAAGTTTTTGTAAATAATTTATTTTTTTTATTTTGATGAATCCTATAATAAAAAATATTGGTAACAATAAAAGAGATAACAGTAATAAAATATCCGGAGTTGTTTTAAAAACTCCACCGGTATTCCAGTAGGCAAATAAAGTGTTCCATGATTGTGATGATAATATATTAAAGTTAAAAAGAGAATAAATTAAAGGTTTTATAATATAAACAAAAAGCGTGGTCCATATAATAAAAACAATACAATTTCTTATAAATTTTAGCAGTTTTTTTAATAAATTAAATAAGCTTTTCATGCATTATTACCCGTGTTGGTTTGTTGTTTTCTTTTGAAATATTGTTTTATTTTTTCTGCGTTTTCTTTTCTTTGTTCTATATTGGTTTGAGTTCTTTCTTTTTTTAATTTATTTAAAAGTTTTCTTCTGTCATCAACATCTTGATTTTGAGCGGTTAAAGAATCTTTTTCTTTTTCTAAAATATTAAGATTTCGTGATTCTATTTCTAAGGCATCATTAAAACCTATATTGTTTCCAAATTCAGTAAGAGTTTGAACTTCGTTTTGATTTTTTGTCGGAGATATTCTTTCTTCAATAAGATTTGGAGATTCTGTAGAATTATCGTTATTTTCGTATAGGTGAATACTTGTTTTTACCATTTCATCGGATAATTGAATCATTTCTTCAGCGCTGATAGCTGCTTCATTTTTGTTGCGAAGGTTTTGATAGTTTTGATACATTAAAAGCTGACCTTCCTTCATGTGTTTTAAGTGTCTTTCTTTTAATGATTCCGGAGTTTCCAGAGCTTTTCTTTCTTCGTCTGTTTTTGCTTTACGAGATTCTTCAATAAGTTTATAAGTGGCATAATTAATGGCAAAAAGTTCTGCAGATTTTGTAATAGTTTCTTTCATAACAGAACAGTTTTCTTGAAACACCGTGTCTTCATTTGTTTCTTTAAGAGCGTTGGCTAAAATATCTTGTGTAAGGCCTTTTTCTTGAAGACTTTCCGGAATTTTTATTTCTTTTTCTTTTTCTCCTTTAGCTTTTCGTTCAATATTTTCAACAGTATTGTTAAACCATTCTGTAAGGCCGGTTTTAGCTTTTTCATCATCGTCGTTGATGTTAAGTTTTTTAGTTAATGCTTTTAATGTTGCTTCGTCATATTTTTCGGACAGATCTAAAAGATTTTTATAAATATTGTCTTGTTGATAAGGATATTTTTCACCATCTTTAATAAAACCGTCTTTATCGGGAACAATTTCGTGAATTATTAATTTTGCACGAAAATCATGTTTTTCACGAATTGTTTCTTTTAGTTCTTTTTTCAGCTCGTCGGCAAATCTTTTTGAATTTTCGATGATTTGTTTTAAAGTTATGGGCTCTTTTTGATTTTCGTCAGGATTGTTTGCCGGAGTTTCCGGAGTATTGGTTTCTTTCTTTTCCTTGTTTTCTTTATGTTCTCTTTTATATGTTTTAAAATTTTTATAAACCTTATAACCAAAGTTATAAATAGGGTTTGTTACAAATTCTATGGTTCTGTTTCCAATCCAATCAAGACCTGCCAAGATAATTTCTTTCATCATCCATTCAATAATATCTTTTTGATCTGTTTTATAATCTTTACCTCCAAGATGGGGCGCATCCACATCGTCTTTTTCGTTTTCTAATAATGGAGCTTCATGTTTTTTATTGTTATTAGCATTTTCTTCTAATAGCTTTGTTAAGCGGTCTATTTCTGCGCCAAAATCTTTAATACTTTCAAGATATTCTTGTTGTTCTTTTGGTTTTAAGGCTAAAAAGTCGGCATCAGTGTAAAATGTTTTGCTTTGTAATGACGAGTTTAAAGACGATAGTTGTTCCGGAACAGGTTCTTTTTGATCTTCTTTTTCATTGTCATAAATTTCTTTAAATGCAGTTTCAATGTCTTTGAAAGCTGTATTATTATCTTGAATATCTTTATAATGATCGAAAGAAAATTGTTTTATAACTTCTAAAGGACTTAATTCATTTGCAAGATGTTCTTCTCTAAAACTTCCGTCTTCATCAGGAAATATACCTTTTCTTTCTGCGAGGTTTTTTTGAGCATTTTCAAATATCGTTTTTTGTTCATCAGTAGTATTATAAGGCTTTCCTTCAGGAGCATTTTGTGAACGGTATACAGCTGTAGCAGCTTTAATAATATCCAGATTGGAAGGATTTGGGTTTTGTGTTGATGTGTTTGCCGGTTTAGATGGTTGAGGAGTCTTAACTGCAGATTTTTGTTGAGCAGCTCCAGCCTCGTTTACTTTTATTGTTGTTTGAGGTTTATTTCCTTCGTTTATGTGAAGAAGAGTATCACTAACTTTTTTACGGACGGTATCAGCTGCTGTTTCCATTGTTTTTATCCTTTAAAAAGATTAAGTCTGTTGTAATTATATCAAAATAAAAGATTTTTGTCTATATTTTTGTACTAATATTATATTTTAAGTTTTTTTATAAATTTTCCTATTTTTTTGTTTATTTTTATACCGTCTTCCGGTTTGGCTTTAATCATACCGAAAAATTTATTTGGTAATTTGTTAATTTGAATTGGAGCAAAAGTTGCCGGATTTTGTTCAATAATTTTTTTTGCTGCTTCAGGATCTTTTCTGACAGCCTTAAAAAAGTTGTTAACCAGTAAATCAGCATCTATAGGAAAGTTTTTTTCTTTTATTGCTTTGATATATAGGCGGGTTTTTTCTTTGCGAAGCATTTCTTCTTCGTAAATTTTTTTTTCGATTTTGTATTTTTTGTATTTTACTTTGCGTAAATTATATGCAATTTCACAAGAATCCAGTTCTATCAGACATTCAACATATGAAATTAAAGCCATCATTAAATTTTTGTTTGTTGTTTTTTCGGCATAATTTAAGATTTGTTCGTCTGACGGATTTAGAGGAAGATTTGCTAATCTTTCCGGTTGAGCTTTTATGAGTAATTCCCACGATTGTAAGATGTTTTGAGTGATATTTTTAGTTCTTTTAGGGTTAAATCTTGGAATAATATCTTCAATATTGATATTAAATTTATTTATTTCAATATCTGTTTCTTTTGCACAACTTATAGATGATTTTATAAGCTCTATAAGTGCATCAAAAAGTCTTTTTTCTTCAATAGCCAATTTTGATATTTGATTAGAAAAGTTTGGAATATATTCATCAAAAGAAAAATTGTCTTCCGGTTTTTTTTCATTATTGTCTTCAGAAAAATCTTCGTTGATGAGTTCATTGCTTTTTGAGTTATTTTTTGTGTTTAAGTCTTCTGCAAGAGAATCTTCAATATCGTTTAATTGATTTGCTATAAAATCATCAAGAAGTTTATCAAAATCGTCATCGGCAAAGTTGGTGTCTGACATGGTTTTATTCCTGTGAAACTGTTATGGTTATATTGGGGGTTTTGCCGAATTTGTTGACAATTATTATTTTATCGGACTTGTTTTTGTTTTTTATATGCAAATAAATATCATCTCTTTCTATTTTATAATTTGCTATATAGCTGTCTTTCGGCTGATTTAAAGCAATGTTTGTTTCTTTAGGTTTGGTATTTATTTTTTTGTATATGGTGCCTAATGCGGTAAAAGCGCCTAAAACCAATAAAAAGGTTAAAAAACATACAATTATTTTTATAAATAACAATTTATTCATCAACGCACCTCTTGAAAGTTTGTTTTTTTGTTTTATTATCAAGTTGTTTTTTAATTTTTTTTGTAAATTTAACATAAAATGTCTGATTGTAGTATTTATAACACACCAATAGTTAATAAAGATTTTAGAGGTTTGAGACTTGATAAATTTTTGGTTAAATGTTTTCCGGAAATATCTCGTTCTCAAATTCAAAGAAATATTGATGACGGAAACGTAACCTGTGATGAAATTATTATGGGTAATTGCTCTTATAAAGTAAAAGAAGGAGAATCTTTTACTTTAAGCGTTTTCGAAGCTGTTGATGCAGATCCTGAACCTCAAGATATTGATTTGCCCATTTTATATCAAGATGATGATATTGCGGTGGTTAATAAACCGGCCGGAATGGTTGTGCATCCTGCTCCGGGGGCGTGGGATAATACCATGGTAAATGCGTTGTTGTTTCATTGTAATAATTTATCCGGTATCGGAGGGGTTAAAAGACCGGGTATTGTTCATCGAATTGATAAAGAAACTTCCGGTATTTTGGTTGTGGCAAAAAATGATAATGCTCACAAGTTTTTGAGTGAACAGTTTGCTGAACATTCTATAGAAAGAACATATTATGCTGTTTGTTTCGGTGTTCCTAATTCAATGAAAGGGATTATAGAGGGAGATATCGGACGATCGCCGTATGACAGAAAAAAAATGGCGATTGTATCTAAAGGCGGAAAACGAGCGGTTACCCATTATCAGGTTGTGGAAAATTTTGCAAATGAAGCCAGTTTGATAAAGTGTAATTTGGAAACGGGAAGAACTCATCAAATCAGAGTTCATTTATCAAGTTTGGGGCACAATCTTTTAGGAGATAAACTTTATGTTAAATCAAAAAAAATAAGTAATAAAAACATAAGTGAAAATATAAAAAATTTTGCTAATAATTTTTCAAGGCAAGCTCTTCATGCTAAAAGTTTGGGTTTTATTCATCCCAAAACAAAAGAAAAAATGTTTTTTGAGGCAGAAATTCCGGAAGATATGCAACAACTTATAAATGTTTTGCGAGAAATTTAATTTTAAATACAGTGTTTTTGATTTTTATATAACTAAAAGCTAGGTTGCGTTTTGCGTCCCTTATAAATACTCTTGTTGTCGTGACGTTTTTGAACTCGGACTTTATGAACTGTTGATAAGTTTTATAAAATCAGGAGTATAAAAATGGATAACACTTCAGGAATAAAGGGAGTTGATTTTTCGCCGGAAATAAATATGGCGAGATATTTACAAAAAATTAGAACATATCCGATTTTGTCACAAGATGAAGAATATAATTTGGCTGTAAAATATAAACAGACAAAAGATCAAAATATTGCAAAGATTTTAGTCAATTCTCATTTGCGATTGGTTGTTAAAGTTGTTGCTAAATACAGAGGTTACGGATTATCTTCATCCGAAATGATTTCTGAAGGAAACATAGGCCTTTTATATGCTATAGAAAAGTTTGAGCCGGAAAAAGGGTTTAGGTTTTCAACTTATGCTTTATGGTGGATTAAAGCATCTGTCCAAAAATATATATTAAATTCATGGTCGTTGGTAAAAATAGGAACTACAGCAGCTCAAAAAAAGTTGTTTTTTAATCTTCGAAAAATAAAAAACAAACTTAATTTGAATGATGATAGAGAACTTACTCCGGATATTTTAAACAGAATCGCAGGATCTTTAGATGTTTCTGTTCAAGAAGTAAAGGATATGAACACCAGATTAAAGTCGCATGACGGTTCGTTGAATACAATTATAGATGTTTCCGGTGATGGCGGTTCGGAATGGATGGATTTTATCGCTGATTCAAAACCAAATCAGGAGGATGTTTTTGCTTATAGTGAAACCTTAAAATATCAGAAAAATTTATTTTCTAAAGCGTTGGTTGTGCTTAATAAGAGAGAAAAAGATATTTTATTTAAAAGAAGATTGACGGAAAAAGCAATAACTTTAGATGATTTAAGTAAATTTTACGGTATATCTAAAGAAAGAGTTCGACAAATCGAACTCAATTCCATAAAGAAAATAAAAAAGGCGGTGGAAATGGAGATTTAACGTTCTTCAGGAATTACTCCATCCCATGTTTCTTTCATTTTTTCTAATTTTGCATTGATTATTTTTAGGCGGTGTTGTGCCGAGTTTTTGAAGATGTATGCAAAAATATCAGGCAATATATAATATAAAAAGACACCCAGAGCTGCTGCCGAAAGCATAATTATTATGTTATGAATATTATTATTAATCAAGAATTTCGTCGAAGATGAAAATTGAGTAAAAAGGTTATTGAGGCAAATCATTATACCGGCAACATTAAAACAGCCTACAGTAGTTATTTTGTTGATGTTTTTTGTGTCGGTTACAATAATAGTGATTGTGGGTAACAGACCAAGCATTAAAACAACAACTGCGGGTAATATTTTAAATGATATAAAAAGAAGTACAAGAAATATAAGAACTTTTTGAAAGCCGCTTATTTTCGATTGTTTGTTCTTTTTTAATGATATTTTGTTTTCTTTTTTCATTAGTTTACCGCCCAATAAATAATGGTGAATACAAAAGCGCTAAGCATGGTTAAAACAGCTAATATTGACGAAAAACGATATGCTAAATCTCTTGCCTCGTTTTCGATTTTGGAGCTTCCTGATAAAATTTTTGCTTTTTCGTTTAATAACATGTTCGTCACTTTTAGCGCTTCGGAAAAATCGCTTTTATCTTTAAAACGAGCTTCTTCATTTTCTAAAAGCTCAACAACTTCTATGATTTTGCCGGATTTAGATGTTTTTATTAATTCTTGTTCTAAAAATTTTTGATATTTAATATTATGGTAAGAGTAAATGATGGGTTTTGCTATATTGATTAACCATTGTGTCAGATTAGGCAGTTGCGCCGGACCGTTTTTGCTTTGAATGTTGGCATAAAGTCGCAAAATTCCGCTAACTTTTAAAACATCTTGGTTGGCATTTATGTCTGTTATAATGCCATCAATTTTTTTACCCATTTTACAACGAAGGTAAGCTATAATGTTTTTATCAAAAGGAAGAGTTTGATAATCACCTTTAAAATCGTTTAAAGCTTTTAACAAACGTGATAAATTATTTACAAAATGACCTCCCAGTAAAGGACTTATGCATGGTAAATCTTCGTCAAAATCGTACATGATTCTGTCAAAACCGTAGCCTAAATCATTGCGAGAAAGATATGCTTTAAAATCACTGATGTTAGACGGGGCTCGAAGATACGGTTGTTCTTGATACCATGTTTTTACAATGTCTGATGACAGAAGCGTTTGTAAAGGCGTTAGAGAAATAGATTTTTGTTTGTTATAAAAAATTGTTTTAGCTAAACCTGTCGGAAAGATAAATCCGTCAGAAATTTTTAAAGGTAAGCCGTGCTCTAAAGTGATACATATTTTGTATAATAAAATATTTTTATTATCTTCTTTGTCTGAAGATATCATTTTTTCTATTTTATTATAGAGTTTTTCGTTTTCCAGACCTACTTTTATCCAGTCTAACAGCTTGCCGCTCTGAATTACTTCAATACCGAAATCAGGGTAAAGAAGCATGTTGATGGCAACACTTTTTTGAGTGTAGCATTTTTCTCCGTTAATTATTAAAGCTCTGTTTGATTTGTCATAATTGTCGATTGAAGATAAAGCTGCTGTTTTACCTTCAAAATAATTATAAAGTTGAGCATGATTACATCTATTTTCCGCGTTGTCATCTAATAAAGATTTTAAGACAACAGATGCCTGTCCATGAATTTTTTCGCCATAACTTAAATAAGAAAACGATGTATTTTTAAGTTTTTGTTTAAGTTGTTCAACAATATTTTCTTCTGTTGAAAAAGAATGATTAGAAATTATTTCCAGTAAAAGAACTCCACAGGAATATAAATCGTGTTCATGTAATCCGTTGCCTCGTGATTGAGGGTTGCATAGTATGTTTTCTATGGTTTCGTAATGAGCCGGTTGGTAAAAAGATGGAAAAGAAGCTAAACAATCGCCTAAAACTAATTCTTTTCTGGAGGAATCTTTGTAAAAAACATTGTTTGCTCGAATGGCTCGGTGAGTTAATCCAAATGTTTTTAACACATCGCATGCGGAAAGAAGAGATAGCGCCAGAGATTCAAAATGTTGAGTATTTAATCCTGTAAGATTTTCAACAAATTCATCTGCTCTGGGGCCCGAAGGCATATTATAGATTAATGCCATTGCTTCTTCGCCATTATCTTTTTTGATTATCCCATATTCTATTAATTTTAGGATGTTTGGAGAATCAATGGATTTCAAATAAGCTAAATAAGATAAACGAGGAGATGTTTCGTTTGAGCAAATAAGAGCAAATAACGGGCGTTGAGGTGTTATATGGTCTTTAACTTCAAATGCTTCAGCCCCATTTGTATCCAGTTCAATAAGTCGTTTTTGAAAATCTATTTCAAAACGTTCTTTTAATAAAAAAACATTTTTAACAGATTCAGATGATTCTTCTGATACATCAGTTGTTTGTTCTTCAATCATAATGCATTTTCCTTAAGGATTCCTTTTTATTGAAGCAGTGTATCAAAAGATTCTTAATAAAATACAAATATTTTACATTGTTTTTTTATATAATATATTATTATTCTTGAAAAAAGCGGGTTTAATAAAAATGACAGAAGATTTTGATGATATAAAAATAAATTTAGACGGTGAAAAAACTTTGTATGAAAATTCGGTAAAAAAAGTTATTAACCGGAAAGATGTAGAGAAGTATGCTATTGATTTAGATGCTTTAGAGGTTTCTTCGCTTTCTGAAAAAAAAGATAATATGAAAAAAAATAAAGAAGATGATGTGTGGCAAAATCTTGACGTTAAACTTTCGGAGATTTTAAATTCTTTTATTGCAACATCAGAAAGACCTGTTTTTTTAATCAGAGATGATAAGCTTGTATATATAAATCAGGCCGCGTTAACTTTTTTTGATATTGATTATGATAAGGATTTTATAGGAAATAATTTCTTTAATATGGTTATTAGGGAAGACTGGGCTTTGTTGTCTGAAAATATCGGAGAAATGCTTATTAATTCAAAAGAAATTAAAGTAAGAATAAAAAATATTAAAGGAAAAATAACTTCGGCTAATTTAAGGGCTATATATTTACCTGAAAGCGATCATTTTTCTTTTATTTTATTTGGAGAACATAAAAAACAAAAAGATAAGGTGTCGTTCGGATCTTTAAGAGATGATAAAACAGGGCTGCCTAATTTTTTCTTATTTGAAGATAGGGTTCAGGTTGCGATTAGAGATGCAATTTGGGCTGAAAAAAACGGTAATATGTTAAATATAGCAATAATTGCTTTGAATATTGATAATATAGAATCGTTTAAGAATATGCATATAGACGGTTTTATAGTTAATAAAGTGATAGAAGCTTTGATTTTGAGCTTACCTAAAAATTCGACAATAGCAGCAGGAATAAAATATAATTTTTGGTTAATGTTAAAAGCTGAAAGTATGGAGGAAATAAATAAGCAATTAGCCAGAATTTCAGAAGTTTTAAAAACGGGTGTTCGAGATAATTTTACAGAACATAAGTTGATTTTTTCAATCGGCGTCAGTTTGTTTCCTCATAATTCTCGCAGCTCGAAAACTTTGATGGAGCAAGCTATTAAAGCTTTGGAAAAAAATCAGAAAAATAATGAGTATTTGTATGATTTTTTTGTTGAAGAAACTTTTTAATTTTCGATTTTTAATTTGTAAATATATTCTATTACGTCTTTATCATCCCAATCAACAGATCCGCGAATCCTGCCAATTTCCATAGAAGATGAATTTATAAGTACGGTATGAGGAGAAGTAAATATACCAAAACTGTTGGCTAATGCAGATTTCCGGTCCAGATAAAAATCAATGTTATCTCCGCCATATTTTTTCAAAAATGCTCTTTGTTCTTCGGCAGAGTTCCATTCTTTTTCAGGAGAAACTATTATAAGTTTTATACCTGTTCCTTTGGTTTTTTTTATAAATTCGTTTATGTCGTCAATTTCTCTTAAGCAGGGAATGCATGTTTTTGACCAAAAAATAACAATAAGAAAATCATCAGCAAAATCTTTTAGGTGATAAGATTTTCCGTATTGGTCAAATATTTTGGTGTTTGGCACTTCTCTTGGGTATGTGAAAATATTTACACCTTTTTTAGCAAAGGCAGATGTTGTAAAAAAGACCAATAAAAGCGTTAATATAATTTTTTTTAGCATTTTCTTTTGCATAACTTATTTTTTAGTTACCTTTCCGGCGATATATGATTATTATATAGTCAAATAGGTAAAGGAATTGTATATGAAAAAAATATTTATGCTTTTTTTGTTGTTTGCGGTTGCCAGTGTTGCTTCTTGCGGAAAAGCTGCGCTTCCGGTCCCTTATGCAGAAAGCGGTTATCCGCATACGTATCCCTATAATCCGGATGTTGAGGTGGAAAAATAATGGTGTTAGATAATATTGATAATGAAATGATTCCGTATGTGGAATTTGCCGATAATGCAAATGAGCGTACGCCTTGTGTTTTGGTTTTGGATTGTTCCGGTTCAATGCGAGGAGAACCAATTAAGCAGCTTAATATAGGTTTAAAGGCTTTGGAGCAGGAGCTGAAAGATGATATTGATGCTTCGTCAAGAGTTCAGCTTCTTATAATTAAAGCTTTCGGAAAAGATGAGGCTGTTATTTCTTCGGATTGGATTGATGCAATGAATTTTGAAGCTCCGGAAATGGAAGCCGGAGGACTTACGCCTTTGGGTAAGGCAATGGAATTAGCTTTGCAAAAAATTGAAGAGCAAAAATGTTTGTATGACAGCTGCGGTATTACATCAAAAAGACCGTGGATTTTTCTTATCAGCGATGGTGAGCCTACGGATTATGATTGGGAAATTGTGGCAAAAAAATGTCGTGTCGCTCAACAAAATAAAAAAGTTGTGATTCATGCTGTCGGAACTCAAGGTGCAAATTTGGAAAAATTAGCAATGTTTTCGACTAATACTCCAAAAAGATTGAGCGGACTTCGTTTTACGGAATTTTTCTTGTGGCTCAGCCGAAGTGTTTCTTGTGTTTCAAGAGCTGCTCCAAATAGTCTTGATTTGCTTGATGATACAGGCGATTGGGATGAATAAACGGGTTGAAAAAGCAAAAATTGTCGCGGCAAGTGTTGCCGGTTTGTTGCATGCCAATAATAATATGGTGTGTCAGGATTGTTATCAATATACTTTCGGAAAAAATTTGGTGGCGGTGGTTTCTGATGGTGCGGGTTCGGCTAAATATGGAAAAATCGGAGCTAAAAACGTTTGTGAAGTTTTGTGTGATTTGTTGAAAAATGCTGATTTTTCAAAAATTGAAAACGAGATAATTAAAGCTATAAGAGTAGTCAGAGATAAACTTTTATTGCATAAGTTTAATAAAACCAAAAATGAAAAAGGACTTAATTGTTTTGCAGCTACAATAGTAGGAGTTGTTTATAATAAAGGAAACGGAGTGTTTTTTCATATTGGCGACGGAGCTGCTTTGTCTTTATTTGATGATTTAAATTTTGTTGCTTCGAGACCGGAAAACGGAAGTTTTTCTTGTGAGACATTTTTCTTTACTCAAGAAGAGTGGAAGGAAAATTTGAGGTTTACTAAAATTCAAAATGCTAAAAATATTTTATTGATGTCTGACGGATTAACATCTTTTGCTTTTAGACCGGATTTTAGTGAAATAGAACAAAAATTTGTTTTACCTATAAATGATTATCTTGCGAACGAAAAAAGTGTTGTTAAAGCAAAAAAAGCCTTAATTAATACTCTTAATACCCCTCGAGCTCAAAAGCTTAATTCTGATGATAAAACGTTGGTTTGGATAGGAGATTTGAGTTGACGGGAAAAAAACAAAGCTATAATGCGGTTTTTGGAGACGGAAGTTACGGAAAAGTCGTTTTAGGTAAAATGATTAATAAAGGCGGCGCTTCCGGTAAGATATATGAGGTTGAAGGGCGACCGGAATCGGTTGTTAAGATTTTTCATAATGTTGAAAAATCAGCCACTAATCGACAAAAACTTCAGGCTATGCTTTTGAATAAACCTAAATTTGATCCGGTAAATGCTAATGGGGTTGATTATATTCAAATTGCTTGGCCCGAAGCATTGCTTGATGATGAAAAAGGCTTTTGCGTCGGCTATATGATGCCTTTGATTGATATGAATAAAGCGGTTTCTTTAGATCATTTGATGCAAAAAGCTATAAGAAAAAAACTTAATCTGTCTGAAAAATATGCGTATCGAATTTTTGCGGCTTATAATGTTGCTTTGATGGTTACGGAACTTCATAAATGCGGACATTATATAATAGATTTGAAGCCATCAAATTTATATGTTTATAAAGAAAATATGTTGGTGGCGGTGGTTGATTGTGACGGTTTTTCCATTAAAGGCGAAAAGGTAAGATATCCGGCAGAATTTGTGAGCGAAGAATATATTTATCCCGAAGGAATGGAGCTTTCTTGTGAGGAAATGGGCGAGGAACAGGATAAGTTTGCCTTGGCGGTAATTATATTCAGATTGTTAAATAATGGTATTCATCCTTTTTCCGGCGCTCCTAAAAATCAAAAAGATGAAATGTTGACTATCCAAACCAGAATTGAAAAATATCATTATGCGTACGGTTTGTGGCCGGATAAATATCAATATCCGCATCCGTATAGTATTCACGAATATTTTAATAAAGAAACATTGGAATTGTTTGAGAGAGCTTTTACCAAAGATTGTCAAAGACCAAGTGCTTATGAATGGCAAGAGCATTTATGGAAATTGATGCATGGGCTTAAACAATGTAAAGAGAATCCGAATCACGCATATTTTACTTCAAAAGGGTGCGGCTTGTGTTCGGTTGAAAACAAATTTTATAAAGACTTAAGCGTTATAAAACAACAAAAACAAGTTCCGGAAAAAATCAGAGGTATTGAAATAAGTCAATTATCAACAGAAAAGGTTAAAGAAGAAAAAATTAAACAGCATAATAAAAATGTTAAAATGCAAAGAATTTTTATTTGCGGAGTAATGATTTATTTAATGTTTTTTGTGCTGTTGTTTAAGGCTTTGATACCCGTGAAAGATTTTATAAAAAATGTTTCTTTAGGTTTTCAGGGGTTGTTTATCATTGTTATGATTATGGGTATAAATAAGTTATTAAAAGCTTGTTCACACAAATTTGAATATCTTAATAACAGAGTGTTAAGAGAAACGTTGTTGGTTTATGCTTTTATTTGGATGGTTATAATAACTGTTTTGTTAAATGATATTCCTCGTGATTTGTTCTTTTTAGCAAATTAGTCGATAATTTCTTTTTCATATATACCATAGAGATTTTGACGAGGCATCCAGCCTTCGTAATTGTTGAATATAATTAAACAAAAATTGTTTTCGGCCGGACATTTTTTTACTTCACCAATAACTTCATCTTCAATATGAGCAATAATTTTTGATTTGTAATTATCTTTAGTATAGAGATTGTTTTCGCCGGGGGTTATAACTTTTACAAAACGTTTGCTTGTTAAAAGTTGTTTCATTACCCAACTTTCACTGTTTTGCCAATCGCGAATACGGTACCAATTTTCAAATTCGGCAATGATTTCAACCGGAGCAAATTTTTGTTTATATACCCAATCTATAGGATATTTTGTTCCCGGACCGGATCGCGCATTAATGGTTTCGTCACGTAAGGAGGCAAAACGCGGAAAAGAATCGTTGTTTTGATGTTGAGGATTGTGTTCTTTTGCTACAGCTACAAAGATACCCACCATACAGAGAAGAACGATAAACAAAATTCTTTTCATGAGAAAATTCCTTTTTAATCTTTTTTATAACTTTTTATTCTACTATCGCATTATTAAGTGAATAAATGGTAAAAAGGAGTAAAAAAAAATGAAAGTTTTGGAAGTTGCTCAAGAACTGATGAGATTTAGAACCGAAACCGGAAATGAAAAAGAAATAAAAGAGGCAATGGATTATATTAAAAATATGATGTCTTTGGTTGGCGCTAACGTTGATGTTTTTGAAAAAAAAGGAATCGCTCCGGTGATTATGATACGCAACCATAAAACTCTTGATTTTGATGCGCTTGTTTTGGGACATATTGATGTTGTGCCGGCTGATGATAAAATGTTTAACCCTGTTGTAAAAGATGGAAAATTGTATGGCAGAGGATCTTTGGATATGAAGTCTTTTGCAGCGGTGGCAATGAACTCTATGCAATATGTGATAGAAAATAAGTTGCCGATAAAATTCGGTATCATTTTATCTTCTGATGAAGAAAAAGGTTCTAAAGGTACAAAGGCATTTTTAGAAAAATATAATAAGATAAAGGCGGATGTCGTTTTGGATAATGATGTCGGCGGCGATATTACTAAAATTATTGCAAAATGTAAAAATCCGGTTTTTGTAAAAATAAAAGCAAAGGGAAAAGAAGCTCATGGCTCAAGACCTTGGGACGGAATCGATGCTAATGAGTTGATGTTTAAGGTTATTTCTAATATCAGAAAAATTTATCCGGCGTATGATTTAGAGGGTAAAAAGCCAAGAAATAAATGGGTTGATACGCTTCATTTTGCAAGAATTGAAGGAGGTAAGGTGGCCAATATTATTTCTGATTATTGCGAAGTTTTGTGTGATTTCAGATTGGTAGAGACAAGCTCGGTTGACGGTTTGGTTAAAAATTTGAAAAAATGTATGGTAAGAGGGGTTGATTTTGAAGTTATTTCTTCAAGCACTCCGGTAGTTATGAGTGAAAAGAATCCTCAAATTTCGGAATATAAAAAATTGGCAGAAAAGATTTTAGGTAAAAAAATGCGTTTTGAATATGAGGGCGGAGCAACTGATGCCAGAGAGTTTGCCGTTCGAGGTTCTACGGTTATTATGCATTCGGGAAGTGGCGACGGAATGCATGCTTCTGATGAATATGTTGAGGTAGAATCGGTGGAAAAATTGTCTGAAATTCAGATGGCTTTTTTAGAAAAATTAGCTCTTGCCAAAGTAAAGTAAAACGAATATAAGTTTAGGCATGGTGCCGGCGTAGCTCATCAGGATAGAGCAACAGTTTCCTAAACTGTGGGTAGGAGGTTCGAGTCCTCTCGCTGGCGCCAAAAACATTTTAAATGTTTTTGAATTGACAGCAGGACGAGAACCTCCGGTAAGGGAGGTTTGACTACCAGCAATAGGCGAGACGGGTGTATCGCCGGTTTTGCTTGGAATAAGCAAAAATTGCGCCTGTGCAACTCAAACGAAGTGCAGAGTAGTCCTCTCGCTGGCGCCAAAAATAACCGCTTTTTTAAGCGGTTTTTTATTTATGAATTTTTAATATAAAAAAGTTATGATGTCTTATTCTTTTTTTGGAGATTTTCTAATGCTTTTAAGTTTTTCAGTTATTTTATTTATTTTAGCAGTGGCATATAATATAAAAATTGTTGCTGATTTTATAAAATGCAGAGGTAAAGAACCGCCGTTTATTTGTTCTGTCGGTGATGTTAAAAAAGTTCTTTTAGATGAGGCAAGAAAGTTTTTAAATGAAAATAAAAATGCTAAAGTTACTGATTTAGGTTGCGGTTCGGGAACTCTTTTAATTCCGTTAGCAAAAGAATATCCGTCTGTTCAATTTGTGGGTTATGAATATGATTGGTTTGCATATTTAATTGCTAAAATAAGAACTTTTTATATTTCGAATATTGTTGTTTATAAAAAAAATTTTTTAAAAGAAGATTTATCAGAATATGATCTGGTGCTTGGTTATTGGATTTCCGGTTTGGTTGAAAAGTTGGGTAATAAATTAAATAAAGAATTAAGAAAAGATGCAGTTGTTATTTCGGAAATATTTGAAGTTCCGGTTTTGAAACCGATAAAAGTGATAGAATCGTCATTGGCTTTAAAAAAAATGAATGTTTATGTTTATCATCCTAATAAATAAAAATTTTTGATAATAAACAAGCCTCGCTTGTATTAAGCGAGGCTAAATTTATCTTCAGGTTATTGTTTCAAATCTTATTTTAAGATTTTAGAAACAACGCCGGCGCCAACAGTGTGACCACCTTCACGAATAGCAAAACGAAGACCTTCGTTCATAGCAATCGGGTGGATCAATTTGGCTGTCATTGAAATGTTATCACCGGGCATTACCATTTCTGTACCGGCAGGCAATTCGATTGAACCTGTTACGTCTGTTGTACGGAAATAGAATTGCGGACGATAGTTTGAGAAGAATGGAGTATGACGACCA
>JAZQZB010000026.1:0-3111 GCA_045633825.1 Alphaproteobacteria bacterium | reverse complement strand
TTCTTTGTATGGAGTTATATGCGTAAGAAGGTTTGAATATTCATTCGAGAGATGTTTAATATTCGAATGATTAGTTTTATTATGTAAAATTTGTAATGCTTTGTCCAGACGTTGTTGTGCTTCGTCGGATAACTTCGGACAATTTTCGGTTAATTCTTTTAATTCGGCTGAATTTCCCAGCGCATAACAGACACAATCACATCCTGCATCAAGTGATTTGATTGCCTTTTGTGTTATGGTTCCTTTTAGGGCATGCATATCAATCGCATCGGATATTAAAAATCCGTTGAAGCCTATTTTTTCGCGTATCAGTTTTTGTATTCCGATTTTACTTTGGGTTATAGGGTTTTGATTATCAATAAACGGAACGATAATATGTGCAGTCATTGCAAGAGGTGAATGATTGTTGTTTATGAAAGGAAACAAGTCATTTTTATATTCTTCGGAATTAATTGATATTATCGGAAGAGATAAATGAGGATCGGCAGATGCATTTCCATGGCCGGGAAGGTGCTTTATACAAGGTAAAATGCCGTTTTTAATGTAGGTATCTACCATAATTTTACCCAAAGATGAAATCAGGTTTACATTGTTTGAAAAACAACGGCTTTTTAATACGTTGTTCGTATTATCGTATAATCGGTCTAAAACCGGCGCAAAATTTACGTTTATACCTAAATCGTTTAAGTCATGAGAAATAAGTTCACAATGAAGTTGAGCTGCTTTGCAAGCGTTGTTAAATGGAAGAGAGGATATTTCAATATTTGATGCATAATTTCTGAATTCGGGAGGCGTTAATCGACGTACGCGACCGCCTTCTTGATCAATGGCAATTAATATATTATTTCTACCGATAGTTTCTTTTAACTCTTTGATTAAATTTTTTATTTGAGATTTTGTTTTGATGTTGCGGTTGAATAAACAGACACCTACGGGATTGGATTTTTCCAGTAGAAATTTTTCTTCATCGGTTAATTGATGAGAGGATATTGAAACTATTGCTGCAGATATAGGTTTTGACATTTTTTTACTTAAATCAGAAGAGTTACTATGTATTTGGTTGTTTGTTGTATGAGTATTGCAACAGGATTTAGGTTAATTCCCGCATATTTAATTATTATCGGAAGAATGAATAATATAAGTATGATGAATAATGTTCCATAGCTGTCTGCATTTACGTATTTTTTTATATATTTGTTTTCAGACCAACCAAGTAATATTTTTGAGCCGTCTAAAGGGGGAATGGGAAGTAAGTTGAATATTGCCAACAATATATTAAAGAAAATCATATTTAAGAAAAATGCCGCTAAAATTCCGCTTAATAAATTTGTGGGAATTAAAAGAGAAATTTTTAATAATATTGATGAAAATACGGCTAAAATAAAATTAGCCGCAATGCCTGCGGAGGCGACAAGAAAATAATCTCTTTTCGGGTGTTTTAATTTATTGTAATTTACGGGTACCGGTTTTGCCCAACCGAATATAATTCCTGATTTGGAAAAAAGCATTAAAATAGGAAGAAAAACAGATCCGAAAATATCTATATGATGTTTAAGATTAAATGACAGACGATTTTGTTTTTTTGCTGTGTCATCACCTAAATAATAAGCCGCCAAACCATGAGCAACTTCATGTGAAATAATTGCTATGATAATGGCGACTACAGATATTAAAATTTGAAAAATCATTGTCTTTTCTTTACTAAACAAGATCCTCCGGCAGATTTAATCGAGTTACATAATTTATCGGCATCGCTGCGGCTGGAAAATCCGCCGGCTTTTAAACGATAAAATGTTCCTTTTGTACCTAAATCGGCAGATTCGATTTCGTGAGGAAGACCTTTTAATTGAGAATATTTTTTGGTTAAATCAACCCATGCTTTATCCATAGCAGCCTTATTAGGAGAAGAAATAAGTTGGATTTGCCATATTCCGGAAGCAGTAGCTGTTGCGGGAGTTTCTTTAGCTTGTTTCGGTTCTGCTTTTTTAACTTCTTTAACTTCTTTCTTTTCAGCATCTTTTTTAATTTCTATTTCGTTTGTTTCTGTATTGTTTTTAGCAATGTTTTCATTTATTTCGACTACTTCGATTTTGATTTTTTCTTTAGCATCCTCGGATATATCGGTAATGAAATTTTTTTGTTCTTCTTTAGTGATAACTTTTTCGGCTTCTTTTATTGCCGTATCTGAATTGTTAACTGCTTCTTCGGTTTTTTTCTCAATATTTGAAACAACAATATCAGGATATACAGGTTCTTCCGTAGGAGGTAATATATTTTCGATTTTTTCGTTAGCCGGATCTGTTTTTTCGACAATTTCGTAAACGGCTTTATCTTGATTTAATATTTCCATTCCTCCGGGATTAGCCGGTTGAACTTTGATTGCCGTATTGGTGCGACGAACAACAGGTACTTCAACGTCTTCTGTTTTGTCGTAATCAGGAGATAATATAAACCAGCTTGCAACTCCGGCTAAACCGACACCTAAAATTGTGCCTAAAAAAATATGTTGAGATCTGGAAATATCTTTTTTTCTTTCTTCTAAATTTTCAATCGGTTGAGAGTTTAGTCTTTGACGGAACTCATCAAGAAATTCGCTGTTTTTTACAGGATCTTCATCTTGAAAATCGTCTAACATTACCGTTCTCCTTATGTAAATTTTTTGTAATATATTGTATTTATATTATAAAATGTTTTATAATCCCTTAACAAAAATACTTAAAAACGATAGGTGATATTAAATAATTTTTGATGATCTTCGACAGCCATTGTGTCAGTCATATTGGCAATATATGAGCAAATGTGTGTGGCTTTGTCTTTGTCACTCATGTTGTTTGTTATAAGTTGGCGTAAATTTGGAGGTAATAATTTGAAATCATTCATAAAAGCATTGAATAAATCTTCGACAATTTGTTGTGATTTTTTATCCATGCGAGTGATGTTGCTGTGAGTGTAAAAATGATCCGTAAGAAATTGATGTAATTCAAAAATTTGTTGATGCATCTCTTTGGAAAAATTGGCTGTAAATGATTTGGCATTACGAATATCAGTATCTGTTTTTATTTTGTTGTCGGATATGTTTTTGTCGGTTGTATTTATGAGGTCAAAAACCAT
>JAZQZB010000025.1:0-1720 GCA_045633825.1 Alphaproteobacteria bacterium | reverse complement strand
GGTTTACCGGCCATATTATTTTGACTATTATCTTTTTTACAGGCAGTTAATGCCATAACCATTGAGGCAAAAACAAATATCTTATTTACCGAAAACATTATATTTTCTCCGAAAAAAATTAAAAAATCCTACTAATAAGTTATAATATCAGAAGAAAAAATCTATAATATTTTTTACAAAAAACTATTTTGTGGATATTTAATTATCTTAATTTAACAAGTATAAAAACAAAATCAACATCAACGAAGTTGAAGCGGCTCTTAATAGAGAAATTCAATTTGATTTGGCCTGCAAGGTAAACGGAAAGCTTGTTCGACTTCCTTTTGACAACGGTTTTAGTGAGAAAGTTATCGGAATTTTTCAGAACAAACGATCTAACATCTTCCTATATGTAAAAATTAAAGACGAATTAAATGATGCTCTTATCAGTATCGGTTTTCAAGAACTTGAGGGTTGCTATTATGCAAGATCATCGTATATCCCTACCGGAAACTGGATTGTCAGCTTCAAAGAAGGATGCGATACTCTGAAAACAGATTATTTCGGATCTGCTGCAACTGCCAAAATACGTTATTTCGGCAAGTTTGAGTAATCAACCGAATTTCGGCAATTTCTCAAAAAAAAAGCTTGGGACAACAAACCCAAGCTTTTTTTGATATCTGAAACGCAACAGCAATTAACGTTTTGAGAATTGGTAAGAACGACGAGCTTTAGCCTTACCATATTTTTTACGTTCAACTGTTCTGTCATCACGTGTTAAGAAGCCGGCTTTTTTCAAGCAATCGCGCAATTCAGGTTCGAATTCGTTCAAAGCTTTTGAAATACCGTGTTTAATAGCTCCGGCTTGACCTGACAATCCGCCACCTTTTACTGTACAAACAACATCAAATTCATTGATACGGTTAGCAACTTCAAACGGTTGATTGATGATCATTTTCAACACCGGACGTGCAAAATATTGATCAACAGATTTGTCATTAATAGTAATATTACCTTTACCGGCTTTAATCCAAACGCGTGCAACAGCGTCTTTTCTTTTACCTGTGGCGTAAGCGCGACCGAATTTGTCTTTTTTAGCCTTACGAACAACAGTTTCGGCAGCCTCAACTTTGGCTGCATTTTTAATATCTTGCAAAGATTCGATTTTTTCAGCCATAATTAGTTGCTCCTTTTATTCTTTGGGTTTTTACCGGCGATATCCAAAACAACAGGATTTTGAGCTGTATGAGGATGTTCAGAACCGGCATATACTTTTAATTTGGTCATTTGTTGACGGCCCATCGGGTTACGAGAAATCATACGTTCAACAGCTTTGATGATAACTCTTTCAGGGAAACGACCGGCCAAAATTTTTTCGGCTGTAGTTTCTTTGATTCCGCCGATCCAACCAGTATGTTTGAAATATTTTTTATCAGCCAATTTGTTGCCTGTTAATTTAACTTTGTCGGCATTAATAACAACAACGTAGTCACCGCAGTCGATATTCGGAACGAAGTTGGCTTTGTGTTTACCGCGCAAGATTTTAGCGATTTCGGCAGCCATACGACCCAAAACAACACCTTCGGCATCAACTACGTACCATTTTCTCTCAACATCGGAGATTTTTGTAGCATATGTGTTCATGTGTTTTCTCTCTTTTATATTAAAATATAAATTTAACTTCGTGGCTAAATATATATAAATAAAAATTGTTGTCAACAAAAAAATTTCGCTATTTTTC
>JAZQZB010000024.1:0-1710 GCA_045633825.1 Alphaproteobacteria bacterium | reverse complement strand
ATATAGCATTCTCGCTCCTCAAATTTTGGGGCACTATAAACAAAGAAGAATTGCTCCGTTTTTGCCAATCGATTTTTAAGCAATCGTTGAGGCAAATTATTTATCTGCAAGATTTATGCATATCTTTGAATATGGTAAAGGACGAATTATGCATATTTTTGGATATTTCTAATTTTGTCGGTCTTAAAACAGATAAAAATGGCAAAATCGGAAATTTGGTTGCCGATGGAGCGTGTTTCTTGCTTTTGTCAATATAAGTGAGCAATATTTTGGGGTTTAAGTGAGCAACTTTTTGAGATTTAAGTGAGCAACTTTTTTGAGTTAGTTGTTGCGTTGGTATCATTTTAACTATTTGTATCTTACAATTTGCCTTGTTTTTTCTGTTAAATATATATCTTTCAAAACCCATTGATACAAAACGGACACAATCTTGTGCCAAATTGTATGTTTACAATTATTAAAAAACATGGTATTATATAATAAAATAAACTTTACGGAGAATTTTATGAAGCGAACATTACGTAATATCATATTTGCCTCAATAATTACGTTAATTGTATACATCGGTTTATATGCGATTTGGGGAGCAATACTCAAAGGTGTTGAAAATGCGACGATTAGGTTGCTTATTATTGCATTGATGTCAACGGCAGCATTTGGATTTTTCTTATTGTATATATCAAAAATAAGAAAAAATATAGGAGAAGATGAGGTCATATCTGATTATAAGAATTTAAAGTATATTTCCTTTGTAGATGATTTTAAGTTGATTAAAAAACGCGAATCTCAAACGTTAATTTGTATTACCTCAATAGTTGGCGTTTGCTTTGCGCTTAATACGTTTGATAATTTAGTGTTTCAAAGAAAAATAATTTCCTTACCGACGTTTATTTTTACTTCGATGTGTTTATTTGATTCAGTTTTTGATATTCCTTTTGTAGGTTATTTGTTAAGTGCGATTTTTGATTGCTTAGCTTATATGGTTTTTCTTTTAATATACCGCAAGAAAAGATATGATTATTGGATGAAAGAAAAGGTATAAATATTATGGAACTTAAAAACAAATTAAAAGAATTACGGATATCTCGGAATATGACGCAAGAAGCGGTTGCAGAGTATCTCGGTGTTTCTTCTCAAACCGTTTCCAAATGGGAAAGAGGTTTGCTATCTCCCGATATTTATCTTTTGCCTAAAATTGCATTGCTTTTTAAATGCTCTATTGATTCATTATTTAATATGGAATTAGTATGGAGTGTTGAGCATAGGCGAGAATTTGAAGCAAAGATTCGCGAGCTTCACGCAAAGCAGGACTGGGACGGAGTGTATTATGCGTGGATTCGTGAAATAGAGTTGAACCCCGATCATTACGGAAATTATGCAGACGTTATGCTTCACGTATTCCGTAAAAAGTTATATGCAAAAGAGCGTATTGAAAAAATGATCTCGCTTGCGGAACACGCTGAAAAATGTTGCACCGATGACGATAAGAGAAATGAAATATATAGAATTATGCTGCAAATTTGCTCTGAATCAAACAATCCAATATTTAAGAAAAAGGGCGAATATTATTATAAAAAATTGCCGTCATTGAGGCATAGCCGAGAGGTGTATGCAAAATTCGTTATGGACGGAGAAGAATACAAGAATCAAATTCTCAATAATATAATTTATATTATTGACCTTGCCGAATGTTCTATTCGTCAGCTTATT
>JAZQZB010000023.1:0-15715 GCA_045633825.1 Alphaproteobacteria bacterium | reverse complement strand
AGCAGAACTACCGGCAACTTCTTCTGATGCTTTATTTTCAGCACCGGACTTAACGTCATCAGTTTTTTCAACCGTTACAACTGCAGGTGCCACTACCACTTCTTTAGAAGCTTCTTTAACAATATCTTTTGTTTCTTCGGCAACCTTTTCTTTAACATCCGGCACCATAACAGGTTTTATTTCAATATTTTGTTCTTCCGAAAGTTTTTCTTGTACTTTATTTTCTTTATTTACAGCAAGTTTAGCCTCATCTTTTTTAGGAACAAAACTCGGCTCAACATCAACAACGACAATATTATCATCTGCTTGTTTAACTTGTTCAACTTTCTTTTTAACCTTTTCTTTTTTTGGCGCTGTTTTAGATTTTACTTTTTTTACTTCAGCCTTAACTTTCTTCGGTAAAACAGGAAAAAGCGGTTTAGAAACTCGAAATGTCGGTGCTTCCAAATCATCTAAAACACTCAAATCAACCACAACATCTTGAGCGTTTGCAACAGATGTACACAAAAAAGCACTTAAAACAACTATTTTCCCAAACCGCATAATTTTCTCCCTTATATAAATTATTTTACCAAATCAAATAATTTTTTACCTAATTCGGCATTTGATGCAATAATATTACCGCTGGATAAGACAAGTTCTAAATCTGCAGTTCTAATGTCTTTTTGTTCTTTAGCAAATATTTGTCCTCCGGCTTCTTTAACGATTAAAATACCGGCTGCAAAAGAGGCCGAATCATTATCAAAAGAAATAACTCCGTCCAATTTTCCGGCAGCCAAATCAGCCAAATCAAGACTTATAGCACCAAAACGACGAGTTCCCGCAACATTTGCAGAATAAATATCATCAGCAGAAATCAAAGCCATCGGCAAATCTTTACGAGCCGATACACGCAAACGTTCATGATTACGATAACCTTCTTTAAATGCACCGTTGCCTTTTTCAGCAAAATATAAATCTGAAGTTGACGGATTATAAATAACTCCGGAAACAACCTGACCATCAACAATTTCTGCTATACTAACGGCAAAATAAGGTATACCGTGAACAAAGTTAAGCTCTCCATCCAAAGCCGAAACCAAGAAATAAGCTCCTTTAGGGGCTTTTTCTCCAATAGTAACCACCGGCATTTGCGGACGAGATTTTTGCAGTTCATTACGCAAATTTTTTAATGTACGTTCAACCGCAGCTTTAGTAAATTCAGTATGACCTTTAATGGATGTTTGTAATTTTTCCAATTCATTAAAATCTCGAGCCAAACCGCCTGATACTTTTTTAGCAACGGTTATCAACATATTTAAATTAGTCGAAATATATGACATTATTTTGCTCTTTCAACATATGAACCGTCTGATGTGGCAACAACAATTTTATCACCAACGCCGACAAACGGAGGAACTCCTGTTCTTACACCATTATCCAAAATTGCCGGTTTGTATGATGAAGAAACGGTTTGTCCCTTAATAACAGGTTCTGTTTCAACAACTTCGCATACAACTTGCAACGGCAATTCAACCGATATAGGTTTACCGTCGATAACACTTACTTTTACATCCATACCATCAGTTAAAAACGGACGAGAATCGCCTAAAATATCAGCAGGCATTGCAAATTGCTCATAAGTATCGCTTTCCATAAAAGTCAAACCGGTAGCATCTTCATACAAAAATTGACAATCTTTGGTTTCAACCATAAGTTTTTCAACCATATCTTCCGTACGAAAACGTTCGTTAGTTTTTGTACCTTCTTCAACTGCTTTCATTTCAACCTGCATAAAAGCGCCGCCTTTACCCGGTTTTACGAAGTTTGTCTTAATAACTGTCCAAGGTTTTCCTTTATATTCAATTACCCAACCGATACGAATTGAGCCTGCTTGTTGTTTCATTATTTTACTCCTATTTAAAATTTCCAAAAATCATATTAACTAGCAAACTAATATAAACTTCTTTTTTTAGCAACCAAAATTTTTAAAAATTTTCTGCCGAAATTATCATAAAATCAACATCATTTTCTTTTTCTTTGTCAAAAGATGTATCACATACCCATGCCAAAGGCATCAAAAACAACTCATTATACCATGAAATCATCTCATCATCTTTATTCTTATCATTAGAATAAAAAGCAATAAATTCAGGCTCTATCTCACCTGCCAACATAGCCTCGTGGCGGCGCGCCGGAATAACAATTCCCAAAGTTTTCTTTTTTAATTTTTCGCGCATGAATTTAACTTGAGATTTTAGAGGTTTTGAAATATCAGGCTCAACCATAACACCATCTAAATTATATTCTTGACATTTAGTCAGAGCATTACTTCCTTCAATCAAAACCATTTTACCGGAAGCAACCGCCTCTTCAAACTTTGCTTTGGGTAACTCATCAGACAAACAATAACAACAAATACTTTCATCTTTGTGAATATTATCGTCATTGTTTTTTACTCTCAATATTATATTTGGCATAATTTTTTTTTATCTCTTGTAAAAGTTATACAGATTGTTATTATCTAATTCGATAATATGGTAATATTTTAAAAAGTGAAAGTAAAATCAGCAATGGATAATAAAAATTTTGATTTTAATAAAACAAGAGATGCTTTAAGTCAATTATCTACGGATTTGATTGAATTGGAATCTGTTATAAAAATTAAAAGTTCTCAAATCAAAGAAAATAATGAAAAAAATTCAAATCTTTTAGCTGAAAAAGAACAAAAAATTGTTGAGTTAACAAAAATATCTCAAGATGCTATAACCAAAATTGATAATATTACCGATTTTATTGACGGAGTACTTTAATATCATGGCTCAAATTACAATAACAATAAATTCTCGTGAATATGCCATTGCCTGCGAAGACGGTCAAGAAGCTCATATTTTACAGTTATCACGTATATTAGATGAAAAAGCCAAACTTTTGGGTGATGGAGTAAATCAAATCAGCGAAAGTATGCTTTTGGCCATGATAGGATTATTGCTTGCCGATGAATTAAGCGAATTAAAAAAAGGTGTCAAAACATCGGAAGCGCCATCCGTTAATACTGAAGAGTTGCAACGAATCGACGAGGAATTAGCGTCAACAATAAAAAGTTTGAATAATCAAATAAAATCTCTTGCAAATGAAATAAATTCATTATAGTATCTAAACATAAAGTGCATCAGAGACTGCGTAGTGCGTAATTTTAGCAGGTCTTCCGAGCCAACATTATTTTATAGGGAGCTGTCGCTGAGCAGATCGTGGTCTGTTTATATGGCACCCACTTTATGACCCGCGGTTCGTTTCAAGAATGTATTTATACGGCTAAACGGTTTCTGATTATCTTAAAAAATTAAACCCCGTTGCTGAAACGGGGTTTTCTTTATAAATTATAAGATTAGGATAAAAAAAATTGAAAATAGTTTATCTTGGAGATATCGTTGCAAAAGCCGGTCGAGAGGCCGTTAAAAATGCAATAGATCAACTTAAAGAAACATATCATTATGATGTGTTGATTGCTAATGTCGACAATGCTGCTCACGGTTTCGGTTGTACTCCAAAAGTTTGTAATCAGCTGTTAGAGGCCGGGGTTAATGCTTTAGTAACCGGTGATCATGTATGGAATCAAAAAGATATCTATCCGTATTTAGATGAATGTAAACGTATTGTCAGGCCGCTTAATCACTCATCTAATTTAGCCGGTGTAGGAGCTCAAATTATTCCGCTTGATTCCGGTAAAAAAATATTAGTAACCGAAGTTGTCGGACGTGTTTTTATGGAAGCTGTCGACTGCCCGCTTCAAGTTTTGGAAAAACTTCTTGAACAATACCAACTGGCTAAAAATATTGACGCTATTTTTGTTGATATTCATGCCGAAGCAACAGCCGAAAAACAATCTTTTGCCTACTATTTTGACGGAAAAGTTTCTGCCATAATCGGCTCGCACACTCATGTTCCTACTTCTGATGAAAAAATATTACCTAACGGAACCGCTTATCAAACCGATGCCGGTATGTGCGGAGATTACAACAGTGTTATCGGCTTTGATACAAAAGCACCGATTGAAAGACTAAAAGATAAATTTTCGTCTCATCACTTGGAGCCGGCTACAGCAAAAGGAACTGTTTGCGGAACATTTATTGAAACTGATGACAAAACGGGATTGGCAATTAAAATCGAAGCTTTCAAAATCACTCAATAATAGAACTTCCATAAGGTATTTCATTACCCTTACCTTGTTTTATTATTTTATAATTGATAAAACCGCTATCTCCGTTATCTATCATTATTCTGGCCCATTCTTTATCCGGAGTAAAACCGGTTAGGCGAACGGTTGCCCCCTTTTCCAACACTTTTATCATATCAAAATCTTCTGACGGGCCATACATCACTTTTGCCTCTTTAGTCAAATGATAAAGTTGAGCTTCATCAGATTTGTCAACGGGAATACTTATAACTTTACCGACAATAACATCATCAACACTTTTACCATATCCGGTATTTACGGTTTGATAGTAATTTATTTTTTTACTTTCACCAAATATTTTCCATATTACACTGTCGCCAAAACCTAATACCTTCAAAAGAACTAAAATTAATATCACAGGCATAATAAATTGAACGGCTTTTAACCCCAAAACATTCCATCTTGCAGGCGGAGATACCCTTACATTAAGATTAGTAACATATTCATCAACAAGCTTCTTACCTTCGTCATCAAGCAAAGCTCTGGCTTTTATACCACATTTTGCCGCAAGCACATTTTGAGATTTATTACCGTACGCAATCATGTTATGAAGCATAATTTTTAGAGTTTCTTCATCAGATGTGGAATTGTTAAAATTATCTGCAATAGCCTTAATATTTAACAAAAATCCTTTAGGATGCCACCACCCCAACAACCAATTAACTAACGCAACTTTAGCATTTAATTTTAGCGCACCGTTATATGTTGTTACTTTATATCTGGTACCTTGCTTACACTTTACAAACATTGATACAACTTCTTTTAAGTTTACAACCTTTACGTCTACCCCGTTATCATCTTCCGTATAAGGGACCATAGCATCGATTTTCGGATAATTTTCTTTAGTATACACAAGAGATAAAATGTCATATATCAACTTATTCTGCGGATTACCGAGAACATCATAAGCTATTGACAATTTTTGAAATATATCAGTTGCATTTTCATCATGATTATTATCAGGATGCCAAGCTTTTGCCAAGTCTCTGTACGAACGTTTTATAACTTCCATATCCGTATATTGTGATACTTGCAAAATTTCATAATATCCCAGTGCATCTTTCATTTAGATATAAACCCCTTCTTTTACAACAACCTCATCATTAAAATTTATAAAATTTTCGACCATATTTATTTTTATGGTACCGGAATAATTCAAATCGTATAACGACTTCTTAATCAAATTGATAATATTTGAACAAAAATCATCCGAAATTTTTGAACTTGTTCTGATTATCAAATCAAAATTACGACTTTTAGCTTTAGAAAAGCCATCAAACTGAAACTTACCGAGTTTAGAAAATTCGGTTTCAACAACAAATCTTGCTGTTTTTTCTTTTGTTTTATTTTCTTTTGAACGTTTATCTTTCTTAACTGCAATTTTTATAGCAGATAATTGACTGCCGTCAAAAAACGGCATTTCGACAATTTTCCAAGAAGGTGTTTCTTTAAGAGAATTTTGTAACATATTACTCAACTCTCCGACATGTTTTTGAGCATTTGCATTATCGGATATAAGTTCTTTAATATTTTCACTGCCCAACCATTGAGTAATATCTTGAGAAATTATTCCTTTATATAAATTATAAATATTTTCAAACAAATTATTACTTTGAAACGGTAATTTGGATGTAAGCAAATTAATTATTCGGGCATCAGCATTTTGCATTACCTCAATTAAATTCTTAAATCCGCTTTCTTGCGTTAAAATATTTACATCAGATGTTGTTTTATAATTCGGAAAAATATTTTTTAATAACTCATCAGCAATTTTTATTTTTTGATCAAATACCGATGCTTGAGAATTTATATTAAGCACAACTTTCTGAAGTAACGGAATTTTTACATCAGATGAAAAAAATGTTTCTCCCATAGGGGTTTTTATTACATATAACTGATTTATTTTATCACTTATTTCTCCGGGTAATTGCTTACCTATCAAACTTTCAAATGTCTGCTCCAATTTTATTTTTAAATCAGCAATATTTTGAGGATTTTTGACTATTTCTTTTATAATATTTTGTAAATTTTCAATATCAATACCTCTGTCTATTTGCCCACCTATAGTTTTCAAACTGACATTAATATCTTTGACGATTTGCAAAATTTTTTGTTTTACACTCGCATCTACAGAAATATCTTTTATATTTTGTTCAACAAAATTTTGTAATTTTATAGGAGTTAATGTCGGTTTTTGAAAAATTCCTTCTTTTGTTTCAATTACTATATCAGATTTGGAAAAACTATCCGTTTTACTGATAATATCATTTATAACGGTAATTTTGCCTGACAAATTTAATCTTACGGGAATTGATATTTTTTCTCCGGCAGGCATTGTCGGTAATAAACTATTTTTTAAGTTTACCGAAAAATGTTTATCACCCAGTTGCAAAACAAAATCAAAGCCATCTGATTTTGCTAATATTTCCAACATTCCGGTTTTATGGGTTTGTATCGCTTGTGATAATTCCGAAGATATTTCAGACAACTGCAAAGTTTGTTTATTATCGGAGATATTAAAACTTGAAATTATATTATTTAAATTAATCAAACTGCTCATTTGTTATTATCCTTTTAGCTACAGCCATAATATCAAGTGCTGCTTCAGACTCCGGATAGCGACTGATAATCGTACTTTGATTTCTGATAGAATCTCGAACTCTTGTATCTTGTCGGATAATTCCGCGTAATGGCGGAGTAATTTTTAAAAATTCACTACATGCTTTTTTTAACATTTTATATGTACGTAATCCGTCTTCAATATAATTTACCTGATTTATAACTATACTTAATGACGTATTCGGATAACGAGCAGACATAATTTTTATCATTTCATAATTATCAATTATCGATTGGGGATTATCATTGCAAATTACTATTGCCGATTGTGACATTCCTGCCAATACTTTTGTCGAATTTGTAATACCGGAGCTCATATCCAAAATCAATTTATCATAATTTTGTGATACTAAATTCAAATCATCGCCCAAAATTTGTAACCGCCCGAGAGACATTGTCGAAAGCCCTGATGATCCGGGATTACCGACCGCAATATCAAACTTTCCTTTTTCATAATTAAAAATAATTTGATTTAAAGTACGATTTCCATATATAACCGCATCCAAATCATTAGCAAATTCCAAACCAAGCTGAACTTTTGTATTATTTAATCCGCAATCACCGTCAAACAACATAACTTTTTGTTTGTATAGGCTTAATGCATGAGCTAAATTAACCGAAAACCATGTCTTTCCGCAACCTCTGAAACCGGACACAACCGCAACAATATTTTTGCCTTTAGTCTGAATCGACTCTTTAGCAAAACTGAAAGTTATTTCATTATAATCTGACATATTTTTCTATATCTGTCCTACGGTTTTTATTTTAGCTTTAGGGTGAATCTCATTTTGTGACATTACTGCACTTAACGGGCGGAAACGCTCAATAATAGAGCGAACAAACGGACGAATATTCGGACTTGTCAGCAATACCGGATTTTCGCCTTTAAGTGCCAACTCTTCTAAAACATTGCGAACTTTTGTAATAAATGATTGAAGCATTGATGGTGCCATTGCAAGCTGCTTTTCGTCACCGTCACCAACAATCGCTTGAGCAAAATTTTGTTCCCATTCCGGTGATAATGGCACCAAAGAAATAACCCCGAATTCATTAGAATAAGCATTTGATAATTGACGTGATAAACGAGTTCTCACATGTTCGGTTATAAGCATAAGACTATGTGTAGAGGTAACCGCCTCGGAAATTCCTTCCAAAATAGTAGGTAAATCTCTGACAGAAACTCGTTCTTGCAAAAGGTTTTTCAAAATTCTTTGAACAGCAGCCAAACTTATTTTGTTCGGGATTAAATCTTTAACCAATTTTTGATACTCTTTATCCATCTCATCAAGAAGCTTTTGAGTTTCAGCATAAGATAACAATTCCGACATATTTTCTTTTACCAGCTCAGTAATATGCGTAGTTACGACCGTTGCCGGATCAACAACCGTATAACCTCTAAACATTGCTTCTTCACGATATGACGGATCAATCCACATAGCTTTTAACCCGAATGTAGGCTCCAAAGTTTCCTCCCCGGGAAGGTTTATTTTTTCGCCTCTCGGATCCATAACCAAAAGCTGTGTCGGTCTGATCTCTCCGCGACCTGATTTTACTTCTTTTACAAAAATATTATACTCATTAGCTTCCAGTTGCATATTATCCTGAATACGAATTGAAGGCATTACAAAACCGAGTTCCGAAGCAAGAGCTCTGCGTAAAGCTTTTATTTGATCTGTTAATTTGCGATTAGTGTCTTCATTTATCAAAGGCAACAATCCATAACCGATTTCAAGGCGAATCAAATCAACTTTTAAGACATTGGCAATAGGTTCATCTGTCATTTTACTGATAGCAGATTGCTTTTGCTCTTGTTCTAATACTGCCTGAACTTTAGCCGCTTCCTCTTTTTGCTGTTTAGTCAAATAATACGCTGCTGTTCCGGTTAAGCCTGATAAAATAAAAAACGGAAAAGCCGGAGTTCCCGGTATCATTGCCAAAACAATAGCTAATCCCGAGCTCATTCCCAATGCTTTAGGATAATTGGCAAGTTGTTCAAACAAAACCTTGTCCGTTGACTCGGTCATACCTGCTTTCGATACCAAAATACCGGCGCCGACAGACACAATCAAAGCCGGAATTTGACTGACCAAACCATCACCAACGGTCAAACGAGTATATGCCTCACCGGCTTGTGAAAAACTCATATCATTTTGAACCATACCGATAATAATACCGGCAACAATATTAATAAACGTAATTAAAAGACCGGCGATTGCATCTCCTCGTACAAATTTTGAAGCACCGTCCATAGCTCCGTAAAATGAGCTTTCTTTTGATAAATCTTCACGACGTTTTTTGGCTTCGTCCTCATTTATCAATCCTGATGATAAATCCGCATCAATGGCCATTTGTTTTCCGGGCATGGCATCTAATGCAAAACGGGCGGCAACTTCGGCAATACGACCGGAACCTTTAGTAATTACAATAAAGTTTACCAAAACCAATATCGCAAATACGATTACACCGATAACAAAGTTATTACCCATGATGAATCCACCAAATGCTTTAATAACTTCACCGGCAGCATCATCACCCATATAGCCGCGAGACAAAATAAGTCTGGTTGATGCTAAATTAAGTGCCAATCGGTACATGGTGGTAATTAACAATACCAAAGGAAAAGAGCTGAATTCTATCGGCTTTTCAATAAAAATCGCCATCATTAAAACAACGCAAGCCAAAGTTATTGATAAAGCTAAAGATATATCCAATAACCAAACCGGCATCGGCATAATCAAAATGACCAACATCAATATAATAGCTATGGCAAAAAATAAGTCGCCTCTTTTGGCAGAGCCGATAAGCATATTTTTTATTGAATTTTGAGTTAAATTGCCGGCCATTTTACTTAATTATCCCTGATTTGACGAAGGAATTGAAAAACCTTCTTCCTGATATTGTTTTAATTTATTACGTAAAGTACGAATAGATATTCCTAAAATCGTTGCGGCAGCCGAACGATTCCACATTGTGTCTTCCATTGTATCCAAGATAAGTTTACGCTCAACTTCGGCAACTGTTCGACCTACAGAAATTTCTTTTGTTTTCTGCTTTTTATCTTCTTTTACGTCTCTTACGGCTGAAGGGGTTTGCAAAATTATTGCATTTTCATCAATTTCTTCACCGGAAGACAACAAAACAGCTCGATGCATGGTATTTTCCAACTCACGCACATTGCCCGGCCATAAATAATTAAGCAACATTTCTTCAGCTTTAACCGATAAATCTTTCATCGGTAAATCATTTAATTCAGAATATTTTTTGATAAAATGTTTGGCTAAAACAATAATATCGCCAACACGATCTTTTAAATCCGGAATATTAATATTTATCACATTTAGGCGATAATACAAATCCTGACGGAATGTTCCGTCTAAAGTACACTTTTCTAAATTACGATTTGAAGTTGCAATAATTCTGGTATCAACTTTTATCGGAAGTTTTCCACCCAAACGATCAATTTCTTTTTCCTGAATTGCTCGTAATAATTTGGCTTGTAAAGAAATGTCCATTTCTGATATTTCATCAAGAAGTAATGTTCCTCCGGAAGCTTCTTCAAACTTTCCGATACGACGGGAAACAGCTCCGGTAAAAGCTCCTTTTTCATAACCGAAAAGCTCTGATTCAAGCAATGCTTCAGGAATTGCCGCACAGTTTACGGCAACAAATTTTTGATTAGCTCTTTTAGAATTATCATGAATAAATCGAGAAAAAATTTCTTTACCGGTACCTGATGAGCCGGTTAATAAAACAGATGCTTCCGACGGAGCAATTTGTTTGGCCATTTTTAATATGGCCTCGGTTTTTTTATCTCCATAAATTAAGGCATGATTTTCTCTTGTAGCTGCTGCCAATACTGCACCTATCAACTCCGGATCGGGAGGCAGAGGGATATACTCCTTTGCTCCGGCTTTAATTGCCTTAACCGCCAATGATGTATCATTGGCAACACCGCATGCAACCACCAAAACATTTATTCTTGATTGTTCCAATGATGAAATAAGCTTATGAATATCGAGAGTAACGTCAACCATTATCAATTCTATATTTTTGCCGGAACACAAAATTTCAAGTGCTTTTTCAACACTATCGGCCAAAGAAACCTGACCGCCTTTTGATATAGCAATCTTACTGGCAGCTCCGATTTGACCGTTTAGCGTTCCGACTATAAGCAATTCCATCTTATGTATTATCCTTATTTATTGGTTGATTTAATAATTTCCGTCATGGTAATACCAAGCTTATTATCAACAACAACAACTTCTCCTCTGGCAACCAAAGAATTATTTACATAAATGTCTATTGCTTCACCGACTTTTCTATCTAACTCGATAACGGCCCCCTTATTAAGTTTCATTAATTGGCTGACTTTCATATTAGCTTTACCTAAAACAGCCGAAACTTTAACAGGAATATTATATACGGCTTCCAAATCAGATATAGATGTCGGAATATCAAAATCTTCTACTCCTACATCTTTACGTAAAATCGGCTCATCATCCAGAATACTGGTTTCGCTGACTTCATCCAATTTTAAATTATTCTCCATTTTCCCTCTCTTTTTTACCAAAATTTATTAAACTTTTTACTTTATCTATCGTGCTTGAAACTTTTCGTTCAACACCACCGCTTTTCCATTCAACCCGACAATCCGAAAGTCCCAAACTTATATCTTTATGAACAGATATCTTACCTTCAAAGTCATTTTGTTCCGCCAACCGACGAATACTGTCTGAAACATGTGATAACATATCAGGATTAAATGAAAAAGATAGTGTTTCCTGTGAAGAAAAATTAGCAAAATTTTCAGCCAAAAAATTTTTAACTTCACTTTCTGCTCTTGATTTTTCCATTGTCGGCATAAGCTTTTCAACAAGGCTTACAGCAAAATTCAAAGCCGAAACCTCCAAATCAGATTTCTTTTCTTCCAATGACGCATAAATCGTCATTAACTGATTTTTAATATCTTCCAATAATATATTTTGCGTCTCTTCCAAAGAGCTTTTTGCTTCTGCCAAACCTTTATTATAGGCAACTTCTTCCGCTTGAGATAATGCTTCTTTCAATTCTTCTTCCGTATAAGTTACAATATTTTCTTCAGGTTTCGTTTCCTCGATATAATTATATGATTGAGAAACCGGCAAAACTTCTTCTTCAAAAGATGGTATGTTTTCTTCAACCAAAACTTCAGGTTCAATTATTTCTTCATAATTTTCTTCTTTAGTTTCTTCTTTAGTTTCTTCTGCTTCAACATTATTTATTTCTAAAATTTCTTCAGTAACAATTTCTTGAATCGGTTCATTATCGGGACAGACATCTTTCTTGTCGTTATTTAATACGACAAAATCATCAAACATATATTTCTGATAATTAACCACCCTGTTCTATCCTTTATCCTAATAGACCAACTCGTCGTTATCATTACCTTCAACAACAACAATTTCACCCGATGCTGCCAAACTTTTAGCCGAAGAAACGATATATTGTTGAGCTTCTTCAACTTCACGCATACGAACAGGCCCCATCGCATCCATATCTTCTTTAACAATTTTACCGGCACGAGTTGACATGTTATTGAAGAACAATTCTTTTAATGTATCCGATGCGCCCTTCAAAGCGATTGCCAATTTGTCTTTATCAATATTACGCAACAAGATCTGGATACCTTGAGAATCAATTCTGGTAAGATCTTCAAAGGTAAACATCAATGATTTTACACGTTCGGCACTTTCTCGGTTACGCTCCTCCAAAGCTTCCATAAAACGTACTTCGGTATTTCTATCCAAAGAGTTAAAAATATCGGCAATAAATTCGTGAGCATCTCTTCTGGTCGATTTTGAAAGTGAACTCATAAATTCTTTTCTCAATGTTTTTTCAAGACTGTCTAAAACCTCTTTTTGAACAGAATCCATACGCAACATTCTCATAACGATTTCCATAGCAAAGTTTTCCGGAAACAATGCAATAACTTTTGCCGCGTGATCTGCTTTAATCTTTGATAAAATAACAGCAATGGTTTGAGGGTATTCATTTTTAAGATAATTGGCCAAAACATGCTCGTTAACATTACCTAATTTATCCCACATGGTACGACCGGCAGGACCTCTGATTTCTTCCATAATGATAGAAACTCTGTCCTTATCCAAAGCTTTGGCCAATAAACGTTCCGTACTTTCATAAGTTCCGACCAAGTTTCCGGTATCGTTAATTTTTTCACTAAATTCACTGATAAGTTGTTCAATAATATTAGAGTTAACTTTACCTAATGATGCCATTATTACAGACAATTCTTTAATTTCTTCATCATCCATCATTGAAAAAATTGATGCCGAACGCTCCTCATCTAACGAAAGCATCAAAATCGCAGCCTTTTGCTGACCGGTTAAAAGATTATAATCATCAATTACATTTTGTTTTATTGCCATTGTAGTTAACCTTCATTACCATATAACCATCCGCGAATTACATTAACTGCGGCATCAGGATTCTTTTCAACAGTTGCATTAAGCTTCTTAATCAACGAACCTTTCACACGTCCGTCAACTTTGTTCATATTAACAAGCTCTTCCGACGACTCGTCATAATTATCACTCAAGAAATTTGATAACAACAAGCTGTCTTCATCGGCACCCGAAGATATAAGTTTTTCTGCAGAATTGTTGCTTGAAACCTCAAACGCATTGTTTATCAAAGGTCTGATTACCAATAAAATAACCAATATTGCAACGATTGCAACTCCCAAACCTTCGGCCATACGCATTAACTCTTGTTTGGTTAACCCCATATACAATGTTTCAGGCAAAGCATCTTCATCATCAATAAATGAAGAGAACTTAATATTAACAACTTCTACCAAATCTCCACGATTTGCATCATAGCCGACGGCCGATTTTACCAAATTGGTAATATTTTCCATTTCTTCAGGAGTTCTAGGCTGATAAACCATACGGCCTTCTTTATTTCTCTTATATGTACCGTCAACAGAAACCGCTGCCGTGACACGACTTATTGTACCGGTATTTTTTACTTTATTTCTTACAATTCGAGAAATTTCATAATTAACGGTTTCTTCAGTTTTTGACATTGTACCGAAACCGGGATTAGATGAAGCAAAAGAACTATCTGAATTAGGGATATTTTGTCCGACCGTTACCGGTTGTGATGCCTCTTGTCCGGAAGTACCTTCTTCCGTCATACTTGCTTGAGAACGAACGACCTGACTATCCGGATCAAATATTTCTTCATTGGTAACAACTTCGTCAAAATCCATTTCCAAATTTACTTGAGCTTGAGCTTTTCCTTTACCCAAACTTTTTTCCAACAAATCTTGCAAACGTTTATTCAATTTATATTCTTGTTCCAAACGCATTGACTCATTATTGGATTTTTTAACTATTTCATTTTGTTCTTCACTAAATTCCGTTAGCAAATTACCATTAGAATCGACGATTGAAATATCTTTCATATCAAGCTTGGGAACGGCTGCGGCAATTAACTTTTGAATTGCTTGAATGCTTTGAGGATTAAGCTGGCCTTCTTTGGTTTTTATAATTACAGATGCCGATGGTTTTTGCTCCTCCCTTGAAAAAATTTCTCGTTTTGGCATAACGAGATGAACTCGAGCACTTCTGATGTTATCAACTGAACTTATGGTTCGAGCCAACTCGCCTTCCAGTGCACGCAACAAATTGACATTTTGCACAAAATTGGTAGAACCCAAAGCATCAACATTATCAAAAACTTCGTAACCGACATTTGATGAACCGGAATTTAAAGCAAAATCAACCGTATCTAAACGCAGACGGTTAACATCTCCTTCAGGAACCCATATCTCCGTTCCATTTTTTTCCAAACGATAATCTATATCCGAAGCTTCAAGTTTATCAACTATTTGTCTGGCATTTGACAGCTCCAAATCAGAATATAAAACAGTATACTCATTACTGCTCATTTGAACTGCCACATAAACAAAAAAGCTAATCAGAAATATGATAATAGCTGCAACAGAAGCCATTTTTGACGGCGACATACCTTTTATTATCTGTAATATATTATTCATAGATTCCCCAATCTATAAGTAAATAAACAATTATAATCCGCCAACTTAAATTAAGTTGATGCGAATCTTTTCCCCTTTATTTATCATTTAACTTAAAAAAACGCATTAGTTAACTATTTATTTAAGATATTAACAACCTGTATATAATCACATGATATTCATACAAAAAAAAAGAAAAGAGGCTCCTTTCTGGAGCCTCTTTTTTTTAGTTTTAGGATTTATTGCTATTTATTTTATACAAGATTTGTTAGTTCTTGTAACATTTCGTCGGCTGTTGTCATAATCTTACCTGCTGCCGAATAAGCTCTTTGAACAACAATCATGTTAGAGAATTCGGTTGCCAAATCAACTGTTGAGCTTTCCAATGCTGATGAAACAATTTCACCGGCACCGCCCGTTGTTGCTTTGGTCAACAAAGGATTTCCCGACTCTGTTGTTGCAATCCAAACGTTATTGTTAAGAGCTTCCATACCATTAGCGTTTACAAATAAAGCTAAAGGCAACATTGCGATAGGACGAGTTTCACCATTTGAAAATACTGCGGTAACAACCCCGTCATCACTAACGGTTACACCGGCATAGCTACCGAATGTTGCACCGTCTTGATTAATATAACTGGTAGAAAATCCTCCCGAAAGGTTAGTTAAACCTGTTGATACATTTTCCTCACCCATATTAATTCTGATTTTTACACCATCACCTAATTTTATATCACCGGTCATATCTTGAGCGCCGTTTGCCCAATAAATTTCCATATCTTTAACATTAATTGTTTTCGGAGTTCCGTCAGAATTGAACATAATTGCAGGAACTTTACTTCC
>JAZQZB010000022.1:0-48019 GCA_045633825.1 Alphaproteobacteria bacterium | reverse complement strand
GAGGTCTCGGTGTTGATATGGCAGACTACGAAGCTTTAGAATTGTTATTAACTTATGCCATACCCAGACGAGATGTAAAACCGTTAGCCAAAAGTTTAATAAAAGAGTTTGGTTCATTTGCCAAAGTTATTTCGGCGCCGACAGAAAGATTAACATCGCTTGAAGGAATAAAAGAGAACTCGGCTGTTTTAATAAAATTTATTGAATTTGCGGCGAAAAAACTGTCATGGCAAAATTTGGCATTTGAAGATGCGGCTTATATTTCTTCGACAGATGCATTGATTGAGTTTTGTCGTTGCGCGATAGGATATAGTGAAGTCGAAGTTTTAAGAATTATTTATGTTGATGCCAAATTAAAAGTTATGGAAACGGAAATTTTGCAAAAAGGGAGTGTATCTTCGGTAAATATTAACCCGAGAGATATAGTGTCTAGTGCTTTAAAGAAAAATGCTTCCGGTGTCATAATGGTTCATAACCACCCGAGCGGAGATCCCAGACCGTCTGATAATGATGTAAATGCGACCAAACGAGTGAAAGAAGCTTGTGATACCGTCGGAGTTACTTTGCACGAGCATATTATCATAACCCCGTCCGATTATTACTCTTTTAGTCAACATCATTTAGTGGTATAATTTAAAGAAAAGAGGCCGACTTGTGTCAGCCTTTTTATAATATGAGTAAACTTATAGATGTTTTGTCTACTTTTGGAATCAAAAAAAGTCCACCTTTAAAAGCAGACTTTTTTTTAATGGTTGCGGGGGCTGGATTTGAACCAACGACCTTCAGGTTATGAGCCTGACGAGCTACCGGGCTGCTCCACCCCGCGATTAGATGAGGCATTATTATACTTAAAAGCAAGCATTGTCAAGTTTTATTTTTCAAAAAAATAAGCTTATTGCTATGGCAAACACAAAAACTGCTAATATTATCCAATATGTTAATTTCATTTTTTTGTTATCCTTTTTTGTTTTTAGATATATTAAAAAAAATAAAAAACAAGGCGTCCCTCATTTTTTATTTTTTGGAGCTAATGAATATTTGTAAATTGTTTTATAAGACTTTTATATTGCCTGCGGCAATTCGGCCTCTGTCATCATATAATTCATATCCGACACGTTGTCCGTCATTTAATTTTTTTAAGCCGATTTTTTCTAATTGGGTAACATGTACAAAAACATCTTTTCCGCTTATTTCCGGCTCAATAAAGCCGTAACCTTTTTTTGTGTTAAACCATTTTATCGTTCCAAATAACATAGGTAAAAATTCCTTTCGTAATTAAAGTCTTAAGTATCAGTTCAATAAAATTTATATAAAAAAATACTGTATAATGGTATACAGTATTTTTTGTGATTCGTTGACGTAGATTTCGGTGCATGCAAAAATTAGTGTTTTTTATTTTCTTTATTAATAAGTTTGTCCAATTTTTCTAACTCATCAATATATTTAGAAATCAAACTTAACCCCATATTCCAAAATTTTGCGTCCTTCGGATTTAGCCCGAAAGGTTTTAAAATTTCGTCATATTTTTTTACACCTGTCAAAGACAGCATATTTAAATATTTATTTTCAAAATCTTTTACCTTACCGTCTTGATATACTTGATATAACGAGTTAACCAAACAATCGGCAAAAGAATAGGCATATACATAAAACGGACGCCAGAAAAAGTGTCCGACCACAGCCCAATTATCTTCGGTAACTTTGTCAATATTAACATATTTACCTAAAGAAGAGCTCATTTCTTCTCGCCAAATTTCAGCCAAACGGGCTTGCGAAACTTCGCCGTTGCGTCGCTCATCATGGACTCTGGTTTCAAAGAAATGAAAAGCAATTTGACGAATTGCCGTGTTAATCATATCATTAACTTTGCCGGCTATAAGGCACAATTTTTCTTTGTTTGTTTTAGCTTGTTTCAATAAAGATTGAAAAGTTAACATTTCGCCGAATACCGAGGCAACTTCTGCTAATGTCAAAGGTGTTGCATCATTTAAGTCACCTTGTTTTGAACTTAAGCGCATGTGGCAACCGTGTCCCAATTCATGAGCTAATGTCAAAACATCATTTTGCTTGCCGACAAAGTTTAAGAATAGGTATGGGTGATATTTATCAGGTAACGGCATGGCAAAAGCGCCGCTTCTTTTGCCGTCACGAGGCGGAACATCAATCCATGAATGTTCTTTATTAAAGAAATCTTTTGCCAAATCATAAAGTTTCGGTGAAAATTCTTTATAAGCACTCAAAACCGTTTCAACCGCTTCATCCCAAGAATATTTTTTATCACTTTCAAAGGGAAGAGGGGCGTTTCTATCCCAATATTCCAACTTTTTAACACCGAGCCATTTAGCCTTAAGTTTGTAAAAACGGTGAGCAATATTTGCATAATTGGCTTTGACTGTTTCAGCTAATGCAATAACGGCTTTATCATCAACTCGGTTAGCCAAATTTTGAGATGCGATCGGAGATTTAAAACCTCTTTTAATATCCTCAATGGCTTTATCTTTAACAACCATGTTGTAAATCAATGTAAATAAAGGCGCGTTTTCTCTAAATACTCGGGCAATTTCTTTACCGGCTTTTTCTCTTATTTTTGCATCTTTATCCAATGTCAATTTTGAGATTTCGCTGTCGTTATATTTTTTGCCGTCGACGACAAACTTCAACCTTGCCGAAGTTTCTTCATACAATCTTTGCCAACCATCCCCTGAAGTAACCGATTTTTCGTGCAAAATTTCTTCTACCGGTTCGGATAGTTCATAGTTCTTAAACATTCTGATACGATTTAACCATGGTGCATAATAAGAAGCTCTTTCATCTTTGAGCCACTCATCAATTTTTGCTTGCGGAAGGTTGTTAATTTCCAAAGTAAGAAATATCAATGGTAAACCATAGTCATTGAGTTTTTCGGATGTGTTTTGATAAAAAGCCATAGCTTCGGCATTTTTCATCTGGGTAACCATATTAAGATAAGCAAAAACACCGATTTTATTGCCTAAAACAGAACGTTCTTCGCATTTTTGAGCCATTTCAAAAAAATCTTCGGCATTTAATGACGCAAGTTTCCCTTTATATTTTTTAGCAAAAGCAACTGCCGATTTTTTATAAGTTTCTAAATCGATATTAATTTGTTTATCATCGATTCCTTTATATAAATCAGATAAATCCCATGTTAAAAGTTCATTTTTCTGCTTTGTTTTCTTTTGGCAATTTTTGTTCCGGCAAGGTTTCTTTTGGCAGCATTTCTTCGGTAATTGATTGGTTGTTTTCTTCATTTTCCAGATCCTTTCTCAATTTATCCAAACGTATCATTTCTGTTTTTATATCAGGATTGTTTTTTAGATATTCTTCACGAGCTTCTTTATCAAAAAAAGTATTTTCGCTTATTTCCGGTTCAAATATATAGTTACTCCAAGGGGTTGGTTGTTTATCATCAAGCCATAGTTCAACCCCTGTTCCGATAACCTTAAAATCACAAACGGTATTATTGGTAATAGCTTTTATTGAACACCAAATTTTACGATTACAATCATACAAATCATCAATCATTTGTTGAGTGCATTTAATAAAACCACGCCCCTTTTCATCTTGTTTAGGCGATATGAGCAGTAATAAAAACAAGACAAAAAAACAGCATACTACTGTAATGAGTAAACCGGCAAACCAATAACGTTTAATAAAATTCATGATAATCCTTATTATTTATTTTTTCTTTGTTTAATTAAGTCTTCCAATAAAGCCAATTCTTCTAAAGTATTAGCGGCAGAAGCCTCTTCAACGGGGCATTCGACGGCCGAACATTTTAGCCCCATGCGTAAGGCAATTTCGATAGCATCGGTAAGATAATATTCTTGCGCGGCATTTTCATTGCTGATAGAAGCTAAAATCGGGAATAATTTTTCGCCGTCAAAGCACATAATGCCGGAGTTACAGAAATTGATTGCTTTTTCTTCATCTGTGGCATCTTTAAATTCAACAATACGTTTCAGTTCTTCACCTTCCATAATTAAACGTCCGTATCTTGCAGGATCTTCCGGTCTGAATCCCATACAAACCACGGAAAAACCTTCTGAACGTTTTTTAAGCATTTTTTTGATGCTTTCTTTGGTATATAAAGGTTGATCACCGAAAATAATCAAAATATCACCGGAAAATCCTCTGAATTCGTCTCGTGCGGATAAAACAGCATGTCCGGTGCCGAGTTGTTTTTCTTGAATACATGTCGGATAAGGAGCAACTTCTCTTTTTATGGCATCACCGTCAGGAGCAATAACTGTGACGATTTTTTTTATTTTTAATTCTTCCAAAGTATCAATTATATGGCGTATCATAGGTTTGTTGTCTACCGGCATTAAAACTTTCGGTAAATCGGATTTCATACGAGTTCCTTTTCCTGCTCCCAAAATAATTACGCCTATTTCTTTGTTCATTTTATAAGTTCTCCTTTATAACTTTTTAATAACTTTATTTTATCATATCTTATATGATTATAAATTCAAGAGTGAGTGTCAAGGTATGAAGAAACTTTTTTTCGCAATTTGTATTAATATTTGTTTATTCGGGGTATCATATTCTAAAATAACTCCGATAAGCGGTTATTCCAATATAAAGCAAGAAATTATCGGAAATAAGGAAGATGCAGTAAAAGAAATAAATCTTGAAGAAATGTCTGAATTTTTATCCGAACGCCTTAAAAATGCTCAAAAAGTTAAAGCCGAAGATATAAATAGGAATATGGCTGTTATCGAAAGTGATATTGAACGGCATCAACGAAAAGAAAGAGAAAAGAATTTTTTCCAAAAAGTTTATGAAAAAACTATAAGAAAAATAAAAACACCGTCTGATAAAATACGAGAAGATGTGGTTGAAGAGACAAAAGATGTTTCAAAAGAAGAGTTTGTTACGGAAATTGAAGAACAAAAAAACAAATGGAATGATCTTTCAATACCGACAATACCGGTATTATTGCCTGACAGCAATATCCCTGTGGATGTTCCGGCTATAGAGCATATTCCTTATTTGAAAAATAATATTGAAATTTTGCCTAACGGAATGGTTAAGTTTGAAGAAGTAATAGTTGTTGTTGCCAACGGACAAAAATTAAAATCGGGTTTAACTAAAATTTTGCCATCTAAAATTTTTAATAAACAACAAAAGCCTCAAAATATTGATTACTCGATTATCTCCGTAACCGTAAATGATAATCCCGTAAATTATAAATTAGCAAAATCAGGGGAAAGAGTTTTATTTGTGCCGGAAAAAGAAGATACTCTTCCTGCCGGAGTATATATATATAAATTTGAATATTTGGCTGATAATGTGCTTTTAGATGATGAAAATGTTTATAATTTTTATTGGAATATCGGCGGTAATGGTTTGAATTTGGTCATTGACAGAACATTTGTTAAATTAACAACTCCCAATAAACAAGCAACTGTTCAAAATGAGGCTGTTATCGGTTCGGCAAACGGTTTTTATTCTAATAGTGTAACTGCAACTCAAGACGGTATATCTTACTTATATGAAGCTCAAATTCCTGTTTTTATCGGAACGGGAATGCATTTAACGGTTGATATTGATAAAAAAGCTTTTTATTCTACGACTTTTTTCCAAAAAGTTATTCGTTCGTTTTATGATTATGGCGATATCTATATTTCATTTATGGGATTGTGTATTATAGCAGCTTCGTTTGCGATATCGTGGTCTTATATTATAAATGGAAAAAGTCGTGTAAAAGTAGCTTTAAATAAAACCTCTTCTGTTATCAGATACATATTAAATGAGCAAATTGATAAAAAAACAATTTGCGGATTTTTGCTTGATTTATATAAGAAAAATATTATAGATATTCAGCAATCCGGAGAAACTATACTTCTTATAAAAAGTACTGATAATTTGAAGTCTCTTTGCGGATACGAGAAAAAAGCCTTAAAATGTATTTTCCCTTCACATGAAACAACTTTTTCCGTAACAAAGGCAAATCAGCTTCCGTTAAAAAGATTTGCTCAAAAAATGGAAAAAGGTCTAAAAAGAGATATTTTTAAATTTAAAGTCAAATTAAATTCAGGTTATTTGTTATTAAGTTTGGCTATAATGAGCGTTATTTGGATTGGTATGGCATCATTTAAAATAGATTCTCTTTATACTTTTAATGTTATTGCCGTAAATACATTGTTATGTGCATTAGGTGCAATAATTTGGTATATGGGAAATAAAAAGTGGCAAAAAATTGTGGCAAAATATTTTTCCGTAAACATAATGTCGTTTTGCTGGGTTATTTATTCGGCGGTTGTTAATCCGCTGGCTTCCTTGTTTTTGATATGGAATGTAGTTTTGGTAGTTTATTCGTTGAAGTTATATTCTTCTCGAAACGGATTGTTGCGTTCATACGTTCAAGATATTATAAAACAAAAGGAACATTTGTTAAAAAATAAAGATACCATCTCATTGGGTAGAGGTTTCTTAAAATATCAGGCATTTATATTTGTTTGTGATATCGAAAATGAAATAAAGCCGTTACAGGAAGATGAAAAATACAAAATTACGATAATTAAAAATATAATGAAGCGTTTATAAAATTATTTTACAACATCTTCCAGATTTTCAAAAACTTTTTGAGCTGTTTCTATCGCAGAGTAAGCTTTTTCAGGCTTTCCGGCATAGTTTAAGTTGTATGACATTACTTTGAAACCGAAAGGGTTTTGGGTGTGATTTATTTTTTCTGTTTGTGTTTTTTCGAGGTCTTCATAGTTTTGAATGGCTAAAAAAGCAATTCTTAAATACGCTTTCCAAATAATTGTATCCGGAGTTTGCATTGTTTTGGTCGTTGTTGTTGTTCTAAATCGAGCCTCCCAAAACCCCGGACTGATTTTTTTGACATAATCTATCTCAACTTTTCTTTTCATTTGTTGTTTGATAAAATTTCTTATTTGCCGATTATCCAGTTTATTTATAAAATCGTAATATGCATTATGAGAAGAGTACCAGTAAAATTTTGTTGTTTTGTCCCAACGATAATATAAATCAGCAGTTGATCTGGGAATGGCGTGTCTCATGTTGATATATTCGTGAATATATCCCTCGGTAAGCAAATCCCAATGATTTGTCGAAATTTGTTGAGAATTTATTTCATTCAGAGTTCCGGTTTCTTCATTCAGATTGAGTAAATAAGGGGTGGATGTTTTTTGCGGTATTAAAACATAAACGATAGATGTGAGAGCTATATTAAGACAAATGCTGAAAACTCCGCAAATAACCAAAATTCTTGATGTCCATAAATAACGACGCTCCGGAAAAGACGGAATATGAAAACTTTCCGGATAACGTCCTAATTTGTCCGGGCTTTTTTTATCTTTATATTTGAACAAAAGCGAAAAAAGGCTCATGCGATACTACCCTTAAATGCCTAATATTTATACAGTTCATAGCGAACTTCCTTTGCCGTATTAAGATAACTTTCTGCGCTATCCGGCGTTCCTATGTAAGAAAGAGCATAGTTAGTTACTAAAAATCCGAAAGGATTTTTTTCTCGCAATGATTTATTTTCATAAGGTATCGGAGCAAGAGCTGCTCTGATATATGCGCGCCAAATATTTATTATCGGAGTTTTGCTCTTCGGATAATAGTCTATGGTAATAAACTGAACTTGCCAAAATCCTCTGGAAGTTGGTCTTACCCATTCAATTTCGACCAATCGAACCATGCCTGTTAATTGAAAATCACGAATATTTTTTTCAATATCATTTGCTGAAAAAGCTCCATAAACTTTAGGAGTAGACATCCAAAAAAGTTTAGACCCCGGTCTCCAACGAGCCATAAGCTCATCATAATCAGAGGTAATTACATGTCTTAAAAACACATAGTCTTCAATAAATGATTCGGTTAACAAATCAATGGCTGCGACAGGTTTTTCGTTTGGTTCCAATACAGATAATTGACTGAAATTTTTATCATGATGCAATAATAGAGGATAAGAGGAGTGTTGCGGTGTCATTAAATATATTCCGGATACCAACATTAAGTTAAGACAAATGCTGATACATGAAAAAATAACCAGCAAACGAGAGCTCCACAAATATCGTCTTTCCGGAAAAGCAAGAGTGTGAATTGCTTCGGGATATTTTCCAAGCTTGTCAGGACTTTCATTTTCCTTATATTTAAAAACTGTATTAAATAAATCCAGCATAATCCCTCTTAATTAAAATTTAGATATTTGACAAACATCATAACACAATAATAATATCTTTTTTGTTAATTTTATACAACATTGTTGAATAAAAGCAAATAAAACTGTTAATATTTAAAATATTGATGTAACCTACACACTAAAAGAACGTTCGATTTATAGGTAGTGATTATGAAAAAGTTTATAATATCATTTGTTTTTTGTGCCTTGTTAATAACTGCATGCACCAACAACGGTGTTGTTTTCAACGAAGACATACCTTCTCCGGCATCATATACTGATTGGGATAGGGCGATTCGTGTTGACGCTGATATGCAAACCATGTATTCGGCAACACCTCGTAAAATTGAAAAACCCATAGATATGTATATGGCATTTGCGCTTGCCTTAAAATATAACTATACAAGAAGATTGGTCAGTTATCAGCAAAGTATGATTGAAGTCGGTAAAAATCCGCAAAACAGATTGCCGGAAATTTTTTCTTCGGCAGGCTATGTTAATACCGATAATCAGGATGCAATGGATTCCGAGTTAAAACTTGCTTGGAATATTTTAGATGTCAGTACGGTATATTATCAAAGTAAAGATGATTGGTATAAATCAAGCGTAGCATATGAACAAAGTCGAAAAGTCATTCATAATCTTATGCAGGAAACCAGAGTCTTGTATTGGAAAGCCTTAACTGCTCAAAGATTGCTTCCTCTTATCGATGATATGATTGAATATATGACATTAGATATCGATGAACTTAATGCTAAAACGGTTGATTTGGCTAAAGCCGGTATGAATTTAAATGTTGCGGACTTGGAACGTAAGCGTGCGTTTATTCAAGCCTCTAAAGAATTGGCTGATATTAAAAGAGATTTAGAGACAGCTAATGTTCGTTTGGCATCTTTAATGGGCTTTCATCCGTCAACCGAAATTAAATTAGTCGGTAAAGAAAACGGTAATTTTGCGTTGCCTGAAATTAAGAGTTCTTTGAGTGAGATGGAGTGGGTTGCTTTAACTAACCGTCCGGAATTAAGAGCCAGAGATTTGGTAACGGATATAGATGAGGTTGTTGCGTCTTTCAAAATTTTCTCTGACCCCGGCAATGTAAAATATAAAACAGATTCTAATTATTACAATCGAGCATGGTCAAAAAAAGCTAAAGAAGTCGGTATGGAGGTTTTTGAAAAGGTTAACGATCCGAAATATTTTGAGGCAGAAACTTTGCGTCGCCAACGTATGACCAACCTTATTTTGACACAAGTTTATGTGGCTTGGGCTCGTTATATGTCTGCTATTGAAGATTATGAGATTGCGCAAGAATTAGCTAATGCTTCGGAGGATATCGCCGAAGATGTAACAATATCATCGGGATCAAAAGCAGCTCTTGCTCAACTGGAATCTGCTCGAGCAATAAAAGATGAAGCTAAAGCAATGATTGCATATGTTAAATTACAAGATGCTTTAGGTAATTTATATTCAACAATGGGTATGGATGCGATTCCTTATTATATGTTGAATGAAAAACCGTCAAAAATAGCACTATATTTACGTGGTGTTCTGGAAAAATGGCGTAAAGGAGAATTTTTACCGGATAATCGTCCTTATATGTTAGATGTTCCGACTAAACGTCCTCCGGTTGATTTGTCGTCACCGACGTTATTGCCTGATTTAGTATTGGAAAGTGGTCAAAAGATAGATGTTTATATTCCGCAGTCTGTTATTAATAAGCTGGACCCGCAAGGAAGTGTTTCTATTAAGGCCGGTATGATAGATGACACTCCTCTTCCTGATTGGTTGATGTTTGATGAAGCCAAAAGAAGCTTTATAGGTATGGCTATGCCCGGTAATGTCGGTACACATAGGGTCAAAGCTTATATCTCTGATAGTGAAGGAAGAGTTGGTTTTATAACATTTGCTATTAAGATTACGGATGTATATGTACCTTCGGTAAAAATGAAAGGTTTGACAGACGGACGTACGGCTCAAGTTTTGAAACGCTGTGTCGGTAGACAATGTTCTGATGAATATATCAGTGATGCTACGGTCGGTCGAGATGTTGCCAAAAATTATCAATAAACCATAAAAAGAGAGGCTCCGTTAGGGGCCTCTTTTTTTAGTCGTTTTTATAAATATTTTGTATCATGGATAATAACACGATATAAGACATTTTTTTATTTGTGGTTTTATGATTTAAAAAATTATATTTTTCGATTCGAATCCGATTCTGTGTTTATAAAAAGAATCCGAATTTAAGCGACTCGCTTTTGTCGGAAAATTGGTTAATTTTTAGCTTAAATTACCTAAATTTTTAGACAGATTTAAAATTCCCAAAAGTTGTTAAGAACTTTATGAACAGGGATAAAAAAAAATTATGACACTTTTTTAAATAGATAGGCTCAAAACACTCTTTTGTTAACCATTTAAATGTTGTTTGTGAAATGCGTTTATATAAGATTAAAGCAAACGCAAGAAGTTGCATAATTATTGTACTTTTAATATATGAAAAATAAAATTGTTGATACTATATATTGTGTATTTACTTTTTTTTAACTCCATATATTGTATGTTCAATGTCAGATTTGACATAAGAGTCTAATAATCAGAAAAATAAGGAAGTAGTGTAAGATATGTCAGAAACAGAGTACAAAATGTCGTCAGTTGCCGAAGAGAATATCGGAATTGATAACGTAGCTAAAAGAGACGGAACTTTAGCACCGTTTGATAGCACAAAAATTTATAATGCGATCAATAAAGCCGGTAGCACGACCAAAGAATTTGGTGAAGAAGAAAGTTGGTTGTTAACCGCACAAGTTTTAAAAGTTTTGAAACATAAGTTTGAAGCAGAATTACCTTCTATTGAACAAATTCAAGATATTGTAGAACAAGTGCTTATTTCAGCAAACTATTTTGCAACTGCTAAAGCCTACATTTTGTATCGTGATCAACGTCAAAGAGTTCGTAATGATCAAAAAGTAATGGTTGATGTTGAAAGCTCAATTAATGAATATTTGGAAAAACTTGACTGGCGTATTAATGAAAACGCTAACCAAGGATATTCAAACGGTGGTTTGATTTTGAATGTTTCAGGAAAGGTAACGGCTAACTATTGGTTAAGCCATGTATATCCGGCAGCTGTTGGTGAAGCTCATCGTAACGGTGATATTCATATTCACGATTTAAGCATGTTGGCGGCGTATTGTGCCGGTTGGTCGTTGAAGAATCTTCTTCATGAAGGTTTTAACGGTGTTCCCGGCAAAGCTGAAGCCGGTCCGGCAAAACATCTTTCTGCCGCAGTTGGCCAAATGGTTAACTTTATGGGGACATTGCAAAATGAATGGGCCGGAGCACAAGCTTTTTCATCTGTTGATACCTATCTTGCGCCATATATCAGAAAAGACGGTCTTTCTTACAAACAAGTATACCAATGTATGCAAGAGCTTATCTATAATTTGAATGTTCCTTCTCGTTGGGGTTCTCAAACACCGTTTACCAACTTTACATTTGATTGGGTATGCCCCGAAGATTTGCGTGAAACTCATCCTATTATTGCAGGTGTTGAACAAGAATTTACTTATGGTGAGTTGCAAGAAGAAATGCACATGATAAACAAGGCCTATATGGAAGTTATGATGAAAGGTGACATCAAAGGCCGTCCGTTTACATTCCCAATTCCTACATACAACATGACACCGGATTTTCCATGGGAAGATGAAAACACTGAATTATTGTTTGAAATGACAGCTAAATATGGCTTGCCTTATTTCCAAAACTTTATCAATTCAGTATTGAAACCGGGACAAATTCGCTCAATGTGTTGCCGTTTGCAACTGGACTTGCGTGAATTGTTAGCCAGAGGAAACGGTTTGTTTGGTTCTGCAGAACAAACAGGTTCAATCGGTGTCGTAACATTTAACTGCGCTCGTTTGGGCTATGTTTATAAAGGTAACGAAGCCGGTTTATATGCTCGTGTTGACGAGTTATTGGAATTATCTAAAGTATCACTCGAAATTAAACGTAAATTGATTCAACGTTTAATCGACGGAGGCTTGTTCCCGTTCACTAAACGTTATTTGGGGACATTGCGTAATCATTTTTCTACCATTGGTGTTAACGGCATTAATGAAATGATTAGAAACTTTACCAATGATGAGCACTCTATTGCTGATCAATGGGGGCAAGAATTTGCTATCAAATTTTTAGATTACATTCGCGAAAAGTTGGTTAAAATTCAAGAAGAAACAGGCCATATGTACAATCTTGAAGCAACACCGGCCGAAGGCGCAACAACACGTTTTGCTCGTGAGGATAAAAAACGTTATCTTGATATTATCCAAGCAGGCACTAAAGAAAATCCGTTTTACACAAACTCATCTCAATTACCTGTAGGTTATACGGATGATCCGTTTGAAGCTCTTGATTTACAATCAACACTTCAAACAAAATATACCGGTGGAACAGTTCTTCACTTGTATATGGGACAACGTATTTCTTCAGCTAAAGTATGTCGAGATATTGTAAAACGTGTTTTGACAAATTATCGTTTGCCGTACATTACCATAACTCCTACTTTTTCCATCTGTCCAAAGCATGGTTACATTTCAGGAGAGCATAAATATTGCCCGATTTGCGATGAAGAAAAGAAGGCAATAAAGAGAGCCGCTGCATCAAGAAAAGATGTTGCATAAGTTTAATATTTATAAGAAAGAAAAATGGAGAAAAAAATGACAACTGTTAATTTTGAAGATATCAAACTTACAGACGAAGAAAGACAACCATGCGAAGTATGGACAAGAGTTATGGGTTATTTACGTCCATATTCAGAATTTAATGTAGGCAAAAAATCAGAATTTAAATCTCGCTTAAACTTTTCTGAATTGAAAGCTGTTGAAGGTTGTGCATGCCATTGTGAAGAAGTTTCTTACGCAATCGCAGCAGAATAAAATAAGAGATTTTATTATATGTCATTAATAAAAGTCGGCGGCGTTGAGAAATTCAGCGCCGTTGATTTTCCCGAAAGGTTGACGGCTGTTGTTTTTATGCAGGGTTGTCCTTGGAAATGTCCTTTTTGTCATAATGCATCTATTAGGGATTTAACTCAAGAAAATGATTTTTCTTGGGATATGTGGATGCAGTTTTTACGTTCTCGTGTAGGCAAACTTGATGCCGTAACTTTTTCCGGTGGCGAGCCTTTGATGCAAGATTGTTTAGCTGATGCGATTATAGAAGTTAAAAATTTAGGATATGAAATAGGACTTCATACCGGTGGATACCGACCAAAACATTTAGAAAAGGTGTTGCCTTTGGTAGATTGGGTCGGGCTGGATATAAAGGCTCCGTTTGATGAAGAAAAATATCAGAATATTATAGGGGTAAATTATCTTAAAAATGTTCAAGAAAGTTTAGATTTGCTGGTTAAAAGTCGAGTTGATTTTGAGTGTCGGACAACTTGTGATCCCAGATTTTTAAGTGCAAAAGATTTATTCGAAATTGCAAAATCGTTACAATCCAAAGGGGTAAAGAAATATTTTTTTCAAAAATATCGCCCGATTGAATCTGATAAAGTTACAACAGATAGTGATTGTGAAAATATTTTTAGTGCTGATTTAATAGAATATTGCAAAAACAATTTTGAAAAATTTGATATAAGAAGATAAAAAGCGGAAGATGCCTAATCTCGCTCTTATCCTCGCTCAAGGCATGACAGTTTTTTTATAATAAACACCTAAAAAGTCATCCCTCCAAATCGTTAGATTTGGTCAAGGGATCTTCAAATTTTAATATTTAAAAAAGTAAAAGATGCCTTGACGTTTTCTTGTCGAAAACGAGGCATGACAGTTTAAATTAAAAAAACAAAAATCTTAAGCGGGAGTTTTTGGTTACTTTTTACGGATAAAAAGTAACGTAAGAAAAAGAAGAAGATCCCTTGACCTCACTTCGTTCGGAGGGATGACTATTTAGGTGTTTCCTTGTTTTTCTTTAATTAGCGCTGACGCAGAGATAAGATTCCTTGACGCACGGACGCAAAAGCGCCGAGCGAGGAATGACATTTTATTTTTTTTGTCTAAAAGTATATTTACTTAATCTTAAAAATATGGTAGTATAAGTTATACATTAACGAAACCAAGGGTTTTAAGATATGTGTGAAGTAATGAGTAATATCAACAAAGTAAGAAGTGTGAAAGTGGCGGAAATCTACACACACACACACACACACACACACACACACACACACATTTAAACTCTGCTAAGCACAATTTAAACGAGATTAACAAACACCCAAAGGGATAATACCCCTTTGGGTGTTTTTGCTATGCACTAAACAAGGAGAAGAGAGATGTTGAAAAAAACAAAAGAAATTTCAAATGTTTTGGAAAAAAATAGAAGTGAAGAATTTATGGATGCATATATAAATTCGTTATTTGATGCAAAAGATGGTAATGGATTATTAGTTGAAGATTCAGTATATAATAAAAGAGTTCTTCGAGACTTTATATATGATAGAATTTCTAAAAATAAATTTCTTATGATGTATCATAGCAGACGCATGAAACAAGAAAAATATCAAGAACGATATGAGGTTCCGGAGATGAAAGAAGAACTTAAGGGTATTGAGACTAAATATGAAGAAGAGAAGAAATATATACGAAAAATTTTAGATAAAATGCAAGAAGCTGCTGATAAGCACGGCGTAAAATGGGTTGGAGAGTTTGTTGAGACTGAAACAAACAGTCCGTTTTATCGAATGAATTTGGCATTATCTGATAACGATCTTACTTGCGATAGTTGGTATGATAATTTTAAGGTGGTATTTTTAGAAGGAGAAAGCTTAGGAGAAGACTTGTATGCTATAAAAATGTATCAAGAGTGGCCTCATTTTGGTAATACAGATAGAAAAGAATACTTGTCTCATGTTGGTGAACGTGATGAAATGCGAGCAATATTGTTTGGTATGATTGCCGATGGCAAAATAAAATATCCTTTAGAAGAATTGAAAGAATTCTATTTTGGTACAATAGAAGAAAAACGATCATCATTTGAGTTTAAAGATGAAGACGGTGATCTATCGTGCTATGGATGGGGAGATAAAACTAATATTATTGGAAATGAAGCCAAGTATCCGGAATATTTGCGCGGGATGAATGCTATAAAAGAAAGAATAATTAATGAAGTTGGTCTTGAAAATTTAACAGATGGCCAAATAAGGATAATGTTAGATCAATTAAATAATGAGGGAGAGTTGATTGAGCAATTGAAAAAGGAGCAGAACTCTGGAGATAAAACAGTTGAGGGCAATATGTCTGATAAATTCTTTGAAGTACGGCTAAAGGGTGTGTTGGCAGAAAAAAGGTTAGCAGATGTTCAGCAAAAATTGGCAATATCACAACAACAATTAACCGATAGAACAAAAACTGAAGAGATGTTTTTAGAAGGTGCCGGTATTGTAGAATTGTCATCTGATGAGCGTCGAGAGATGTTTGAAAAAAGTAATAAATTACGTCAAGAACATCCGGTTATGCAAGAAGTTACTTTGACCACAATGTGCAGATGTTATACGGCAGAAAGTGACAATGAAACAAAACTCGGTTTCTTAAAAACATTGTATCAAATCAGAAAAGGCGGTGAAATAAGACAAGAGAAAAATGAAATGGCAGATACGTTTGCTCGTGTTTTGGATAAAGCACCGGAGCTTAAAAAGGATGAAAATTTGGTTGCATTGAGTAAACGAGATACTGTTGTTTCGCAACCGACCAGACAAGTCAGAAGACAAGTCGAATCTGCCGGTAAATAAAAACGTTTATTGATAATAAAACCCCCGTCTTAAAAAAGGCGGGGGTTTTATAAGTGATACAAAATTATTTATTTTTCACTTCGTCCGGATCACGAAGAACATAACCGCGTCCCCAAACGGTTTCGATATAATTTTTTCCGCCCGAAGCTTGTTCTAATTTTTTACGTAATTTACAAATAAACACATCGATAATTTTTAATTCAGGTTCATCAATACCGCCATAAAGGTGGTTTAAGAATTGATCTTTATTCAAAGTAGAGCCTTTGCGTAAAGATAATAATTCCATAATGCCGTATTCTTTACCTGTAAGGTGTAAATTTTTTCCTTTAACACTAACTGTTTGAGTATCGAGATTTACTTCTACATCACCTGTGTTAATAATTGATTCCGAATGACCTTTCGAACGACGAACAATCGCATGAATACGAGCGAGAAGTTCGTTTTTATCAAATGGTTTTGTAAGATAATCATCAGCCCCATAACCCAAACCTTTAACTTTTTTGTCGGGTTCGGTAAGGCCTGAAAGTATTAACACCGGAGTATTAACTTTTGATGCGCGCAAATTTCTTAAAACTTCATAACCGTTAATATCAGGCAACATCAAGTCAAGAATGATAATGTCATAATCATAAAGTTTGCCGATCTCAAAACCTTCTTCACCCAAATCAGTAGTATCAACAATCATGCCTTCTTTTTTGAGCATGGTTTCAATACTTTGAGAGATCGCAAAATCATCTTCTACCAATAACACACGCATTTTAACGCATCCTTTCGTTACAAAACTTACTTACTGATATTACTATATAGCTATAAATTTTATTTGTTTAGCTTCGTTAATAATTATTAACAATTTTTTTAAATGGGTGTTGATAACGCTGATAAAACTACCCAAATATAATGTTTTGTAGTATAAACACTATAAATATAAAAATTAAAGGATTTATCGTTGTCAGAGTTTATTGATAATATTATACAATCTGTTGAAAAGTTGGATGTTTCCTCTTATTACGGTCGCGTCAGCGGAGTTCAAGGGTTGTTTGTTGAAGTCAGTGGAATCTTAAGTTCTTTGGCTATCGGTGACAGATGTAATATTATTAATAACCGAGGGGCAAAAGTTTCGAGTGAGATAGTATCTTTTAAAGATGATAAAATTTTGCTTATGCCTTATGGCTCAATGGACGGTATAGGAATTAACTGTTTGGTCGAGGTGGTTGATGCCAAGCCTGTAATTTACCCTCACATCTCTTGGTTGGGACGCATAGTCGATGCTTTTGGCGAGCCGATTGACGGTAAAGGTCCGTTAATTAAAGGAAACAAGCCTTATTTTATTAAATCCTCTCCTCCGCCGGCGCAATTCAGAGATAGGGTTGAAGGTAAAGTTGATTTGGGCGTAAAAGCCGTAAATGCCTTTTTGACTATTTGCAAAGGTCAGCGTATGGGAATTTTTGCCGGTTCCGGTGTCGGTAAATCAACTTTAATGTCGATGATGGCTCGTCATACCGATTCAGATGTTTCCGTTATCGGCCTTATCGGTGAACGCGGGCGCGAAGCTAAAGAATTTGTTGAAGATGTATTAGGTGCCGATGGTTTAAAAAAATCGGTTTTGGTTTTGGCAACATCTGATGAAAGTCCGCTTCTTCGTCGTCAGGCTGCTTATGTTACTATGGCTATATCCGAATATTTTCGTGATGAAAATAAAAATGTTTTATGTATGATGGATTCTATTACTCGCTTTGCCATGGCTCAACGTGAAATATCGCTTTCAGTCGGTGAGCCTCCGGCATCAAAGGGATATACGCCGAGTGTATTTGCAGAACTGCCGAAACTTTTGGAAAGAGCCGGTCCCGGATCGGGAACGGGCAGTATTACAGGTTTGTTTACCGTGTTGGTTGACGGTGATGATCATAACGAACCGGTTGCTGATGCCGTTCGTTCAATTTTGGACGGGCATATTGTTTTAGATAGAGCTATTGCCGAGCGTAATCGTTATCCGGCAATTAATATTTTACGTTCAATATCTCGTACGATGCCCGATTGTGATACTAAAGAAGAGGCGGAATTGGTTTCGAAAGCTCGTAAATATATTGCATCTTATGAAGATATGGCAGAGCTTATTCGTCTGGGAGCTTATAAAAAAGGTTCAAATTTAGAAGTTGACGAAGCAATATTTTATTATCCGATGCTTGAAGAGTTTTTATCTCAAAGCAAACACGAAAAATTTTCATTGAGCGAATGTTATGAGGGGTTAGCTAAAATTTTGAGCACACCCTATATTCCTCAATAAAGGGATAAAATAAAATGAAAGATTCTCTCAAAACTTTGGAACGTGTCAAAAAATTTGAAATAGATGAGCAACGTCGTGTTTTGATGCTTAAATTACAAAAAGAAGAAAATTTGCAAACAACCTTAAAAAATCTTATTGAAAATTATGAAAATGAAAAAGAATTTGTAAGCCAAAACCCATCACTTTGCGATTTTGGTGCTTATACTGATCAATATTTGAAAAAAAGACATTTAATCGAAGACGAAATTGTTAAAGTTCAGAAAGAAATTGATGAAATCCGAGATATAATGGCAGGTATGTTTAAAGAGCAAAAAACTTTTGAAATTGTCGGAAAAAATCGTCATCAACGAAAAATGAAAGAATTGGAAGATCAAGAACAAAAGCTTCTTGATGAGGTTGGAACCAATACTTATATTAAAAAGCATCAATAATAAATAAAAGGAGATTTTAAGATGTTTGAGATGAAAAAACTTGATTTTGAATTATCGGCTTTAGAACCTTATATTTCAGCCAAGACTATGGATTTTCATTATAATAAACATTATAAAGGTTACGTTGATAAATTAAATGAATTGATAGTCGGAACTCCGTACGAAGAAATGTCTTTAGAGCGCATTATCAAAGAAAGTTATAATAAATCTCAAGATAAGGCTATTTATAATAACGCCGGACAGGTTTTTAATCATCAGATGTTTTGGGATTCTTTATCGGCGGACGGAGTAAAGTTGCCGGCAGAAAAATTTATGCGCCAGATTGAAGATGCTTTTGAAAGTTATGATAATTTTAAGAAAATTTTCAAAGCAAAAGCGCTGGCTCAATTTGGCAGCGGATGGTGTTGGCTTGTGCAAAAAGATAATAAATTGGATATTGTAACCACCTCAAATGCAGATAATCCGTTGTCATTAAATTTGGGACAACCGATTATTGTCGCAGATGTTTGGGAACATGCTTATTATTTAGATTATCAAAACCGAAGAGCTGATTTTATAGAGGCTCTTTTAGAGCACTTGATTAAGTGGTAAAATATCGCATTGCGTTGACAGTTTAGGTAAAAAATGATATTATAATATCAAACAAATTCAAGAAAAGGACTTTTGAGATGGCTAGAAAAGATCTTATTGCAAAAGCCAAGGAAGTAGCCAAGAAAGCAAGAGAAGATAGTAAAATAATTCCTTGCGGAGTTAATGCTGCGAATAATGCAAGAATAGCAACAATGATGCGTACACTTGAGAGACAACAAAATGGCTAAGTACGAAACAGAAAATAAATACTATATTGCCGAAAGTACTGAAGGTGAACTTTATGTTTATATCAGTGCAAAAAAAGACACGCCTACACATCCTCAAATTATATATGACGGATTTGATCATGCGCTGTTGGTTCGTTCTCCGGAAGAAAGTATTATTTTGGATTATATTAATCCCGATGCCAGAGATAAATTACGTAAAGCCAGAGAAGTAATAGTTGTCGAAACTTTGCTTGAAACAATCAAAGATGCCTATATTGCCAATATGAATATAGTCGATAAAATTCCGCTTGATTGGTCGCAAATAGGTTTGATGAGTTGGGAAGAAAAAGTTCTTGGACATTAAAATAAAAAAAGCTCCCATAAAGGAGCTTTTTTTATTTGTCTTTTTTTTCAGCATAGGGGTTGCCTGTTTTTCTGACCGTCATGCGAATTGGAATTCCTCCCAAATCAAAAGTTTCTCTCAAATTATTGATCAAATAACGCAAATACGAATCAGGTAAGCCCTCCGGATTGCTCGAAAAGATATAAAATGCCGGCGGACGAGATTTTGCCTGAGTGATATATCTTAATTTGATTCGGCGTTTATTTTTACCCAACGGCGGTGGGTTATTGTCCAAAATATCGGCAAACCATTTGTTTAACGGAGCGGTTGGAATACGTTTATTCCAACGGTCATAAATTTTTAGGACTGCACGCATTAATTTATCTAAATTTTCTTTTTTTAATGCCGAAATCGTAACCGTAGGGATGCCTTCTGCTTGAGCCAAAGATGTCATTAATTTGTAGTTTAATTTATCTAAAGCTTCTTTGCGATTGGCAATATCCCATTTATTAACCGCAATTATTAAAGCACGTCCTTCATCAAGAACTTGACGAGCAATGGTCAAATCTTGTTTTTCTAAAACGGCATCAGCATCCAAAACCAACACCACGACTTGAGCCATAAAGGCCGCATGTTTTGTCGCAGCCGCCGACATTTTTTCTACACCGTTTTCAATTTTAGCCTGTTTGCGAAGTCCGGCCGTATCAACCAGATTTATTTTTCGTCCCATAAATTGCCATTCGCTTGTAATTGCATCACGAGTAACGCCTGCCTCCGGTCCGGTTAACATTCTTTCGTCACCCAAAAGTGCATTTACCAAAGTTGATTTTCCGACATTCGGTCTGCCGACGATTGCTAATTGTATCGGTTTTTTACTGTCTTCATCTTCTTTTGTTTCTTCTTCATCTGTTTGAGGTAAATTTTCTTTTATTTCTTGCAGAGCATCACTTAAATCAAGTAAGCCCAAACCGTGCTCGGCCGAAAAAGCAATAGGATCGCCAAGTCCTAAAGAATATGCTTCAAAAATACTGTTTTCCTGTAACTTGCCTTCACACTTATTTGCCAATAGAATTACCGGTTTTCCCGTTTCTCTGACTAATGAAGCAAAGTGTTCATCATAAGGTTGAATACCCGCGCGGGCATCAAACAAAAACAACACGACATCAGCATCTTCAATAGCCCGTTTGGTTTGAAACCACATTCTTTTTTCGATATTATCTTCATTGGAATATTCATATCCGGCAGTGTCAATTATTTCTAAATCAAGACCATTTAATTTTGCTTTTGCCGTTTTTCTGTCACGAGTAACTCCGGGCTCATCATGAACAATGGCAATTTTTCTTCCGGCAAGTCTGTTAAATAAAGTCGATTTTCCGACATTTGGTCTTCCGACGATTGCAACTTTTAACACGTTTTTTCTCTCTTATTTATATGCGGTAATTTCTGCTTTATTAGTGGTCAATAACAAAGTTTCATTAACCATAATCGGAGAAACTTCCACCCCTTCTTCAATATCGGCAACTCCCATAATTCTTCCGTTATATGGTGAAACAGAGAAAAGTTTTCCGTTTGAAGAGGTAATTAATAAGGCATCATTAGCTAAAATAGGTCCTGATGTGAAGACGCCGGATTTCTCATCATCGTCAGCAAAAGGAATAATTGTTGTCCATACAATTTTTCCGTCTTGTTTGTTGATGGCAACCAAATCGCTGTCTTCGGTTAATATAAATAAGAAGTTTCCTGCTAACCAAGGTTGTGATGAAGAAGAAATTTCTTTTTGCCAAATTTTAGCGCCTGTTCTGATATCTATAGCCACTAACGGTCCGTTATATCCGACAACGTATGCTACATCGTCATCAATAATCGGGTTAGCTTTAATTGCTGTTATATCAGATATAGATTCCGTTGATGAGGATGATATAATCCATTCAGACCAAAGAGGTGTTCCTGTAGATGCTTTATAAGCCTGAATTTGTCCGTTTGAAAATCCTGCCAATACAAAATCTTTTCCTGCACTATATGCCGGAGCAGCTCCTCCAATCATGGTTGTAGCTTCTTCTTCTAATTTATCTTTCCATAATTCTTTGCCTGTAGCTGAATTAAGTGCAAAAATAGCATTATCTAATGTTTGAACTATAACCAAGTCGCCATCAACAGTTGGAGCGATTCTGATAGGTTTTTCAACATTATGATTCCAGACTACTTCTCCGGTGGTTTTATCTAAAGCAAAAACTTGACCAAATCCTGTAGTGACAAAAAGTTTATTATCTCTTAAAGCTATACCAGCTCCGGACATAGAATTGTTTTTAGCTTTTTTATTTGTTGGCTTTAGTTTTTTCTCCCAAACATCATCGCCGTTTACTAAATTAAACGCACGAACAACTCCTTCTGCATCAATAGTGTATACATTATTGGCATCAGCAACGGGAGTAGATATTAAAAGGTTTCTTTTAGATGAACCTTCGCCAAAAGAAATATCCCATATTTCATCAAGATTTCCACCTGATCTTAAATGTCCTCCGGCATGAGTTGATGATAAACCATTTTGCTCCCAAGAATAGTTTACTCTGGCACGAGGTAATTTTACTTGAATTTGACGCACGGTATAATCAGGTTTTAAGTTTTTATTTTCTCTGATTACACTGACTCGTTCACCGGTAATATCCAAAGGCGCCTTATCAAAAATACCGCAACCGCTCAAGGTTGTAGCTATCAGGCATCCGAATACTATTTTTTTCATTTTTTAAACCTTTCTTTTTTTATTATTTTTCAGATAACAAGTTGATCATATCCAATGCACGATTTTTAAGATCTTCGGAAGCCGTAGCAGAAGTAATAATTTTTTGATATTCGCTTTTTGCTTTTGCAATATCGTTTTCTCTCAAATATAACATGGCGTTAAATTCTTTTGCCATATCAGAGTTTTCATCGGATATAGAGGCTAACAATTCATTTATTTCGGAGGCCGGTGAATTATTATCCAATTTATAAGAAATGAGCTTTAATGTAGCCAATTTTTTCATTTGAGGAATGGAGTCTGAACTTTTTATCATTGTTTCCAAAATAGCTGATGCATCATTTTTTTTATCTTGTTCAAGATATATATTAGCTATTTGAATTTTGGCTAAATCATCATAGATGCCTGTATCTTTTGCGGCCAAAGATTTATATAATTCCAAGCTTTCGTCAAGGCGACCTTGGTTATGTAAAGACATAGCTATTGAATATGTGTCTGACAGTTCTTGATTCTTTTTTTCTTTCCAGTTTTTAATGCTTTCAAAACTGATTGTGGCTGTCAATACAAACGCAACGGCGATAATTATATATAGCCCGTATTTATTCCACATTTGTTGAAATTGTTCATTTTTTACATCTTCAATGACTTCTCTCAATAAAGCATCTTCAGCAATTTTATCCTGTAATTTCTTTTTCATAAAGTTCTCCGTTAAAAATTTTTCATTTATTTAATTTAAAGAGTATATTTTATTTAATGATTTCGTGGATTAAAAATTTTTTTATCCATTGTAAATCTTTTATAGCCATTTTAGCTCCGAATGTAATGGTATTGTTGTCCGATATTACCGAAACATAATATCTGCCGGTTAATGGATTTTCTGTGACTTCAATTACTTCAATATCGTTTTTTAACATCTCATTATGTTTTGTTGAAAATAACATATATTTATGAGTGTTGACGATTTTATGTTTTTTTATAACCAACTTTTCTTTGCGGAAAAGAATTTGTATTGAAACAATTACAATCGCTAAAGCGATAAATGATAAAATATAAAGTGTAGAGCTTAATGATGAGGCAAAAGCATCAAAGTTTACCCATACAAATATCGAGGCCAGAGATATAATAAAAATAGTAAACCATGCAATAAAATTGTATACGTCCCATACAATTTTTCTTACCTTTAGAACCATTTTATCATTTTTTTTGACAAATGTTACGGTACTCGGCAATTTTTCGTATGTATCATATTCGTCTTTTATCAAACCCAGTTTAACTTTTTCGCTTAAAGATTTATTTAAATGTTTTAATTCTATTTTTTCCAATCCGTTATCAGTGTTTATCATGGCAGGAAGCTTAAATTTTTTGGCATATTCTTTCCATTTTGCGCGAACGGTTTTAGCTGATTTTGTGATATATAAAGGAATTATTTTTTCCGGATTTTGATGATATAATTCAATAATGTATCTGTTTTGCGTCATAAATCCTGATTCCATAAATTCTATTCTGAAACGAACACCTTGGTATTTATCTAAATTTTCTTGTAAAATGATTTTTTCTCGGAATATCGGTCTTTTAACGATAATTACGCTGTTGTTTTTGATAATGTATTTATTATAGCGTATGAATAATAATGCATTGGTAATAAACAAACTTAATCCGAGAATTATAAAACATAAATCGAAAAACCAAACGGCAAAAGTCGGTTTATAAATAACCTTATCTGAAGGAATAAGTTCTGCTCCGCCGCTTCCGAAAGCATTAAACCATTCGTAAAATCCTAATATAGCCAACAAAAATCCGAATATAATTCCCGGTAAAACTGATTTTAATTTTACCTTGTCGGTTAAATAAGCTGTATGTTTATTATAATTTATTTCCAATTTATTGGAAAAGTGGCTCGGTAAATTTTTGCTCATCAACATTTTTCCTTAAAATACCAATATCGGATAAATATAATCTATTCTATTAAAATATTTATAAAAACTTTAGTAAATTTTATTATATATTAACAATATAATAGTAGTAATGTTAACCAAAATAATAATTATTGCAAGGAGCAAAAGCATAAAAATGTGATTTTTTTTGTTAGTTGCTTAAAATAGCGGCAAATAATTTTTTTAATAAAAAGTTTGAGGATAAAATTTATGAGTTGTGATATATTTGATTTGTGCGGCGGATGTGTTTTTCGCCATAAACAAAGCGAAGAATATTGCCGAGAGAAATTTGAAAAATTTAAGAAAATAATTTCGTTGATTTCTGCTGAAGATATTAAAATAAATTCTCCCGTTTTTATTCCTGACGGTTGTCGCCGGCGAGCAACATTTGCTTTTGAATATAAAAAAAATCAGCTTTTATTAGGTTTTAATGAGGCTGCTTCTCATCAAATAGTTGATATAAAACGATGCACTTTACTTACTTCAAAATTAAATGATGCAATACCTTTTTTGCGAGAATTAATCAGTGTTATTTGTCAAGAATCGTATCAGATTAAAAAAGGCAAAAAGATATCTTCGCAATACATAACTAAAGGTGATGTTTTTATTTGTGAAGCTGACAACGGTATAGATATTGTGTTGGAATATGATGCGCCTTTAGAGTTGAATCATCGTATGATAATTTTTGAAAAAATTTCTGCGAATGATTCTGTTGTAAGAATTTCTCATCGTAGGTCTGCTTTGGGTAACACCGAAACAATTATCGAAAAATCTCGACCTTTTATAAAAATCGGCAATTATGATGTATTTATTCCTGCCGGAACATTTTTACAACCTTCAAGAGAAGGACAAAAAGCTTTAGGTGATTTAGTTTTAAAATATTTTGAAAATACAGAAGGAAATATTGCCGATTTGTTTTGTGGTGTCGGAACTTTTTCGTATCTTCTGGCTCAAAAAGACAAAGTAAAAATAACTGCTGTCGATTCTTCCGAACAACTGCTTAAAGGTTTTCAAGATTCGATAAACAAAAATCAGATTACCAACATCAAAATAATGAATAAAAATCTGTTTAAATATCCTTTGGATGAAAATGAATTAAAAGATTTTGATGCAATATTGTTTGATCCGCCTCGAGCCGGTGCCAAAGCTTTATGTGAAAATATTGCCAAATCTTTATCAAAACCGAAAATAATTGTTGCAGTATCTTGCAATCCTAACACTTTTGTAAATGATGCCAATATGTTGATTTCGGGTGGTTATAAATTACAAGAAGTAACCATGGTTGATCAATTTATCTATTCTAATCACAGCGAGTTAGTAGCATTCTTTACAAAAGAATAGATGTGCTTTATATTATAAAAAAACATTAAAAAGGTTCGAGCTTTTATGAAGAAATTTATAGTAATAATATTGCTTTTTATTGTGTCCGCTTGTTCATCACAACAATTTGAGCATTATGCTTGTCCCGAAATTATAATACCTCGAGAAACGACAAGAGCATATCACACGGATATAAATGATAAATTCCAAATTAATTTGGTAGGAAATGAAGCTTATTGCTATAATGAAGAATCAAATAATCGCTATTATGCGGTTATAACGCCTGTCTTTAAATTGCGTCGGTTAGAGCAGTCATCCACCACAACGGTTGATGCTGATTATTTTTTAAAAACTTCTTTAAATGATAAGGATTATATCGGACGAAAAGTGGTTAAACAAACTTTGAGTATTCCGACAAATGTTAAAGAAATAGTATTGCGCGGTAATCCGACAATTACTCGTATACCCAAACCTCCGTTTAATGATTTTAAGATTTATTTGGGAATGGATTTGGTCGGCGCTAAAAAGGAAAAATCAAAGAAAATGTTTGACATTGACTATCGTTATCTTACTGAAGACGAAATAAAATCTCAAAATGAAACGGTTATTGATAGAGTTAATCTGGAAATTTTGCCGGATGAAGAAATTATATATTCCGAAGAGCTTCAAAAACCGATTGTGGTTAAGAAAAATCGCAAGCAAAACAGCTGTCAAAATTAAAATAAAAGGAGAAATCTATGTGCTTATTTTCATGCTGTAAAAAAGAAAAGCAAATGGCTGATGCTATTCGTTTTTTGTGTGTTGAAATGATTGAAAAAGCAAAATCAGGACACCCCGGAATGCCTCTGGGTATCGCGGATGTCGCTACAGTTTTGTTTTCCAAACACTTAAAAACAGATGTTAAAAATCCCAAATGGTTCGATAGGGACAGATTCGTTTTGTCGGCAGGCCATGCTTCAAGCTTGCTTTATTCATTGTTTTATTTGATGGGCTATAATGATATTGATATAGATGATTTGAAAAATTTCAGACAGCTCGGTGCTAAAACGGCCGGTCATCCGGAATACGGGCATTTGGAAGGTATTGACACAACTACCGGCCCATTGGGACAAGGAATTGCCACTGCGGTGGGTATGGCTTTGGCCGAAAAAAATATTTCTGCCAAATATGGTTCGGATGTATGTAATCACTATACTTATGCTCTTGTCGGTGACGGTTGTTTGATGGAAGGAATTTCCGAAGAAGCTATTTCTTTGGCCGGACACTTAAAATTAAACAAACTTATCGTATTGTGGGATAATAACAATGTTACCATTGATGGTACAGTCGGTATTGCATCTTCAACCAATCAGGTTTGTCGCTTCAAAGCAAATGGTTGGAACGTAATTTCAATTGACGGACATAATTGTTGTCAGATTGATAGAGCAATTAAAAAGGCTAAAAAATCAAAAAAACCGACTTTGATTGCATGTAAAACTACAATCGGGTTTGGAGCTCCTAATAAATGTGGTACACCAAAATGTCATGGTTCTCCGTTGGGTACTGAAGAAATTGAATTGATGCGTAAACAGTTAAATTGGACAGCACCTGCTTTTGAAACCCCGAAAGAAATATTAAAATTATGGCGTGATGTCGGAGCAAGAGGAAACGGTTTGGCTAAAGAATGGGAAAAACGCGCCAAAGCTAAAGGTAAAGAGTTTATGGCAGTTGTTTCTTCCGAATTACCTAAAAATTGGAACAAAGATTTGATAAAGGTAAAGGAAAACGCTATTAAAGAAACACCATGTGTTGCTACTCGTAAAGCATCTAATATGTGTTTGGAAGCCATTATGCCGAACATTCCGCAAATAATTGGCGGTTCTGCCGATTTGGCCGGCCCGAATATGACCATGACCAAATCATCCAAAACAATTACTTCCGAAGATTATAATGGTAACAATGTGGAATATGGTATCAGAGAACATGCCATGGGAGCTATGATGAACGGTATGGCATTGCATGGCGGAGTTATTCCTTTTGGCGGAACTTTCTTGGTATTTTCGGATTATTTACGTCCTTCAATGCGTTTGGCTTCGCTTATGGGATTACGTACAATTTATGTTATGACGCACGATTCTATCGGTGTCGGCGAAGACGGTCCTACGCACCAACCTATTGAGCATTTGGCATCATTCAGAGCTATGCCTAATATGTTAACTTTTCGTCCTTGTGATGTTATCGAAACGGCAGAGGCTTGGGAATTGGCTATAACTCAAGAAACAACCCCGTCGATTTTGGCGCTTTCTCGTCAAAACTTGCCAACATTACGCCAAGATGCCAAAGAAAATTTGTCATCCAAAGGAGCCTATATTATTTCCGGTGATGAGAAAAAACGAGTTGCGACGTTGATAGCTACCGGTTCCGAGGTTTCTTTGGCAATCGAAGCACAATCCAAATTAAAAGAAGAGGGAATAGAGGTTGCAGTTGTATCAATGCCTTGTTCTGAATTATTTGATGCTCAAGGTATCGATTATCAGGAAAAGATATTGGGTAATAAACCTCGTATTGCAGTCGAGGCTGCCTCTAAATTCGGTTGGGAAAAATATGTCGGTCTTAACGGTGATATTATCGGTATGGATGGTTTTGGAGCATCAGCACCCGGCACCGAATTGTACAAATATTTCGGCATCACTGTTGAAGAAGTTGTTGATGCGGTTAAAGATGCAATAAAATAACTTGCAAAAAAAGGATGCTTATATATATTAACAAAAGAAATAAAACTTAAATTTTAAGGAGAAAAATATGCCTTTAGTAACTATGCGTCAGATTTTAGATCACGCAGCCGAAAACAACTATGGTGTTCCGGCATTTAATATTAACGATATGGAACAGGTTATTGCTGTTTTGCAAGCAGCTCGCAAAGTAAATGCTCCGGTAATTATTCAAACATCTACCGGTGCTCGTAAATTTGCCGGCGATCCCATGATTCGTCATATGATTCAAGCCGGTATCGAAATGTTCCCCGAACTTCCGATTTGTTTGCACCAAGATCACGGTTCGTCAGTTGATGTTTGCCAATCAGCAATCGTAAACGGATATTCATCAGTAATGATGGACGGTTCTTTAGAAGCTGACGGTAAAACTCCGTCATCATTCGAATATAATGTAAAAGTTACTAAAGAAGTTGTTGCTCGTGCTCATGCCGTTGGCGCTTCTGTTGAAGGCGAACTGGGGGTTATCGGTTCATTAGAAACAGGTAAAGGCGATAAAGAAGACGGTCATGGTGCCGAAGGTATAATTGATAAAAAACGCCTTGTAACCGATCCTGATGAAGCAGCTCGTTTTGTTGCTGAAACCAAATTAGATGCTTTGGCTGTTGCAGTCGGAACATCTCACGGTGCATACAAATTTACTCGTAAACCTGATGGCGAAATTTTGGCTATTGATGTTATCGAAAAAATTCATGCCAAATTGCCTAATACCCACATGGTAATGCATGGCTCATCTTCTGTTCCTCAAGAATTGCAAGATTTGATAAATGCTTATGGCGGTGCAATCCCGCAAACTTATGGTGTTCCGGTTGAAGAAATCGTTCGTGGTATTAAATCAGGTGTTCGCAAAGTAAATGTTGATACTGATTGCCGTATGGCAATTACCGGCGCAATCCGTAAGATTTTTGCTGAAAATCCGAAAGAGTTTGATCCTCGCAAATATTTGAAACCTGCTATTGAAGAAATGCAAAAAGTTTGTGAAGCTCGTTTCATTTCGTTTGGCGCTGCCGAACAAGCATCAAAAATTAAAGTTATTCCGATGTCTGAAATGGCAAAACGCTACTCAACCGGCGAACTTTAATTTATTGGATTAAGTTTGAAAAAAGCTCCGAGTTTTCGGAGCTTTTTATTTTTACCAAGGCACGCCTTTATGACATTTTTCCGGCGTTTTTTCACAATCGGCTTTTCCCATTTCATATAGGTCATGACTTTGTGGTGAGAACTCACCTACTTGAACACAAGCGCATAATATAAGCAAAAATAGCAGTAGTAAAATTTTTTTCATTTTTATCTCACAAAAAACGGATACCATGTCATAAATACGGCTATCAATATTCCCAAACGAGAAAGATGAACTAACCAAACACTTTTTGAATAATTTGCCGAGCTTCTCCATACGGCAACTATAATTTTGTAGGAGTAAACTATCAATATAATAAAAGTGCTTATGTAACAAAGTGTCCATAATAAGCTTAATTTTGAAGTATATATAAAATGAAATTCGTTAAAGAAAAAATCAGCTATTGTTCTACCTTTAAGATATGAAGATAATAAAGAGGCAAACATTTTCAGTGCGTAGTGTAAAATTATAAGAATTAATACTCCGAATTTCCAAAATGTAGCGCCTAAAGAAAGTTCCCCTTTAAAAAGCTTTGAAAACATTTTACACCTCATTCATATTTAACGAATTATATACTATAAAGTATAATTACGCCTGTATATTCAAGCAAGTAAATAATATTTTTTTTAACAACCGATAATATTTACTGCCAAACCGCCTAAAGCAGTTTCTTTATATCGGTTACTCATATCTTTACCTGTATCATACATTGTTTTTATAACATTATCTAACGATACGATATTTTTTACATTTCCTCTCATAGCCAGTCTTGCAGCATTAATAGCTTTAACTGCTCCCATAGCATTTCTTTCGATGCAAGGAATTTGAACCAGACCATTTACGGGATCACATGTTAGTCCGAGATTATGTTCCATTGCAATTTCGGCAGCTTGTTCTATTTGTTGATTCGTTCCGCCCATTGCGGCGGCCAAACCTCCGGCAGCCATAGAGCACGCTACTCCTATTTCGCCCTGACATCCCACTTCGGCGCCTGAAATTGAAGCATTAGATCTGTATAATGAGCAAATAGCCGCAGCTGTTGTTAAAAATGCAATAATACCGTCTTCAACATTCAAAGGAGAAGATGGTGCGGAAAAACGTGTAAAATATCTCATAACAGCAGGCATGATTCCGGCGGATCCCATTGTCGGAGCCGTAACAACTCTGCCGCCTGCTGCATTTTCTTCTGCTCCGGCAAATCCCCATAAATTTATCCAATCAATAACCTCAAAACCATCCAAGTGATTATCTAAAAATTTTTCTTTTAATTGATCATAAATTTCAGGAGCTCTGCGTTTGACTTCTAATCCGCCTGGAAGGACTCCGTGTTTTACCATTCCTCTATCAATCGCCGATCGCATGATACGATGAATTTTTTTTAAGTAATCAAATACCTCGTTTTCCGGTTTAAGAGATACTTCGTTTTGCAGGACTACTTCTGAAAAAGTCAAACCATATTTATCGCAAATTTCCTGTAATTCTTTACAAGTATCAAATTGATGAGGAACATTGAGAATAATTTGTGAACGTTGAGTCGAAAATTCATCTTTTCGAACAATGGTTCCGCCACCGATAGAAAAATAAGTTTCTTCGAAAGTAAGTTTGTCATCTTTATCATAGGCTGAAAATTTAATTCCGTTAGAATGTTCTTTTAAAAAGATATCTTTATTTAATATCATATCATTGTCGATATCAAATTTTATTGGTTTTAGTTGAGCCAAGTGTAGCATTTTATCTCGTTCAACCGAGTTGTAATAAGGTTTGTCAGTATCAACATCTTCTGCCGTAAATCCCATTAATCCGTATATGACGGCTTTTAGAGTTCCATGTCCGATTCCGGTTAATGCTAAAGATCCGTATAAATCAACTTTTATTTTTTCAACTTTTTCTAAAAAATTTTTTTCAATTAACGTATCGGCAAATTTTTTAGCGGCCTTCATTGGTCCTACGGTATGAGAACTCGACGGTCCGATTCCGATTGCAAAAATATCTTCCAAACAATAGTACATCAGAAAAACATCCTTATATTTTTATACGGTTTAATTCCCAAGCTCAACAATATGTCAGCAATATATTTGTGTATATCGCTCCAAATTGTATATTTTTCAATAAATTCTTTAGCTTTTGCAGAAGATTTTGACAGTTGTATTTCGATAGTTCTTTCTAAACAATTATACATAACATCATGAATTTTATCAAAGTTGATAACAATTTTATTTTCTTCATTGATAGTTATAACGCCGAATTCTGATAAACGATTGAAATGAATTAAATCTCCCACACGATGTGGTTGAATATGTTTGGGTTGCGATTTTAACAACAGACGCATAATCCATGTAACATATATTTTTTTCAAATCGGTTTCGCTTATAACACCTGATTTTACATATTCCGGCATCATGGTAATAGAGGTTACATCAGCTTTATATTCTTCGATAATATGTTGATATATACCCAAAGCCGTTTTATAAGAACTGTCCGGTCCGAAAGAATGTCCGTTTTCGTGTCCGATAACAAAAATATGCTCGGCTTCTTTATCATAATATTGGTGAAATTCCGGAGCTAAAAGTGCATCTAATAATTTTTTATCACGTTCTTTATCGCCCGACATTCTTACCTGACGATGATAAACATTACGTCTTCCTCCGCCGGTTATTATTGCCAATTTATCACTGTTTGGTAGATTCTGTGCGATTGTCATTCCTCCGCGACATTGAGCATAATCCCCTTGTAATGCTGCTAAATCAACATCTACCATAGTTTGTTTTATATCATCGCCTAAACTTATTTTTTGTTCATATTTATCGGTAAAAGGCATTAATTTTGCTAAATTTATCATTTGTTTTTTAAAATTTAAAATAAGGTCTGTTCCTTCTTTGTTGACAATACCGGCTCTGGCACCCAGCATATCTTTCGGATTAATAACAATACCCATATTTTCTAATTTTTGAACTAATTGGGGATTATCAAAAATTGTAGGCGTCATTTGATCATCATAATTTTCACGACTTAAAGTAAATTCTAAAGGGGTAAATTGCATTTCAGCCCAATGCTTGTCGGCTAACATATCCATATCTTCGTTGTTTTGCAGTAATGCTTGAACTTGCCAAGACAAAAATTCATTAAATTGTTCATTATCAGAATAATGGGCGGCCAGTTCTAATTCATTTGCCACATCAGAAAATTCTTTAGCAAAATATTGAGTATAATCGATACCGAAAAGCTCATCACCTTTGCGACGAACCATGGTTCTTGCCGATAAAATATTTTTAAGTTCATCAATTTTGCCTCGTTCAATCATCTTAAATAAGATATCATGAAATTCATCTATGGTTAAATCTGTAGGATAATAATTTTTCCCCGGATATTCTTCAATATTTTCAAAAATTTTTATGGGTTTTTCATCGATTCCGTTAAGCCCCATAACCCCGTTTATAGAATTAAAAATCACCAAAGCTTTTTTGGCATGTTCATTTGATTTTGAAGCTTCTTCTAATCCTTTTTTCAGTTCTCGATTTAAGAAATGATCTTGTTCTAATGCAACATCATTTATAATTTTTGCGGCTTTAACCAAGTGTTTTAAAGCTTTTTTATTACCTTCGGATAAATTTTTATATCCTTTGAAATTTTCATCAATTAAAACAACATCGGTCATTTGCTCCGATATCATTTTATCTAATTTGTCTTCATCTATTGCAATTTTATATCCGTTGATAATCATTTTGTAATCTCCACTGTTCTAAATCTGAAAACTTCAATATTGTCAGACCAATAGTTTGGACTTAATCCTGCTTTTATTTTTAGTTCGGTTAAAAATTCTTTTTTATTGTGAATATCTTCCCAGACACTCGGTAAAAATAATCCTTGACGTTCTCCGTCTTTAATTAATAAGCCGTCGATTTTGGGCTTTATTTGTTTTAGTAAATCGTCATAAGATGCAAATTCAATTTTTTCAAATCCGGTTAATAAAGAAACCTTAAAAGTAATCTCTTTCAGCTCATTTTCATTTATCGGCTTAAAACGAGAGTCATTTTTTGCTGCGGAAAAAGTATTTTTTGCCAAATCTGTGGCTATGGCATTTGTCGGCAAAAGAGAACCTATACATCCGCGTAATTTATTATTTTTTTCCAATGTTACGAAAGAAGCTCCTTTATTAAATAATACATTATTATATTCATTTCTTTTAGGAGTATAAATTTTGTTGTTTTTTACAGCTTTAAAAAGAGATTTTTCAACTATTTGCAGAATCGCTTCTTTATTATGACGGGCAAAGTTTTGTAAATTTTTTTCTTCTATTTCTATAGCCTTAAGCTTGGTCAAATCTTCTTCATTTTCTTTTTCAAAAGACCATGCACCATATCCGACAACTCTATCTTTATTGCCGGCAGTGTCTCCGGAATTGGCCATATTTAAAAGTAGAGGAACAAAGCCGAATTTTTGAGCCAAAATCATAGCCGTATTAATAGCAGTTGCACCGCAAGATTGATGATGATTTATACTTTTCCCGTTTTCAATATCTTTAGCTGTTTGTTTATCCGCCTTTTGAGCTGAAGTATAATCCAAATAATGAGATAAATCGGCAGAAACAATTAAAATACTGTCATTTCTTTCTAAATATGGTTGTAAAATTTGGGCGATATCTTGAGGGTTTGCTTCACCGTATAACATAGGAATAATCTTAAAATTAGTTAAAACATTTTGTAAAAACGGCAAAGAAACTTCTAAAGAATGTTCGTTTTTATGTGCCGAAGATTTAAATTTAAAGACGTTAGTTTGTTCAAGTTCGTTGATAATATTTGTATCTACTTTTACAATTCCCAGCGGTGTTTTAAAACTTTTTTCTTTCGGTAAAGCAACTCCGTCAACATATACGCGATGAGACGGACCCAATAAAAAAACTTTTTTAATCTTATCTTTAAAAGGTTTGATTCTGGCAAAAGCACTGGCTGCTATTTGTGCCGAATATTTATATCCGGCATGAGGGACAATAAGAATTTTGGGCTTACCGTTATTGCTGCTTGATACATGCTCAATATATCCGTTAATATCGCTGGTTAGTTGATAAATATCCGCAGGATAAAAAATTCCGGCAACAGCAGCTTCGCGAATAGGGTTAATATCTTCATCTTTTAGATTATAATCAACGATAGATTCTCTGTTTGATGAAATATATTTGATGAAATATCCGACATTAAAGCCTCCGATAATAAGAATAATGGTTATAATCATGAACCAAGAAGATGCTTTTTTTTTATCAAATTCCATTTTTTTACTCCTTTTGCGGATGTATATATAAAATTAAGTCCCATTATAAATAACGGGACTTAATTTTTTGCTAAAAAGGATAAGATTATTTATCTTTTCCGATAATTTTTTTACCCCCCATATACGGTTGTAACTTGAGAGGAATATTTACCGAACCGTCTTCATTTTGGTGGTTTTCGATAAACATAACCAAAGCACGAGGAGTTGCAATACCTGTGTTGTTTAAGGTATGGGCAAATTTAACTTTTCCTGATGCATTTTCTCGGTATCTGATGTTTGTACGACGGGCTTGCCAATCGGTAATATTAGAGCAAGAGTGAGTTTCACGATAGCAATTTTGGCTCGGTAACCATGCCTCCAAATCATATTGACGATATTTCGGAGAGCCCATATCACCGCAGCAAACATCCAAAACTTGATAAGGTAATTCTAAATCAACCAAAACTTCTTCCGATATTTCGAGAAGTTTTTTATGCCATTTTTCGCTTTCTTCTTTTTCGCCTTTACAAATGACAAATTGTTCGGTTTTCATAAATTGATGTACACGAATAAGACCTTTGGTATCTTTACCGGCCGAACCGGCTTCGCGTCTGAAACATGGCGAAAATCCGGCATATAAAATCGGTAAAGAATTTTCGGCCAAAATTTCGTCGGCGTGCATAGAGTTTAAGATAAGCTCTGCCGTACCGGATAAGTATACATCATCAGCTTCCATATAATAAATTTCATCACGGGCAAACGGCAAATATCCCTGACCGTATAAGGGTTTTTCTTTGGTAAGAGAGGGAACGGAAATAACCGTAAAACCTTTATCACGAAGTTTGTCTAAAACCATCATGTGAATGGCTAATTCCAATTTTGCCAAATCATTTTTCAAAACATAAGTTCTGGCGCCCGAAATTCTGGCAATACGTTCACTGTCAGTCCAATCGTTTAATTCACAAAGTTCGATTTGATCACGCGGAGTAAAATCAAATTTGCGAGGTTCTCCAACCTTTTTAATTACTACATTGGCGCTGTCATCCGGACCATCCGGACAATTTTCGTCAGGGTAGTTTGGCATTCTTAACATCATGTCATCAAATTTTGCTTGCGCTTCATCAAGTAATAATTGCTCTTGTTTCAATTCTTCTCCGATAGCTTTACTTTTAGCAATAATGTTAGGTCTTTCTTCCGACGATGCGGATTTGATGGCATTACTTAATTTGTTTTTTTCTTCCATTTTTTGTTGAGTTGAAGTTTTTAGTTTATTCATTGCAAGATAAGCTTCAACCAATTTGTCGACATTAGATGAATCAAAACCTTTTCTTGCCAAAGATTTTTTTACCCAATCGACATTTTCTGCCACAAATTTAATATCTAACATTTTTTAATCACCTTATTATATAGCTATTGACTTAAAAGCCCGAGTAGAGTATCAATTTTATAATACAAATTCAATAAAAAAGTAAGGATTAGTCGCAGATGTTTGATAAAAAAACAGTTTTGACCGGAGTAAAGCCGACCGGAACACCTCATTTGGGTAATTATTTGGGTGCTATAATGCCGGCAATAGAAATGGGCAATAAAGCTGAAAATCATTATATGTTTATTGCTGATTATCACGCTATAAATGCCGAAAAAGATCCTCTTGTATTAAATCAAAAAATAAAAGAGGTTGCATGCACTTATTTGGCTTTAGGTCTAAACCCCGATCATTCGGTTTTTTATCGTCAATCAGATATTCACGAAATTACGGAAATCACCACAATTTTATACGCTTATACTCCAAAAGGTTTTATGAATAAAGCCCATGCTTATAAGGCTTGTGTTGATAAAAATCGCGAAGCAAATAAACCGGATGATGACGGTATTAATATGGGGTTATATACCTATCCGACTTTAATGGCTGCTGATATTTTATCATTTGATACCGACATTGTTCCCGTCGGCAAAGATCAGGTTCAACACGTGGAAATTGCACGTGATATTGCCGGTGCTATCAATGCTCACTATGGTAAAGATTTGTTGCATTTACCTGAATATTATTTGGCTGAAAATGTTGCAATAGTTCCGGGTGTCGATGGTCGCAAAATGAGTAAATCATATGGTAATATAATTCCGCTTTTTGATGATGATAAAGCAATTAAAAAAGCTGTATTTTCGGTTGTAACCGATTCTCGCCCGCTGGATGAGCCCAAAGACCCTGACAGTGTCATGGTATACGAGATATATAAGGCTATTGCGACACCGGAACAGCTAAAAGAAATGGCTGACGGTTTGCGAGAAGGAAGACTTGGTTACGGTCATGTTAAAAATATGTTGCTTGATGTAATTGTTGAAAAAATTAAAGAACCGAGAGAAAAATACAATTATTACATGGCTCATTTTGATGAAGTTGAAGCAATGTTACAAGAAGGTGCTAAAAAAGCTCGCCCTGTAGCGCAACAAACATTAAAGCGATTGAAAGATGCTGTGTTTGGAAGATAATAGAGTACTTATTGATATTTTTTATCTTCTTGGTTCAAAAATTTCTCCGCCGATAACTTCTTGCGAAGCTCCGGTTGTAAACGGATATGATGTAGGCATACATTGTAAACGTCTTACAGCCAAAAAACCAAAGGCTTGAGCCTCGATTCCCAAAGGATCAAAATCACATTCTTGTGCGGTCACAATTTCCATTCCTATTGATCGTTGTTTTAAGAAACGCACCAATGTCGGATTTTTTGCACCGCCTCCGCAAACAATAATTTTTTTGGGTATAATAGGTAAAAAATCGTCAATCGCTTTTAGAATTGCTGTTGCGATATATGCGGATGCCGTGGCAGCTCCGTCTTCTAATGATAATCCTTCCAAATGTTCTAATTTATCTCTGAAAGTGCTACTATCGGCGGCTTTTGGAGGTAATAGTTTTAAGTATTTATGTTTCATCATTGCGCTTAAAACTTCGTCATTTATATGGCCGGTAATTCCTAATTTCCCGTTATAGTCCATACACATTCCGCCATGTTTGTTAACCCATTCATTAATGGCTGCATTTCCCGGACCGGCATCAAAAGCCATCAATTCTCCGTTTTGTCCGACAAAGGTAATCGAACTGATACCTCCGATATCAACGACAGCCAACGGTTTTTCGATATTTTGAACTAATGATATATGATAAATGGGAGACAGAGGCGCTCCCTGCCCACCGGATAGAATATCGGCATTACGAAATTTTCCTACAACTTTTATGCCTAATTCATCAGCTATTTGTTGTTCGTTTCCGATTTGATATAAAATATGTTCGCTTGGTTTATGACAAATAATGTGTCCGCTAAATCCGATTAAATCAATTCCTTCATATTCACATAAAATTTCACGAGCCACCCCTATATGAAAATCTGTTAATGATTTTTCGATTCTCACTTTTTCATCATCATTCATTTTAGCAAAGTTTTTTTGCATGTGGCGAAGAGCTTCACGCAAATTATCATCATATGGAACATCAAAATTTTTTATTATTTCAAAGATATCAACCCCGTCTGTTATAATAATTGACGCATTAACACCATCCAAAGAAGAGCCGCTGGTTAATCCTAAAACTTTTGTTGCGTGAATAGAACTCATAAAAAAATTAACTCCTTTATTGCAATACCAAAATTATATGCTAATATGCGTTAAGAATTAGTTATAAAAATAAAAGAGGTATAAGATAAAATGTCACAATTAAAATCAGAATTTTTAAACATTATGCAAGAGAGAGGTTTTTACAATCAATGTACCAATTTGGAAGGTTTTGACGATTATTTGGTTGATTGCGAGAAAAAAGGAGTTCCTGCTATTGCTTATTTAGGTTCTGATCCTACCGGTGACAGTTTACATGTCGGTCACATTGTCCCGTTGATGATGATGCGTTGGTTTCAAAAATGCGGCCACAAACCGTTAACTTTAGTCGGTGGTGCAACGGCCCGTATCGGTGATCCGTCAGGTAAAGATAAACTTCGTCCGTTTTTAGATGAAGCAACTTTAGCTCACAATATTGAGGGGTTAAAAAAATCATTTTCCAAGTTTTTACGATTCGGTAATGGCGTTAATGATGCGATTATGGTTGATAACTGGGATTGGTTTAAAGATATTAACTATTTGGAATTTTTGCGTGATATCGGAACTTGTTATTCGGTTAATCGCATGTTGACCATGGATAGCGTTAAAACACGTTTGGAACGTGAACAGCCGATGAGCTTTTTAGAGTTTAACTATATGTTGTTACAAGGCTATGATTTTTGTGTTTTGATGCAAAAATACGGTTGCCGTGCTCAAATTGCCGGCTCTGATCAATGGGGCAATATTACATCGGGAACAGAACTCGGTCGTAGAAAATATAATACGGAATTGTTCGGTTACACTTCACCGATTATTACCGATTCTAACGGTAAAAAAATGGGCAAATCCGAGGGTAATGCTGTTTGGATTAATGACGAAAAATTACCTTCTTATGACTACTTCCAATATTTCAGAAATATCGGAGACAATGAAGTCGGTAAATGTCTGCGTATCTATACCGATTTGCCGATTGATGAAGTTCGTCGTTTAGAAGCTTTGAAAGATAAAGAGATCAATGAGGCTAAAAAGATTTTGGCATTTGAGGCTACCAAAATTTGTCGCGGCGAAGCTGAAGCAATCAATGCTCGTGAAACTGCTATCAAAGCCTTTGAGCAAAACCAAGCCGGTGGCGAATTACCTTGTTTGGAAATTGATTCCGGCGAAGGTATCTTAAATGCTTTTGTCAATATCGGATTTTGTGCTTCTAAAGGCGAAGCTCGTCGTCTTATTAAACAAGGCGGCTTGAAATTAAATGATAAAGCGATAACCGACGAAAATTATTGTTTGGGTGCTTGCGATATAATAGACGGTCAGGCTAAAATTGCTTTAGGTAAGAAAAAAATCGGTATTATTAAACTTCGCTAATGTTGATTTTTATTGATTTAAGTCTTAAATTAACAGTTGGTGATTCTTAAAATTTTAAGGGGATTTATATGCCGGATAATTTACCTGAATTACGGGATATACACATACCGCATGATTTGACGAACTTTCCTTTGGGATATGGTTGGTCGGTTATTGTTGCTGTTTGTGTATTAAGTTTTTTGGCATATAAATTTATCCGTTTTATAATTGCAAAATCCAAAAAAAGATATGCCTTAAATTTGTTAAAAAATATTACTTCGGATAATATCCAAAAATCAGCTTCGTCAATGTCGGAAATTTTGCGTCGAGTTTGTGTATATAAATATCCTGAAGCTCTGGTTTTAAGTGGTAATGATTGGATAGAATTTTTAAATAAAAAGACTAAATCAAAACTTGATAATATAACGGCAAAACTGCTTGCAGATGCTCCGTACATGCCGAGCAATTCTAAAAGTTATGATATTGAAACTTTACAAAAATTAAAAACTTTTTGCCTTAAATGGATAGGAGAAAATTTATGATTGTTTTTGCCTATCCATTAGCTTTTTTGCTCATTTTTCTTCCGTTTGTCGTCTATTTTTTAACTCCTGCGGTTAAAGGTATGCATGGAGATGCTCTAAAAGTTCCTTTTATTGCGGATTTAAAACGCATAGCCATCAGTTCCGGAAGTATTTGGCAAAATTCTTCTCAAGATACTAAAATATCCAAAAATTTTTGGATGTTATATATTTTGTGGTGGCTTTTGGTTCTTGCTGTGGCTCGTCCGCAAATTGTCGGTGAGCCGATACGTTTGAAAAATGAAGGTCGTGACATTATGTTGGTGTTGGATATTTCAACATCAATGACTGAAAAAGATTTTACTTATTCAGGTCGAAGAATTAGTCGACTTGATGCAGTTAAGAGAGTAGTTTCGGAATTTGTATCACAAAGAGCAAATGATAGAATGGGGCTTGTTTTATTTGGAACCAGAGCCTATTTGCAAGCACCTTTAACTTTTGATAAAGCTTCTGTTAAAGAAATTTTATGGTCAATGAAACCGGGTATGGCCGGTAATTCTACGAGTATCGGAGATGCTCTCGGATTGGCTTTGAAAAATTTGCGAGATGATAAAAATAAAGATAATAAAATAATAATTCTTTTGACTGACGGTGAAAATAATGACGGTTCAATATCTATGGGGCAAGCAATAAAATTAGCTCAAGATGAAAATATCAAGACTTATACTATCGGTGTCGGGGCGCCAAATGTTTTTTTCAAAATGATTGCTATGACGGCTCCGGGTGTTGATGAGCAGGCAATGAAGCAGTTATCATCAATTACAAAAGGTCAATATTTTAGAGCTGAAAATACAGCTGAATTACAAAAAATATATCAGGTTATTGACAAGTTAGAGCCTGATATAAATGACGAACGATTTATTCAGGAAACTACAGAGTTGTATTATATTCCGTTATTGTTGGCGACAATTTTAGGAATGTTAATATTTTATACTTTGCGAGGCGCAAAATGATGAATGAATTTATCAATAATTTTCATTTTTTACGTCCTTGGCTATTATTGTTATTGCTGATACCATTGTTGCTGTATGGTCGTTATTATAAAATGTCAAATGTTCAATCATCTTGGCAAAAGGTAATTGATAAACGTTTATTGGCATATCTTTTGGTAAAGTGTTCTGCACAAAAACGCAAATTATATGTTATGGGAAGTTTTTTGGCGATGGTTATTGCTATAATTGCTGCGTCAGGTCCGAGCTTTCAAAAGATTGAAGTTCCTGCATTTGAAATTCAAAATCCTTTAATAATCGCATTGAATATGTCATCAGATATGAAAGAAACCGATATTGCTCCCAATCGTTTGAGCAGAGCAAAATATAAAATTGACGATTTACTTAATTTATTAAAAGGTATGCAGGCCGGATTGATGGTATATTCATCCGAGCCGTTTGTAATTTCACCGTTAACTGATGATATGAAAATTTTGCAAAATTTATTGCCTGCCATAAATTATGATATTATGCCTGCCAACGGAGACAGGCTTGATAGAGCAATAAAACTCGGGGTTGAAAGAATAAAAGCATCGGGATTTAATAATGGTAATATGATAATATTTACGCCGGATGTCGGCCAAAAATTTGACTTGGCAATCAGCGAAGCTAAAAGTGCTTTAGCACAAAATGTTAAAATAAATATTATCGGAGTTGCCTCAAAGGTTAATGAAAAATTAGAAATGGTAGCATCAGCCGGAGGAGGAGATTATTGGAATATTCAAAATGATGATAATATGTTATTATCTTTCGCCGATAAAATGCAGTTAGAAAACAGCGCTATGGAAAAGGGTAAAAATTTGCGCAGTATTTGGCTTGATGCCGGATGGTATTTGTTGATTGTTCCTTTGGTATATTGTTTGATGTTGTTTCGTAAAGGAATTTTGGTAATCGGATTTTTATTTGTTTGTTCTAATGCTTATGCCGGATTTTTATATAGTGCTAATCAAGAAGCTTTTAAGGCATATAAAAACGGCGATTATGCAACGGCAGTTGAAAAATTTGAAAATGAAAATTGGCAGGCCTCAAGTTATTATAAACTCGGTGACTATCAAAAATCTTATGAGCTTTTTGCTAAAGACAATTCCGTAACCGGACTTTATAATCAGGGAAATGCTTTGGCAAAAGGCGGAAAAATAGCTGACGCCATCAAAAAATATGAAGAGGTTTTGAAAATTAATCCTAACCACGAAGATGCCAAGTTTAATCTTGAATATTTAAAAAAACAACAAAATCAACAACAGCAAGCAAAGTCAAATCAAAACAATCAGGATAATAAAGATAATCAGGACAATTCCGAGAGCTCGCAGCAAAATCAACAACAAAATCAAAAGCCTCAAGATGAGAATAATAGCGAGCAGCAAGGAGAAGATAATCAAGAATCTCAAGGCAATCAAGATTCTCAAAATCAGCAAAATCAACAAAATCAATCAGGGCAAGATGAAGCAAAACAAGATTCTCACTCTGATGAAAAAGACGATAAAGGATCTCAAGATACGTCATCAACAATGAATGAAGTTGATGATAATAATCAAAAACAAGGTCAGGAAAGTAAGGAGCAGGGTTTTTCGATGAAACAAGGCTCAAAAGAAGAAAAATACGATGAAAAAATGCAGGCAAAGGTTCAACAATATCGAGAAATACCGGAAGATGTCGGTGGTTTATTACGTGCATTTATCAATAGTGAATATCAACAAAACAGATATAATGAACAATAGGTGAAAAATGAAAAAAATATTTTTTATAATTTTATTGTTACTACTTGTTTCTAAAGGAGCTTTAGCTCAAAGTTTTGATGCAACCGTTAATCGTAATGTTGTACCGGAAGGAGAAACATTTGTTCTGACTTTAGATTTAAAAGATGTTGATACTTCATCATCTCCGGATTTAAACGCATTAAATGATAATTTTATGGTTCTATCCGTTTCTAACAGTTATCGTACTAATATTGTTAATTCCGAAGTTTCTAAATCACGACAATGGAATTTGGTAATGATACCTAAAAAATCCGGTGAAATTATTATTCCCGAAATAGAATTGTCCGGATATAAAACCAAACCGATTACGTTGAAGGTCACAACGGCAGCTGAAGAAAATAAATTGGTAAAATCCGAAGATGTAAATTCGCCAAAATTTAAGATTAGCGGAAGTATAGACAATAATAATCCTTATGTTCAGGAGCAAATAAATTATCGCCTAAAGATATATGATATCGGTGGTCTGCAAGGTTCTGCGCCGAATTTTATTACCGATAATGATGATTGGATTATTCGTATTTTGGGCGAGCCTAAAATTGAAAATAAAATTATCAATGGAAAAACATTAAGAGAAATAACATTTGATTATGCTTTGTTTCCTCAAAAATCCGGTGAACTTATTATTCCTCCTGTTCAGTTTAACGGATATTATTTAACTAAAAACACTCGAACAGATCCTTTTGCTCGTTTTTTCGAAGAAGATGATTTTTTTGCGGGTTTTGGTATGAACACGGTTTTTGCGAATAAAAATCCTGTTGTATTAAACACTAAACCGATAAAGGTCAATGTAAAACCTGCGATTGATGGCGTAAAATGGTGGTTGCCGGCCAAAGATGTAAAACTATCTGCCGAATTTAATGATGCAAATCCGCAATTTAAAGTCGGCGAACCGGTAAGCCGCACTATTTACATAAAAGCAACCGGTGTTTTAGATACTAATTTGCCTGAAATTGATTTTGCATCAGTAAATGATGTTAAACAATATCCGGAAAAACCGATTAGTGAAATGAGTGTAAATAATGATAATATTGTTTCTTTGTCAAAGATTTCAAATGTTTACATACCGTTAAAAACCGGCGAAGTAATTTTACCTCAAATAGATGTTAAATGGTTTAATACCATAACTAATACTTTTGAAACGGCATCAATACCGGAATATAAAATTAATGTCGGAGGTGTAATAAATGACGCTCCGAAAGAAAAAATTGCCGACGTTTCAAATGTTTCCGTTACAAAACAACAGCCGAAGGTTGAAGTTATAAATAAAGTTAATAATTCAAAAATTATAATTCTTCTTATCGTTGCCTTTTTTGGTGGTATTTTGGTTGCTTTATTGTTGATGAAGTTGATAATGATGAGCAATATGAAAATATCTAATAAAAAATCAATTATCAACGCGGCTAAAGCCAAAAATTTAAGACTTCTTCGTGATGAATTGATTGTTTGGACACAGCATTATTTTCCGGATAGGCAAATTGCCAATTTGCAAGATGTTTCAGATGTTTTTGATTCTTCAGTGTTTAATCGGGAATTAGATAAAATAAGGGAAACTTTATATGCTGATACAGAAAAAGATTGGGATGAAAAGGCTTTTTTGGAAGTTTTTTGTAAGATGTGTAAATCGGTAAAAAAACAAGCAAAAAAAATGAAAGATCCGCTGCCTAAACTTTATAAATAAGCAAATAAAAAATTAACTATTATCCTGTAATATACAATAATATGTAACAGGCTGATTTTAATTTGGAGATTTTTTATGAAAAAGGTTGGTTTTTGTGCTGTTTCCGGTTCAGGAATGTCTGCTTTGGCTCAAGTATTAAATTTTAAGGGGGTTCAAGTTTTTGGTTCTGACCGAAGTTTTGATCAGGGTAAAGACGAAAAAAATAAAAAAGCGTTAACTTCATTAGGTATAAAAATATATCCGCAAGACGGTTCAATGTTTGAAAATGATATTGATACTTTGTATGTTTCAACAGCGGTAGAAGATACAATCCCTGATGTTAAACGAGCCAAAGAATTGGATATTCCGATTCAAAAACGTTCTGATTTACTGGCTGAAATTTTTTCGCAATATGAATATAATATTGCCGTTGGCGGAACTTCCGGAAAATCCACCGTAACTGCAATGATAGGTTATATTTTGGATAAATTGGGCAGAAAACCTTTGGTAATCAATGGCGCAATTTTAAAAAACTATGAGAATAGACAAGGAATTCCAAATGTTGTCTTAAATGACGGCGAATATTGTGTCATAGAGGCTGATGAAAGTGACGGTTCAATCGAAAAATATAATCCTTATATTGCGGTTATCAATAATATTACTTTAGACCACAAACCCATAGACGAGCTTAAGGTTTTGTTTGAAAATTTTGCCAAACGGGCAAAAAAAGGTTTTGTTTATAATAAGGATTGTGTTAACAGTACGGTTTTACAAAATATAAAAAAAGAAGCATTAAGTTTTTCAATTAAAGATAAAAGTGCCGATTTTTATGCCGAAAACATAGCTTCATTACCGGATGGAACACAATATGAGTTTAATAATAAAAAATATAGACTTGCGTTGATCGGTGCTTTTAATGTAGCTAACGCCATGTGTGCGGTTGCAACTTGTTCAATGCTGGGGGTATCTCCCGATGAGGCCTGTTTGGCACTACAATCCTTCCAAGGAGCAAAACGCAGATTAGAAGTTTTGGGAACATCTTCGAATATTACCGTAATTGATGATTTTGCGCACAATCCGGACAAGGTTTTGGCATCAATGAGTGCTTTAAGAAGTTATAGCGGTCGTCTGCTTGTAATGTTCCAACCTCATGGATTTGCTCCGATGCGCCTTATGGGCAGACAGATAATAGAATCATTTGTGTCGCAAATGTCCGATGAAGATGTTTTGTTAATGCCTGAAATTTTCTTTAGCGGTGGTACTGTTGTCAAAGATATTTCATCAAATGATTTGATAAATTATGCAAAATCTTTCGGTAAAAATGCTTTGTTTTTTGAAACACGAGAAGATTTGTATAATCATTTGCTTAAAAATGCTCAATCAGGAGACAGAATAGTTTTAATGGGCGCCAGAGACAACTCGATTACTGATATGGGCTATAACTTATTAAGTAAATTATAATAAGTTTATTGATTTTTGTGTTTGGCTTTTTTTCTAAACGATTCCAAGCTGTTGTGATTTTATGACGGCTTGGGTTCGGTTGGTCGCGCCCACGGCTCGAAGTAAGGCATTTATATGCAGTTTGACCGTTGCTTCCGAAACATTCATCTGATAAGCAATTTGTTTATTTGAAAGTCCTTGCGCCAAATATTTTAAAACCTCTGTTTGTCGATTGGTCAGATGTTTTCCGTTTGTTTGTGAAAACTGATTTGAATTGTGGTTTAATAAAGAAGGCGGAAAATAAGTCCCTCCGTTTAAGACTAATCCTAAAGCCGAATTTAATACTTTTGCATTAATATTTTTAGGCAAAAAGCAACAAAGTCCCATATTTAATATTTTTCTGATATCATGGTTTTCATTTGTTGAAGCCATAACTCCGATTTGTAAATTATCAGAAGTTTCTTTTAATTTTTTTAGTCCGTCTTTCCATTTAATTTCCGGTATATCCCAGTCGGCTAATATTAAGTTGATATCATTATTTTGTTTTAAATACTCCAGAGCCTGCGAAAAATTTTCGGCATCAATAATTTGAGCATCAGGTATGATGTGAGAAAGATTAAATTTTAGTCCGTCACGATATAAAGAATGGTCGTCTATAATTAAAATCTTCATCGTTATTCCCTCAATTAAGGTTAATGAATTATAGTCCGAAAATTTAAAAATAGGTATTAATTGTCCAAAATATATTATCTGATAGACACATTTAAAGATATGGTAAAAATAAAATTTATAAAAACAGACACTCTATTCCTGCTTCTTTGAACATTTGCTCTGAATATACAACCTTATCTCGCCATGTTCCTTTCGGTGTATTTTCATCAATAGGCGGAAGTTTTTTTGTTACCACCATTTTAATTCCGGATTGAATGATTGCTCTGGCGCAGTCGGGGCACGGCATGGCGGTAACATATATAATGCAACCTTTTAGCGAAGCGCCGATAAGACAGGCATTATAAACGGCATTTCTTTCGGCATGCTCAAAAAAATCATATTTTGTAGGACGTTCCAAACGCTCCGGAATATTATCATCAACACCTCTGACCACACCGTTATAACCGGTAGAGCGTATTTCTCTGTCAGGACCTACAACAATAGCTCCTACCTTTGTTGAAGTATCTTTAGACCAGCTGGCGACTAATTCTGCCATTTCCATAAAACGATTGTGCCATTTATCCGAAAACATCTGTTTACCCCTTCAAAAATATCATTGACAATATTATAAAAATGAAAGATTTTATAGGCAACACTTTTTTATAATTTAATAGGAGAAAAAAATGAGTGCGATTATTGATATTCATGCCAGAGAAATTTTAGATTCTCGCGGAACACCGACTGTTGAAGCCGAAGTTGTTTTGCAATCAGGTGCTTTTGGCCGTGCGGCAGTACCTTCGGGTGCTTCTACCGGTGCTCACGAAGCTGTTGAATTGCGTGATGGTGATAAAAAACGTTTCGGCGGTAAAGGTGTATTAAAAGCTGTTGAAAACGTTAATGACAAAATTTATGATGCTTTGGCCGGTATGGATGCTGAAGATCAAATCGAAATCGACAATGCAATGATTGAACTCGATGGAACAGACAACAAAGGTAAACTTGGTGCAAACGCTATTTTGGCTGTTTCTATGGCTGTTGCCAAAGCTCAAGCTGAAGAAGCCGAACTTCCTTTGTATCGTTATTTGGGTGGTACAATGGC
>JAZQZB010000021.1:0-22331 GCA_045633825.1 Alphaproteobacteria bacterium | reverse complement strand
TATTTATTTCATTTTTTTTGAAAAAAAACATTTTACATTTCCTTTCTCAAACAAGCAGCAAAAAAACCGTCAGCACCGCCCTCCTTATCCATATAATAAGGAAGAATTCTTAAAAAACCGTCTTCCGTTATCAACGATTTTAAACTCGTCTCTATTTTGTCTTTTAAATTTACAATTTTATAATTTTTATTTTTATTCAAAAATTCTTTAATTTGAAATTCCCCCTCTTCTTTACAAAGAGAGCATGTACAATAAAGCAATATCCCGTCATCACACAAAACATTATCAATTTTACTTAAAAATTCTTTTTGCAATTTTGCTTGTGCCAAAACATCTTTTTTACGTTTCGTATGTACGATTTCCGGATGTCTGCGTAATGTTCCCGTTGCCGAACATGGAGCATCAAGAACAATTATTTCATATTTTTCATTTTCATTTTTCAAAAATTCGATTCCGTCTGCACAAACAATTTTTTCCGGCTTCAGTTTTAATCTATTCATATTTTCTTGTAAAATTTTTAATCGATTCTCGCTAACATCAAGACACGTAACTTTTGCGCCTTTACTTAAAAGTTGTGCAGTTTTTCCACCCGGTGCCGCACAAAGCTCTAAAACCTTTTTATCTTTTATATTCCCCAACAAACTTACCGGCAATGCTGATGAAAAATCTTGTACCCACCAAGTACCGCTATCATAATCCGGCAACGCACTGATTTTACCTTTTGCATCAAGCCTGATTGTCGCTGAAGAAATCCTCTTACCGCCTAATTTTTTGGCTGATTTTTCATCTTCACATGTTATATCTAAAAAAGGAATATTTTGCGACGATTTTTCAATTTTATCTATCTCTTTGGAAGAATAACTGCTCTTAAGCAGAGCCTTAAATTCCTGTGGGAAAAAATCCCCCCGATCCGAACTGATAAAAATATCTTTTTGTTTTGCTATTTTACGCAAAACAGCATTAACAAAACCGGCAACATATTTATCTGTTTTTACTTTCACCAAATCAACATACGAATTTATTACCGCATAATCCGGTGTATTCATATACAAAAGTTCGACAGCTCCTAAAATAAGAGCGCTTTGCCCTACAACATTTTGTTTGGAAAGTTTTTTTGTTATCAACGTTTTCAAAATGCTTTTAATATAAACCATCTTACGCAATGCTGTCATTGTTAACATCATAACAAAAGCATTATCATCATCTTTTGGCGATTCGTTTTGTAAAAAAACATCATTTTTATTTTCTATAATCATCTGTAAATTTTGTAATGCTATATCACGTAAATCCGTCATTTTTTTCCTACAAAAACATAAAAACATTTTTTCACATTTTAGATAATAGAGATATTAAATACAAGAACAAAAAATATTCTTGTCAAATATATTAAAATGCTCTATTTTCAAAACCAAGAAAATTTTCAATACTATCAATAATATCAAGGACATTAAGATGAATAAAAGATACAACGGGAAAAACGACTTTAACGAATGGCAGGAAACTTGGAAACTCGAAGACAGATACAATTTCAAAACCATTGAAAAAAAATGGCAAGAAATTTGGGAAGATGAAAAAGCATACAAAGTAGAAATAGATAAAACAAAAGAAAAATTTTATGCCTTGGTTGAATTCCCGTATCCTTCCGGTGCAGGCCTTCATGTCGGACACCCTCGTTCATATACAGCCCTTGATGTAATCTCTCGCAAAAAACGTATGCAGGGTTTCAATGTTTTATACCCTATGGGGTTTGATGCTTTTGGTTTACCGGCAGAAAACTATGCCATTAAAACAGGAGTACATCCCGCCGTTTCTACCAAAGCAAATATCGAAACATTTACCAAACAGCTGAAATCTATCGGTTTCAGTTTTGATTGGGACAGATGTTTTAATACTTGTGATCCGGAATATTACAAATGGACACAATGGATGTTCATCAAATTCTTTGAAAAAGGTTTGGCTTACAAAGACAAAATAGCAATCAACTGGTGCCCTTCCTGTAAAGTAGGTTTAGCTAACGAAGAAGTCATAAACGGCTGTTGCGAACGCTGTGGTGCACAAGTTGTCAGAAAAGACAAAGAACAATGGATGATTGCCATTACCAAATATGCTGACAAACTTATTAACGATTTAGAGGGGCTGGATTTTATCGATAGAGTAAAATCTCAACAAATCAACTGGATTGGTCGCTCTGAAGGTGCCGAGCTTGATTTTGAATTCGGCGATGACAAATTAAAAGTATTCACCACTCGCCCGGACACTGCTTTTGGCGTAACCTATATGGTTATGGCTCCGGAACACGAATTTGTTCAAAAATATATGTCAAAATTTGAAAACCAAAATGAAATCAAAGCCTATATTGAAGCCACTGCTAAAAAATCAGATTTACAACGCAGTATGGGTGAAGATAAAACAGGTGTCGAACTAAAAGGTATTAAAGCCAAAAATCCTTTCACCAACGAAATGATTCCGGTATTTATTTCCGATTATGTTTTAACCGGATACGGAACCGGAGCTATTATGGCTGTTCCTGCCCACGATCAACGAGACTACGATTTTGCCAAAGCTTTTAATTTACCGATAATTCAGGTTTTAGCCGGCGGCAATATTGAAGAAAAAGCTTGGGAAGAAGACGGCGAACACATCAATTCCGGATTCTTAAACGGCCTAAACAAAGAAGACGGCATGAAAAAAGCTATTGAATATGCTGTAGCAAACGGTTTTGGTAATTCAAAAGTAAACTTCAAACTTCGTGATTGGGTATTTTCTCGCCAACGTTACTGGGGCGAACCAATTCCCATGGTATATTGTAAAAAATGCGGATGGCAACCGATTCCTGAATCAGAACTGCCGTTAACGCTTCCGGAAGTTCCTGATTATCACCCGAATGATGAAGGCGAATCTCCTTTATCAAAAGCCGGTGATTGGCTCAATGCAACTTGCCCGAAATGTGGCGGACACGCAAGACGCGAAACCGACACTATGCCAAACTGGGCAGGTTCTTCATGGTATTTCCTGCGTTATTGCGATCCTCACAATGATAAAGAATTTGCCTCTAAAGAAGCTCTTGATTACTGGATGAATGTTGACTGGTATAACGGTGGCATGGAACACACCACGCTTCACTTATTATACTCTCGTTTTTGGCACAAATTCTTACACGAATGCGGTCTTGTACCCACCAAAGAACCTTATAACCGCAGAACATCACATGGTATGATTTTGGCTGAAAACGGCGAAAAAATGTCAAAATCACGCGGCAACGTTATTAACCCTGACGACATTATAGATGCTTATGGTGCCGACACTTTCCGTTTATACGAAATGTTCATCGGACCTTTTGACCAAACAGCTATGTGGTCAGATGAAAGCTTAATGGGCGTATATCGTTTTACCTGCAAAATTTTCAATCTTTTCAAAAAAGTACACAAGATTGAAGCTTCTGCAGAAGATTTGCGAGCCATGCACAAATGCATTTTAGAAGTTACCGAACGTATTGATCAAATGCGTTTTAACACCGCAGTATCTTCCTTAATGACTTATGTAAATTATCTTTCAACAAAGGATAAAATTCCCACAGAACTCTATGCAACATTATTAAAAATGTTATCTCCGTTTACTCCGCATCTTTCCGAAGAAATGTGGGCTCGCATGGGATACAATTCTTTAATAGTTACGGAAACATGGCCTAAAGGAGATAAAAATTTAGCCGAAGATAACAATGTAACTTTAGCAGTTCAAGTTTGCGGAAAAGTACGAGGAACCATAAATCTTCCTAAAGACGCTCCTAAAGAAGAAGCAGAAAAACAAGCTCTTGCTTTAGAAAATGTAAAAAAACAACTTGAAGGCAAAGAGATTAAAAAAATCATTGTAGTTCCCAACAAAATCGTTAACATTGTAGCTTAAAAAAGGATATAATCTTATGAGATATATTTTAATTTTGAGTCTTATTTGTTTTATAAGCGGATGTGGTTTTCGTCCATTATACATCCAAAACAATGACATAAATTTTTATACCGGAGACACGCAAAGCTCTTCAATCATAAATGAATTGGCTCAAATTAAAATATTATCTATTTCCGATCGTTTCGGTCAGCAACTCCGAAATAAACTTATCGATTTGCTGACTCCGAAAGGAGTTCCGACAAAAGCCAAATATCGCCTCGAAGTCAAGTTAACCCAAAAACAAGTTTCTCAACAAGCAATGAGAACCGATGTTACGGCCACCAACGAACGAGTTACTTATACCGTAAAATATACTTTGTTTGAGGGATCTCAAAAACTTGTTTCGGGAGATTCTTATGCTTTTGTAAGCTACAATATTTTAACCAACCCATTTTCAACAACCATGGCTCAAAAGAAAAGTGAAGAAAATGCCGCCAACATTATTGCTCAAGACATTGCTTTAAGGCTTGGCGCATATTTTCACTCGGAAAAAACAAACAGAAATGATTTATAAACAAGCTCAATTAGATGGTTATTTCAAAAAAAATAACCCTGAAATAAAAGCTTTCTTGCTATATGGCTCAAATGAAGGCTTAATAACCGAGCTTGCCAAAAAATTAGCACTAACCGTAACTTCAAATTTAACCGATGCTTTCTGTGTCAGTAATTTATCTTGGAGCGAAATAAAATCTGATACGGGACTTTTATCTGCAGAATATAATGCAATTTCTTTAATGGGAGATAGAAAAGTTATCATATTACGAGATGCTGATAACGATCTGACAAAAACTCTAAAAGAAACATTACCTGATTCTAAATCAGATACCCTGCTTATTATTTGCGGAAACTCAAACTTAAACAACAAATCATCACTGGTAACATTTGCATCCAATTCAGATTTTATGGTTTCTTTCGGTTGTTATGATGATAGAGAAAAAGACATAACCACATCAGCTCGTTCTTTTTTAATAGAAAACAATATTACGTATCAACCTGACGCCTTTGAATTACTATGTTCTCGATTATCTTCCGACAGAAAATTCAATCAAAATGAATTAGAAAAACTTATTACTTATGTCGGAACCAAAAAACATTTCGAAATAAAAGATGTAAAAGAGATTATTTTTGATCAATCATCTCTCAACACTGATGATTTATGTTTTTATACTTTTTCCGGCGAAAAAAACATGGCAATAAAATCCTTAAAAAACCTGCTTTCCGAAAATGTTGAACCCGTACAAATCATCAGAGCATTAATTTATCATACCAACACTCTGTTAAAAGGAAAAGCTCTTACCGAAAAAGGAGAAAATCCCCGAACGGCCATAGAAAAAATTATATCCAAACGCTTTTTCTATCGTTATGATGCCGGAGCCAAACAAATAAGCTTATGGTCAAAAGACCGCCTTTTTGACATTATGGAACTTCTTTACAAAGCAGAAAAAAGCTGTAAAACGACTAATATTCCAAACAACGAATACCTGTCCTATACTATCTTAACTCTGGTTTCTGCCGCATCAAAATTAAAATAAAAGCTCCGACATTTCTATCGGAGCTTTTTATAAATCAAACAAATTTTATGCGTTTGCCAAAATCCATTCAACAACTGTTGATTTTGAGTTAAGACCGACCTTTGAATCAACCAATTTTCCATTTTTAAACATCATCAATGAAGGAATGCTTCTGATACCCAATGTTGCAGGTGTTTCAGGAGCCTCATCAACATTCATTTTACAAATTTTTACCTTATCTGCCAACTCCACAGATATCTCTTCCATTGTCGGCAATAACTGGCGACACGGTCCGCACCATTCAGCCCAAAAATCAACCAAAACCAAACCTTTTTCTTGCAAAACTTCTGCTTCGAACTGATCGTCTTTAATTGCTAACATTATTGTCCCTTTCTTAATACAATTTTCGTTATGATAATTAAATATAATATAAATTTTTCATAAATAAAGATTTTTATTAAAAATTTCAGACATTATCTAATTTCATAATTGTTGTTGTATTGGTCCATAAAATATAAACCTCAATTTTTTTATTAGGATAAATCTGTTTTATCAAATCTTTATACGATTTCATCTGCTTAATATATGCTTTTGGCACATCATTTATATTTTTTGCTGCCGGACGATTGGTTTTATAATCGACAATCATCACCTTATCATCACACTCAACAAGTCTGTCTATTTGTCCTGAAATAATATGCTCTCCGGCAAGGCCCATCAAAGAAACTTCTGCCACCGAATTTTGACTAAACAGCGGAGCAAATTCGGGATTATTCAACAAATTCATAACCTCATTTTTTATAATTTCTTTTTCCCTATCGCTAAAATTTTCATTTTGTTTACTCAAAAAAACATCAATAAGATTATTTCTTTTTTCTTGTTTAACCATCGGCAAAAATTGTAACATTTTATGAATTAATTTTCCTCTGGCATATAATTTACCATCATTATTTTCAGCTAAAGGCGAAACCGCACAAACTTTGCTTTCATCTTGATGCGAGGGAGTTAAAGGTTTGGCTAAAAGCCCTTCATTTTGAGGTTCTTCTTTCAACCATTTCGGAAAAATAATTTCTGTTTTTTCTTCTTTTTCAGCTTCAACTTTTGCTGTTTCGACCAACTGTTCAACATTATATACTTTTCCGCCGTCAACATCTATACCGATTTTAGAAAAAGCTTCTTTAAAAATCTCATACCACGATTCTTCATTTGGTTTATTTTTCTTTTTATATCCGCAAACACATAAACAATCTTCGGCTCTGGTCAAAGCCACATATAAAAGTCTATGATATTCTTCTAACGATAATTTTTTTTCGTTTTCCACCAAATCACAACATTTATTTACATATCCGTCTTTATTTAACGGATACAATAAAAGATTATCATCTCTAAACCATTTTGCATCTTTGCTTACCCCTTTCACTCTTACCGTATCGGGCAAAATAACTATCGGGGCTTGCAATCCTTTTGAGCCGTGAACTGTCATAATTCTTACGGCATTATTATCATTCTGTTCCAAATCACGTTTAATTTCGACATCATCAGCTTCAAACCATTCAACAAAACCTTGCAAAGACGGAATATGTTCTCTTTCAAAATCTAATGTTAAATTTACAAATTCATCAATAGCGTCTTCACAATCTTTACCCAATCTTTCAACAAACTTCTTTCTTCCGCCCAAATTACTCAACACAAAACAGAACCATTCAAAAGGTCTCATCTCTTTTGACAAATTTATCAATTCTTTCAAACGTTCAGCTTTTTGAATATATTTAGAATTTGAGCAAACTCGATCCCATAACGATAAATTCTTTCTATCAAAACAAAGTTCAAACAAATCATCTTCACTAATAGCCACTAATGGCGATTTCAACAAACAAGCAAAATTCAAATCATCTTCGGGAAGCAACACAAACTTTGCTAAAGCAATCAAATCATTTACAGCTATTTGTTCTTGCAATTTTATTTTATCAACACCGGCTACATTAACTCCAATATTTTTACAAGCCCTAACCATTTCTTCCACAAATGAATTTCGACGCTGAACCAAAATCAAAAAATCACCATAATTTAACTGTCGCCCCTTTGATTGCAAAAGCTCGCCGCTCAAAACTTTATTTTTAATGGTTTCGGCAATTTTATTTGCTAATCTGGCAGACGATGAAATACTACCGACTTTTTCAACCGGAGGTAACCAAATTTTATCCGAATTATCATCTTCTTCAGGCTCTGCTAATTCCCATAATTCGACTTTTCCTCCATCACCGATTCTCGAAGGTGTATGTGCAATATTTGTCCCCTCTTTAACAACTCCTGCTTTTGCTTTTTCAAAATCAAAAACGGCATTTACAGTATCTAAAATTGCAGCTGTCGAACGAAAGGAAACTTCCATATTAACTGTTTTAAAATTATCAGCTTCAGTTTCAAAATATTCATGCATTTTTTCAAATTCTGCAGGATCAGCGCCTTGAAAAGAATAAATAGATTGTTTTCTATCACCAACCACAAATATTGTAGGCTTCTTTTCATGATTTCCTTCACCGGAGAAAAACTCTTTAGTAATAGATTTAACAATAGACCATTGTTCCGGCGATGTATCCTGTGCCTCATCAATCAAAACGTTATCTATACCGCCATCAAGTTTATATAAAATCCAATCCGCAACTTTAGGCGATTCGAAAAGTTTTTTAGTAATCACAATCAAGTCATTATAATCAAGTTTCGAATGATTTTTCTTATACTGATGATATCTTTCCAACATTTCACCGGCCAAAGTTAATACTGCTTTTGTTGATAAAAATAAATTCAACAATCTTATTTTTTCCAAAACATCAACCGCTGTTTTCATAAAATCATCACAATATTTTTCAGCATCAGGAACCGACATTATTGATTGTTTCACCAAAAATCTTTTTCTTGGTTGACCATTAGTTAAAAAGATATTTAAAAAAGCCTCAAAATCTTTCTCATCTCTTGCTTTTGCCAAATCAACCGCTTTTTTAGCCGTTGTTTCAGTTCCGCAATCAAGCGCTTTTATAATTATTGCTAATTTATCCCTATCTAAATTTTCCCAAAACTGCTCTTTAATTTTTTCCAAAGTCAAATCTTGTTCAATATTTAAACTTTCGGCAGTTTTTTCTATCATTTCATCTATCGAAGAATATTTTTGCAAACAATCTTCAATCATATTTCTCTGATTTGTTATCGATTCCATAATCTGTGGAAACATATATTCATTTGAAACAGTTGTCAGATAAGTCAATGCTTCAGAAACATCTCGACTAATATCATCATTAAGCATCGATTTTTTAATATTATCCAACGCATCTTTTGCGCTTCTGTCATCCATAACCTCAAAATAAGGAGATATTTTTGCTTCCAAAGGAAATCTTTTCAAAACTTCTTGGCAAAAAGAGTGAATTGTCTGAATTTTCACGCCCCCGGGAGTATCCAGTAACAAGGCGAATAATCGACGAGCTTTTAACAAAAGTTTATTATCTTCCTTTATTTTTTCGCCCAACAGATTACTCAATTCTTTTACTAACTTTTCATCTTTTGCCACGGCCCATTTGCTCAATTTTTCAGCAATACGATTACTCATTTCAACGGCCGCAGCTTTAGTATATGTCAAACACAAAATTCTCGATGGAGACACTCCGTTTAACAGCAATCTTAAAACTCTATCTGATAAAACTTTAGTTTTTCCGGTACCTGCCGAAGCCTCAACCCAAACAGAATTTTCAGGATTCGACGCCATTCTTTGTTGTGCGGAAGCAAGGGATATTATATCTTCTCTTTGTTTCATAAAATCAGTCATTTTCACCCTCGCTATCAACCACCGACCACTCTTTAACTCTGGCCAAATGCTCATAATCAGAATATTCCGGAACAGCCTTCGGATTTGGTCTGCTTAAATATCCTGTTGATTCAAAATCAAACAAATTAAGCACCTCTATAATATGCTCTTTGGTATTTTCTATCAAAGCCCCGACATCTTCCTCTATTTTTACAATCTGGTCACCAAGTTTCCAATACATCAAGCTGTTAATTTTATCTTTTTCAATATTTTCAAAGCCACCCTCCGAAGCAATAAGAGCCTCTATCGGAAGTTGTGGCGCATATCCTTTTTTTACTTCAGTTTTTGTTCTGGCTCTTCCTGTTTTATAATCAATAATATTAAGCCCACCGCCAACAAGTTTATCAATTCTGTCCGCTCTGGCAAATATTTCAAAACGTCCGTTAGGCAGATCATCAATATAGATTCTGCCTTTAACCTCATTAATTACTTTTTCAACGCCATTACGATAAACAGCCTCTTCTTCAACAACCCAGCGCAGCATATTTTCTGCTTTAGGCAACCAAAAAGCTGTTTTTTCTTTCTTAAAATTACTTTTTTCAAAAGCTTTTTTACTCATTTCCATCAAAATATCTAAAGAATTTTCCGGCATCTTTGACGGGTATTTTTTATTAAATTCTTCCAAAACATTATGTATCAAATTACCGAAATCACGCATATCTTCTTCTTTATTCAGATCATCCAACGGTTTCAATTTTAAAATATATTCAGCATAAAATCCGTACGGATCACGAAGCAATTTTTCAAAAGAACTGGCTGATACCTTTCTGGGGCGGGCATAATAAGGCGGTTTCGGACATGGTGCTTCAGGCGTATATGAATTTTCTTTTTCATCTAACAATAAAGCTATTTTAACACTCTCATTATCAATCAAATACTTTTTATTAAATCCGAGAGCTTGTAAAATTGTTTCAAATCTCATCAACCATCGCGATTTAATAGTCGGAGTTCCGTTATTAACATTTGCTCTGGTGATACATACATTTTTTGCGCCCATCAAATTAGCAAAATCTAACCCCAAAACCCCTATTTGTTTTTCCGGAGACTCAAAACCGAAATCTTTTTTCATCGGACGCGACATCCATGCGTCTGCTTTAGGAGACGCCGGCCAAATACCTTCATTAAAACTTCCTAAAATTATCTCATCATAATGGTTTAATCTTGCTTCTATGGGACCCAAAATTCTAACTCTATGATGAGTTTTTCTTTTACGTCTCACCATAACAGAAGATATCATTGTTTCAAAAAGTCGCAAATATTCACTTGTTTCAATATCTCCCAAAACATCAGCTTTTACCAGCCAATTTGCTACAAAATCAGCTCCGGCTTGACCATCATCTCCTATCCACAATTTTTCAGAACCGCAAACCTCATCATCACCACAAAAAGCTTCAGCCAATAAAACATGTTCTCGCAAAATATCTGTTAATGAAGCTTTTTCTTTACGCATCAACTTACTAAAATTTTCTGCTTTTTGATAAAATAAATTTATCAAATTTTGTGCATCATCATTTGCATCTTCTTCTCGCCACAAAATTTTATCTAATGCTCTAACAGCACGTTCTACATCTTCTTTATTTTGTCCTAATGCAAAATTTTTGTGCTTCATCAAAGCTAAAATATTTTCTCTTATACCATCAGGTGCGGTTGCCTCAACGCAAAGTCGCATAAAAATTCCCCATTGTGTCAAAGATAATGGCACACCGGCAGAATCATCAACTTCAATATTCCAGCGTTGTAATTCACCGGCAACTCTTCGTGCCAAATTTCTATCAGAAGTAACCAACGCTATCGTCTTTTCTTTTTCCTCTAAAGCACGTCTTATCATGACTGCTATTGTCAAAGCCTCAACTCGCAAATCATTACATTCAACTATCTTAATTCCGTTAAAAGCCTCAACATCTAAAACATCTTTTGAGTTAAGCCACTTATCAGAAGTTTCTGCCGGACGCATAATCTCGCTTATAAGTTTTTCTCGAGACTTATTCAAACTTTTAACAACATCTTTTACATCTTCTCTTCTGATTTTCAAATAATCAAGAAGTTGCTTTAACTCATATTGTGAATGTGTCTCATCTATAACACCAAAAGCATCTTCATCTAAATCTTTATCCAAACCGGCCAGCCAAACTTCTCCGTTTTCCAAACTTAAAACTGTCTTTACCAATTTTTTCATAGCCGGAAAAACAGCTGTCGTCCCTGCAACAATAATACGTTGTACCGGTTTTTGATTATTCCAAATATTGCTCTGAATTTCTATAAGCCTGTTTTTACGCTCACAAGCGTCTATAACGCCTCTTTCTTCTAAAATCCCCGGCCAGTATTGCGTTATAATATTCAAAAATTTCAAAGTTTCTTGCCAATGTTCTGCATACTCTTCCGGAACCAAATTATTTAAATTACTCCAATCAAGACCATACATTTGCGCATTATCAATAAGGCTTCCCAATTCCAAAGCTAATGAACATGCTTGCGAAAGCGATACTTTTTCCAATCCGAACTCTTTATACCTGCTCATAATAAGTCGCATAAACAGCATTGTTCGTTCATTAGAGTCAATAACGGCCGGCAAACTTAAAAATTCATCTTGGACATCTATGCCTCCAAGCAAAATCTCGTCTTCACTAACATCACCTATGGCTCTCATTTGAGGCAATAATGTCGGTATCATACCTTTTAATTTTACAAATGCATCCGACAACGTTCTTTGAGCTCTTCGATTCGGAAGCAAAATCAAAACTTTAGATAATTCCAATAAATTATCTTTATATTCGTCCAACAATTTTTGAGCTAAAACTTCTACAAAACAATTTGATGAAGAAACATTAAAAATTTTACCCATTAAACACCTGTTGCAAAAATTTTTCTACAGCGCGACCTCTGTGAGATATTTGTTTTTTCTCTTCTCCGGTCATTTCGCCAAATGTTCTGCTAAAACCTTTTGGCATAAATATCGGATCAAAACCAAAACCGTTTTGCCCTCTTTTTTCATCAATTATATTACCATCAACCCTCCCCTCAAAAATTTTAACATTTTTATCAGGCTCTTTTAACGCTAAAACACATGCAAAATGAGCTGACCAATCTTCACTGCCTGTTTTTTTAATTTCATCAATAAGCATTGTCATGGCCTTATCAAAATCTCTATTCGGAGCATATCTTGCCGAATATACCCCCGGTTTGCCTCCTAAAGCATCAACACACAAACCGGAATCATCTGCCAAACAAGCTTTATTACAAATTTTTGCCAATGTTTCAGCTTTTAATATGGCATTTTCTTCAAAAGTTTTTCCTGTTTCTTCCACATCAGGCAAATTCAGATCATTAGCAGAATAAATTTTAACCCCGTACGGAGCCAACATTTTTTCAAATTCTTCTATTTTACCTTTATTATGCGAGGCAACAACTAATTCTTTTAACACCCCAACACCTCCTTTTGTTTAGCAATAATTTGCATAATTCCTTCTTTTCCTAATTTAAAAAGTTTATTAAATTCTTTTTCTTCAAAAGGTTCACCTTCTGCCGTCCCCTGAATTTCGACAATTTTACCGCTTTCAGTCATAATAAAATTCATATCCACTTGAGAATTTGAATCCTCCACATAATCAACATCTAAAACAACTTCTCCGTTATAAATATCGCAAGATACTGCAGCAACAAATTCTCTTATCGGATTCTCGACAATTTTTTTCTCTTTAAGCAATTTTTCAATAGCCAAATACAGTGCGACAAAACCTCCTGATATTGATGCAACTCTGGTTCCTCCATCTGCTTGAATAACATCACAATCAACCGTTATACAAATTTCTTTTATTTTTTCCAAATCAACCACAGCTCTTAATGAACGCCCTATTAATCTTTGAATTTCTTGAGTCCTTCCCGAAGGCTTTTTAACCTCGCGCTGTATTCTTGTTTGAGCAGAACGCGGCAACATTGCATATTCTGCCGTCACCCAACCTTTTTCCTGTCCTTTTAACCACGATGGCACTTTATCTTCAACACTTGCCGTGCAAATAACATGAGTATTACCATATTTTACCAGACAAGATCCTTCGGCATAAGGATTAAAATTCGTTACAAATTCAATCTCTCGCAGTTGATTATTTTTTCGACCTGAATTACGCATATTACTTTTCTCCGATTCATCAAAAACATATTCAAAAGTGTAAAAGATTCTCATCTTTTGTGCAACAAAAAAGACCGACTTTAAAACATCAAGCCGGTCTTTTTACATTATTTATAAATTATTATTTTCTGTCACCCATAAAACGCAACAAATACATAAACAAATTTATAAAATCAAGATAAAGACTCAATGCTCCGACTAAAGCTTTTTTGGTCAACATTTCATCACTATCAGCCGAAGAATAAATCATTCTGATTTTTTGAGAATCAAAAGCGGTCAAACCGGCAAAAATTCCGACACCGATAAATGACAAAGCCCAATCCAAACCTGTACTTTTAACAAAAATATTTACGATTGAGGCAATGATTAAACCAAATAAACCCATAATTAAAAATGAGCCCATACCGCTTAAATCTTTTTTTGTTGTATAACCATAAAGGCTCAAACCTCCGAAAGCGCCTGCCGTAATTAAAAATACTCTAACCAAGCTGGATTGTGTATATAGCAAAAATGCAGGCGTCAAACTTACACCCATCAAAGCAGCATATCCCCAAAACATCAGTTTAACTTGTTTAGATGTTCCTGAAGAAACGACCCAACCAAAAGCAAACACCATAACCAATGGAGCAATAAGAGCCAACCAGCCAATTCCCGACAAGCTCGCTCCTTGAGGAGTAATATTAAAAAATACTCCCAACAATGATGTATTAGCAACAATCCATGCCACCAAACCTGTAAGACCTAAACCTCCGGCCATAAAGTTGTAAACTTTAAGCATATACGAGCGCAAACCTTCATCTATGGTTTTGGCTTCAGAATGAGAATAAATACCGTTTTGCATATATTTTTCCTTAAAATTAGTTACCTTCAACAATAAATATAGGAAAAGTTTTTTAAGAAATCAATAATGAGTTTAAATTTAACTGTATTTGTAAAGCTCTTTACCTTTAATTTTTAACCACTTTCGACAATCTTTATAATCAGGACAAATTCCTTCCACTTCTTTCCAAAAATCAGCCGAATGATTTAGGTGTATAAGATGACAAACTTCATGACACACCAGATATTCTATAACATTTAACGGAGCCAAAACAATTCGCCAATTATAATTAATATTTCCTTTTGTTGAACAACTGCCCCAACGCGATTTTGTATCTTTTATTGATACAGAAGCAATTTTTGCACCTATTTTTTTTGCTGCGATCAAAGATATTTCAGCCAATTTATCAACAGCCTTACTTTTTAAAAAATCCTTAACCCTACGATGCAAAAACACCTCATCTCCGCCAACAATCAGTTTCTTTTCTTCAAAACATGTTCCTTTATGGTTTGCATCATAAATTATTGTATATTTTTCACCAAAAAAGCAAATTTCATCACCTTTAGCAAAATCTTTCTTAACCGGCAATTTTGCTAACATATTAATAATCCAATCTTCATTTTCTTTCAAAAAATTCAAAGCTTGTTTTTTTAAACAATATTTTGGCACGCTCAATACCGGACAATGATTTTTTTCATCAATTCGAAGCACCAATTTTTTTGCTGTTAAAGATCTTCTGACTTTAATATCAAAATCAAATTCATTTGAAAAATCAAAGGTCTTGCCAGTCAACAATGTGATTTTCATAATCCCTAACCTCTGTTTCCGAAATCAACTTTCTTCCTTTTAACGACTGTCCCGCTTCATGAACAGAGTCGGCTCTTTTAGTAATTAACGGATGCCACTCGGGCAAATCATTTCCCTCAACCAATAGTCTGTATGCACAAGTTTTAGGCAAAATTTCCGGCTCTTTCAAAACTGTTTGAAGATCAATATCTCGACAATCATCAACCTTTTCAAAACGGTGATCATATATTTTACACAAACACGTTTCTTCATTTAAAAACCGGCATTTGGCATTCGTAAAACAAACCTTACCTCTGATATCAATCTTATTCAAACAACATTTTCCGCAACCATCACAAAGCAATTCCCACTCATCTTTAGATAAATCTTCTAATTTTTTCTTTTTCCAAAACTCCGGCTCAAAACTATCCAAATTATCAAATCTGGATTGCGGATCATATTCTTCCAAAAACCAATCTTTCATTTCAGACCTCAAAAGACACCGTCTTCTACAATATAATCTTCCAAATTATCTTCATTTACCAAGTTATCGGTTATCAAATTTTTCGGCAAATCAGGAAGATTTTTTTTCTTATTTTTCAAAGGATGCCATTCCGGCAAATCACCGGTTTCATTTAATATTCTATAAGCACAATTTTTAGGCATCCACTCTAATTTATCAATATTTTCCGGTGTAATTTTTAAACACTCGGGAATTAATTTACATCTGTTTGCATATTCTTTACAAAGTCTTGTTTTACAATCAAATAAATGACAGATAATTCGAGTATAATAAATCTCATCATCATCTTCATTTTGTAATTTTACCAAACAACACAAACCGCAATTACAACAAATTTGTTCCCACTCATCCTTTGTAAATTCATCAAGTTTTTTTGTTTGCCAAAAATTCTTTGCCATTCTAATCACCAATTCTTTCCGGCAAATATTCTTCTTTAGCTAAATTTCCGAATTGTGCATAATCACCATTCCAAAACAACTGAATTGTTCCCGTTGGGCCATGACGTTGTTTTCCGATAATAACCTCACCGATATTTTTAGTAGCCCTGACTCTTGCTTCCCATTCTTCAATTCTTTTTTGTAAATGTTCCGGTGTTTCGGAAGCTTTTTGTTTTGGCTGTTCGTTTTGAATATAATAATTTTCTCTAAACACAAACATTACAATATCGGCATCTTGCTCAATAGATCCCGATTCACGCAAATCTGACATTAACGGACGTTTATCATCTCTCGATTCCACACCACGATTAAGTTGAGAAAGCGCAATAACCGGAACTTGTAATTCTTTTGCCAATATTTTCAAGCCTCGAGAAATTTCTGACAACTCTTGCACACGATTTCCTTCACCTTTTTTACCACCGGTTCCATTAATAAGTTGAATATAATCAATTACAATTAAACCCAGACCTTTATTTCTTTTTAATCTTCTGGCACGCGTTCTTATAGTATTAATATTAAGCCCGGGAGTATCATCAATATATAAAGGCATTCTCTCAAGTTCACGAACTGCTGCGGCAATACGAGTAAATTCGGCATTATCCAATTCTCCCGTACGCATCTTATGACCATTAGTTTGTGTAACCGTAGAAAGAATTCTCGAAGCTAACTGATCGGCCGACATTTCCAATGAAAAAAATGCAACCCCACGATTCTTTACCGGAGTATTTTTATCATTTGCAAAAAATTCTGCCACATTATATGCAATATTTGTAGCTAAAGCGGTTTTTCCCATTGCCGGACGTCCTGCCAAAATAATAAGGTCAGAATCATTCAAACCTCCGGTTTTAGCATCCAAATCATCAAGCCCTGTCGGAATCCCTGAAATTTTACCTTCTTTTTGATATGCCGATTCTACACGACGCAAAGATTCTTCCAAAGCTACCGAAAAATCAACAAAACCGGTTTGAGTTTCCCCTTGATTAGCCAAATCAAACAATCTTCTTTCGGCTAATTCTATTTGCTCATTAGCATCGGATTCCAAATCTTCTTTTGTCGCATTATTAACAATATCAAAACCGGTAGAAATCAATTCTCTGCGCAAAAACTTATCATAAATGAATTGAGCATAATATTCGGCATTTGTTAAAGGTGTTGCGGAATCTGCCAACTTTATAAGATAATTATACCCCCCGACCTCATCTAAAGAACCGTTTTGCTCAAAATAATTTTTCAACGTAATAACATCGGCAACATGTCCTTTGGTAATCAAATTTTCCAATACTGCAAAAATCTTTGCATGAACGGGATCAGCAAAATGATTAGCGCGCAAAAACTCGCTAACTTTTTCAAATGTCTTATTATTTGCCAATATTGCGCCAAGCAATGCCTGTTCAGCTTCAATATTTTTAGGCATTTGTTCCGGTTTCAAATTATCCATATTGTCGTCCTCAAATTAAAAAAAACATAACCATTTATAACAAGCATGTTCTAAAACTCAACAGCTTTTAATTTTTAAAATTTTCAACCCTGTGGATATTGGGGATAACGGGGATAAAAAAAGTCCCGTAGCACACCGACACGGGACTTAAACTCAAAACATTACAAATTATTTTGCAGAAGCTTTTTTCTTTTCGATAGCTTTTTTAATTTTTTTAGCTTCATCTGTCAATTTGCTGTTAGATGTAGATTCAAGATAAGAATCCAAACCGCCATTGTGTTCAATAGTACGCAAAGTTTTAGAACAAACTTTCAATTTGAAAACTTTACCCAAAACATCACTCAACAAAGAAACAACTTGTAAGTTAGGCAAAAAACGACGACGAGTACGATTGTTAGCGTGACTAACATTATTACCGCTCATAACGCCTGTGCCTGAAATTTCACATTTTCTAGCCATTGTATTATCCTCATTCAATAAAAACTCGTTGCCTTTTAATACATACAATTCACTCAATAGTCAAGAGAAATTTTGGCTAAAAAGCTTATTTTATTATAAATTTTACAAAATATAGTAGAAATTTTAACCAATTTAGTTTAGTTATAAGATAATTTTTTAATTAGTACCCGTAGCTCAACCGGATAGAGTATCAGCCTCCGACGCTGAAGGTTGAGGGTTCGAACCCCTCCGGGTACGCCAATTATACTATACATACAAAGAATAAAAACTCATGGACGATAAAATTTACATTAATTGGAATGAATTTCATCAAGACGTTAAAAATCTATGTCAAAAAATAAAACAAACCGGCAAAGAATATAACAAGCTTGTTGCTATCAGTCGTGGTGGTTTTATTCCTGCCGGTATTATCGCTTACGAATTAAATATAAAAAATACCGCGGTTATAAACATAAGCTCTTACATTGGCGAAAAACAAATAAAACTGGAAAAAATAGACAACATTGAAACTGTCGGCAAAATTGATGAAAAAACGCTCATAATTGACGATATTTCCGACACGGGACAAACCACACAAGTTATGCGCAAATTTTTTCCTAACGGAATTTATGCCACCGTATATGTAAAAGAAAAAGGCAAATCGGCTCCGGATATATTCGAAAAAGAAATTCCTGACAAATGGTTAGTTTTCCCGTGGGATATTTAATAAAATTACCCCTTTAATATATTATCCAAACGTTCTTCTCCGATTCCCTTGGGATCTTGATGAATAATAACTTGCGCATCCGGATATTTTTGACGGATAAGCGCTTCAACCTCATCTGTATACTTATGAGCTGTATACAAATCTAATTTTCCATCTAATTCCAAATGAAACTCAAACATATATGTTCCGCCCAAATCTCTGGTTCTTAAATCATGTGCTTGAGGTCTTATCTTGTGTTTAGCCACAATTTTTAAAACATCTTCCCTAATTTCTGCATCAAGCTCTTTATCAAGCAATAACCCGACAGACTCTTTTCCTAAATCATACGCATTCCAAAGGAGGTAACATGCTATCAAAATAGCAATAATCGTATCTGTTTGAGCAAATCCGAAAACATGCACAACGCCCAAAGATACAATAATTGATAAATTAGTCAAAATATCTACTTTATAATGTAATGAATCTGCCTCAATAGCTTTAGAATTAGTTTTTTTAGCTACAACTTGCTGAAAAGCAACCAATCCTATAGTACTTATCAAACTAAAGACCATTACACTTAAACCTAAATCCGTTTGTTTTAACTCTACCGGATGCCAAAAACGCAGTATTGAATCATATAAAATATATAAACCGGACACAGCAACGAATAACGACTGAAACAATGCGCTCAAAGCTTCGGCTTTACCATATCCGTAACGATATTTTAATGATGCCGGCTTCACTGATATTTTAACTGCAAAAAATGTTATTAACGATGCCAAAATATCTGATAAACTGTCAACCGTAGAAGATAAAACAGCTAACGAATCTGTATAAAAAACCGCAACAGCCTTTAGACAGCACAAAAAAATTGCCAAAGATACAGATAAAATTACTGCTGTTTTTTTTAACTTGTTTGCCTTATTTTGATCCGACAACATTTTTTATTTTCTCCATATCTTCCTTATTTATTTCATACATGTTGTTTTTCATAATTTTCGCAAACTCACTTAAAGCTTCATTTTTAATTTTTCCGCTAAACTCATATTTTACAAAAACATCTTCTTTATTTTCATAAAAACTGATTTGCAAATTTTCAAAATCTTCTCCTCTTAACTTTAAAGTAAAAGATGATTCTGCAATGTTTATGTCATTAACCAGCTTTAGTTTTGTATTAAGAATAATTTTCATCAATTCAACCATTTTATCAACATTTGCTTCATCATTTAATGTAACTAAACGACCAAATTGTAAATTCCACATTTCACTATACAGCCAACCTGTATAATCCAAAGTTAAATCAATAAACGAAGCTTTTATCAACCAAACTTGAAAATTATTATCAAGACGTATATAAGCCCCCATTGCTCCGCGACCGAGTTCAACATCATATTTTCCGACATCAAATGAAACTATTTTTTTTCCGTCACTTTTTTCCAAACTAATCTTTACTGCTTTACTGTCTTTATCTTCTATCGGCAACAAACCGAATTTTTCCAAACTTTCGATTTTATCTGATTTTTTTTCATAAACGGTTGCTCTGACAATAGTCGCAAGCAAATTACTTATTCGATTTTGCTTAACTAAAAATTCCAGTTTTCCTTTCAAAACCCATAAATTATCTTTTTTTTCAAAAACAAACTCATTTTTTGAATTTTTAAGAACTATACGCTCAATTTTATTAATCTCATCACTCAAATTTTCAAACAAAACTCTATCTGCCACATCTTTTTTATATATTTCGGGCTGCAACAAAACACCTAAAACGCCTAAAAGAATACAAACTAATGTAACAACGGATAATATTACAAATTTTCTATTATAACGAGGCATTTCCACTTTACATAAAAACATTTTTCTGAAATTAACAGCAACAAACCCTAAAAGAATAAATAAAGGAATGGCATAAATATTAAAAAATTTAACTTTTATATCTGTTCTTTTTAAATCATTATTTAATTCCAATCTTATTTTATAAAGATCTTTTCTTTTTTCTTCCAATCTGTCTCGAACTTTATTTAATACGGCTAATTCATCAACCGTAAAATTATCTCTTTTTTCAAAAATTTTTTTATCTTGAACTTCTTGCAAACCTTTTTTTATTAAATCTATCTCATCAAAAATATCTTTTTCTTTTATTTTAAAATCAATTAATAATTGTTTTTGTCTTTTTTCAACATCTTCAAAAGGTCTTAATTTTGGTGATTTTCCTCTTAAATCCAGCAACGTTTCATCACCGCTTAATACATCTAACGAATTCAAAACAAAATTACCGTTATCCAATAAAGGCACATTATAATTATTATTACCGATATTTATTGATGATGTCCAAAACGTATCATACAACAAATCGGAATCCCCGACGGCAATAACTTCAAAAGGCTTGCTTTCATCTTTACTCAAAACATGCACCGCTAAAGCTTTTTTTATATCATCAGCCTTAAACTGTCTCAAAATTTCGGCAGGATGAATATTTTGAGTAACAGCTTCGGATAAAAGTATTTGTGAATTTTCACTGGCCGCCATCAAAGGAATAAAATAAATATTCGATTCTTTTAAAGGTGCAAAAATAGACACCGATGTCATCAACATTCTTTTCAAATTATGCATTTCCGGCATCTTATCAAAAAATCCCTTATCCGTAACAAAAAATTGTATTAAATCTTGAGTTGTTCCCGAATAATCAGCTTCTTGAACAGAAACTTTAGAAGAATAATCCAAATCAGCAACGACATAATTATCAAAAAACTTAAAACCCCATTTTTTAGGCAAATCACCAAAATCCGATTGATGTAAAATTTCCTTTTGTACTCCTGTTAAATATAAAGCTTCCGGAGCAACATCAAAAAAGGCTAAAACCTTACCTCCATTAATTGAATAATTATAAACAGCCTCCTCTAAATCCTTTGTCATTTTTTTGGGATATGCCATAAACAAAATATCAATATTTTTATCTATATCAGTAGGATTATTTATTTTCTTTATCTCATAAAATTTAGCAATCTCATTGGCAATTTGCCATGCTTGAGTATAAACACCTTCATCAACAGAAGATAAAATAGGTAACGCACTCAAAAAACCGACAACCTTCTTTTTATGTCCCAACAAATATATGCTTTCGGTTAAATCTTGCTCCATTAAATTTGCTCTTTGCAAAGGCATAAAAGGAAGAACATGTGAATTACCGTTTTCATCACTAAAGACCAAGCCGAAATAAGCTCCCACCGCCAAATCAGAAACAGAAATTAATTGCAATCCCGAAGCAATAGCTCGATCTTCAACATCACTCAAAGGCTCCGGATTATATATTTGATAACTGAATTTTCCATCGGCAACAGATTCATATGTTTCCAACAATAATTTTAAATTATCAAACGATTTTCTTACTCTTTCATCTCTTTCGCCCAAAATCGGAGAATAATACACTCTCAAAGTTACCGGCGATTTTATTTCTTTCAAAACTTTTTTCGTTGAATTCGACAATGTAAATAATTTTTCTTCGGTAAAATCTATTCTAAATTCTTTTAACACGCCTGTGGCAAATAAATTTATACCGATAAACGAAACAAAAAGCAAAAATACCACACTTACATATCCCGATACAGACTTTGTCTTAAGCCAAAAAGCAGTTCCTGTGGTTTTATAATTTATAACAATAAATGTAAAAAAGTTAAACATTACAATAAGCGAAGCAAAAAACACCAAAGCTTCAACCTTCATCAAGCCTAAAACAAAAGAAGATAAATGAGTT
>JAZQZB010000020.1:0-12112 GCA_045633825.1 Alphaproteobacteria bacterium | reverse complement strand
ATAATAAAATCTATGTATAAACCAAAAAGCAGATTAAATTATGCGCTTGTGGCGGAACAGGTAGACGCTGCAGACTTAAAATCTGTTGTCCGCAAGGACGTGCCGGTTCGATTCCGGCCTAGCGCACCAATAAAAAAGCTCACCCTTGTGGTGAGTTTTTTTGTTGGTATGATATACAGAGCATCGAACCGGCACAGTGCCGGTTTGACTACAAGCGAAAGCGATACGCGGGTATCGCGGTCAGCTGTGCTGATGAGCGCAGTGCAGCGAAGCTAAGCCGGCCTAGCGCACCATTTTATAAAAAGCACCTTTTGAGGTGCTTTTTTGCTTTTATGGGTTAGCTCTCACAAAGTCCGATTATCATGTTTCTGAAAATAGCATTTTTTATCGGCTATCAGACTTTTTATAGTAAAGTCATCCCTTTTTTTGCATTAGCAAAAATCAATGGATCTTTAAATTTGTTATAATAAATCTTTGATTTAAAAAAAACTTAAATTGCCTCGGCAATTTAAGTTTTTCTTTTGATTACTTTGTCACTTCAAAATTCGCTGAATATCGCAATCCAGATCGAGCTTTCCATGAACATTGTAATAATGCAGCTCCGGCACTCGCTCATGACGACGCTCCCACGAATCATCGTTCCATTCGCTCAAAGAGCTATACTCCTTCAATACCTCGGATAAAATCTCGTAGCCTTCAATGTGATAAACGCCTTTAGAACGGTTATCCCACTGCTTACGAGCAATCGGATGAAGGTTAGCTACCGCCTCTTCGAACGTGATTTCCGGTTCTGTTTCCGAAACTACTGCATCCGGAAGATCTGTCAGTGATTCAATAAATTTTTTGACTTTACTTTTCGGACACTGATAGATAATTGCCACTCTAAACACCTCTGAATTCTGCAAATCTTCACGTGTAGGGTTGTCGACATCAATACCGGCACAAAGGTCATAAACAAGGCCTTTTGCAATAAAGTACGGAAGCTCCCATTCGCATCCATACCTCACCGATCGTTCCTGACGGCTCATGTAACCTTGAGTTGCTCTAGTCAACTCATCAATATTCTGCGTAACATATAAGACCTTGAGCGTTGAATCAATTAGCTCTCCGTCCAAATTCGGATACATCTGATGCATCAACTTAACGATTTTAGGAAGCCTGTTTTCGGCTACCATTTCTTTAATCTTTTTTACAGCATTTTTCTTAAGTGCAGCATTTTTTCTTAATTCATTAATTTGCTGCATGACAATTGTTTTTCCCATGACTTGATATTTAATTGGTTAATATTCTTTTTTGAAAAATATATCCATCACACATCAAATGTATGTTAAACCTCTTAATTATAGAAAGCTTATAATATATTCTTCTAAATGCTAAAATATCACATTTTAAACTACTAATCAATACAAAATTTAACAAAAAATTTTTTTATTGAAACTGAAAAATTATATAATAGTATAATATCAGATTAAAAATTTTGAGATGTTAAAAATGGATTATACAATTTTAGTTAATAAAGAAAATCTGCTTGCGTCAGACTACGAACCTGAAGAATTGATTGAAATACACGAACCAACCGGTTCCAAATTAGATAAAACATACGTTAATCGCCTTAATATAGATGCATATAATGCATTTAAAAAAATGCAAACTGCTGCTCTAAAAGAAAAATTTGAGATATTTATAGATTCATCATACAGAACTTATCAATATCAAGAAAAAATTTTTAATAATTGTATTTTGCAAAAAGGCTTGGAACACGCTCAAAAATTTGTTGCCGTGCCGGGAGGAAGCGAGCACCAAACCGGTCTTGCCATAGATATAATATTCAGAAGAAATAATGAAATGATAGAAAATCAAACAGAAAATGATCCTGAAATACAATGGATGTTTACTAATGCTTATAAATATGGCTTCATTTTAAGATATCCGAAAGGAAAAGAAAAAATTACCGGTTTTAATTTTGAGCCATGGCATTTCAGATATGTAGGAAAAGAACTCGCAAAAAAATTATATATCTCCGACATTACATTAGAAGAATATTACGCAATAAAATAAATAAAAATCATTTTTAATAAAGTTTAATAACCTCTGTCAAAATTAAATTACTTATAAAAAAGAGCGTAAAGTTTTAAAAACTTACGCTCTTTTTTAACCTTCTTATTTATCTACAATATACTATTATTTATTTATTTATTTCAATCAACGGTTCAGTTTGGAGCATCTTTTTACTTAATGCGCGATATAACATTATCCAAAAACCGGCAAAAATATAAATAGTTAAACAACTGGTATGAAAAATGTTATGCCAAATTATAACAGAAGCTATCCATGTGCCAAAAATTATTACCCAGCTACATACATAATCTTTTATAATCCAACAAATAATTTTTTGTTGTAATTTATAAGCCGCCAAAACATCATCCGAAGATGCATAAATGTAAAAATTATGATGTTTATAAAAATCTATAACAACAAAATTTTTGTCTTTAGGCTCACAGCCATGTATTAACTTAAACTTGTTGATAGCAACCAGATTATCTTTTTTGTCAACTGTTTTAATATCTGTAACAAACAAATACATCCATGCTATAAAAGATGCCGTCAATAAAATAAACAACATAAAATATAACATCATATATTTTTCAACTGTTGCAACAATAGCAAACAACACTAATGTAAACAATATTTCAAAGCTATACCATTTACAAAAATCCTTGATATCCATATATATATATTTTTAATATTTAACAAATTATAATTTTTTATACCGACATTCTAAATCAATAAAATTTAAAAAGCAATAGTTTTGTTTAATTTTTATAAAACAAAAAAAGTGTCAATTTATTGATAAACATGCATTTTTATCAAAATAAAAAATGCTTGTTGACAAAATATACAAAAAAATGATATGTTAAGGTCATAAATAAATATATTTAATTAATAACACTAAATTTCTACAATTATGGCAAAAAGAAATCCAGAAATGAGAATAGCTCAAGCAACTGCTTTGGTTGATGCAGCTATGAGTAATGAGAAAGTAAATCACGCACTCGTGAACACACTTCGTAATCACATCAAGAAAGAAGTGCTGTTTATGGGCAAGCAGGACGGCGTAAACAAGTTGAATACTCAACTCTGCCGCCTCCCTAATTTCCATTTGGCGAGTGAGAAATATGCTTATATTCCATGGGCAACGTTCCAGCTTTGGATTGCACGAACATTGGCCAACAAAGGCATGGAGGTCAACCTATCAAAACACGTCCTTGAGACGTTTTATCGTGTAGCCGGCAAGAAGGAACAGAAAGAAATGACGGAACTGCTTTCTAAATAACAGTAAGAAACTTTCCGTTTCGGGGTGTCATAAAATTGACACCCTTTTTTTGTCTTTAAATATCATATAAAAAATTTTTTTAAGTTTATTATTTACTTTAATTCAACCCAACCATAATATTATAAAAAAATAACTTTATATGGTGACAATATATGGAAATATGGGATTTATATGATAAGAATCGCAATATTATCGGCGAACATATTCGCGGCGATGAATTACCCGAAAACGGATATCATTTAGTTGTTCATGTTTGGATAAAAAATAAAAAAGGACAATTTTTAATATCTCAACGCTCACCTGAAAGAAAACACAACCCTTTAATGTGGGAAGCTTGCGGAGGATCTGCCTTAAAAGGAGAAAACTCTTTGCAAGCTGCTTTGCGCGAAGTTAAAGAAGAAGTCGGCATTGATTTAACTGTTGATTGCGGAAAAATTATATTTTCAGAAATACGTCACTATATTAACGGTCAAAAATTTAATGATATTCTTGATGTATGGCTTTTTGAATTTGATAATGAATTTTCGTTAGAAAACGCAACGACAAACGAAGTTTCCCAAGCAAAATGGCTATATTCCGATGAAATCAAAGAACTTGATAATCAAAAGAAATTTGTACCTACATTAAAATATTTCTTTGAAAAGTTTTAAAATGAATCGGCCTGCTTTAGCTTACATGCTAAAAACAGGCCTCTTCTCTCATCTGATTTAATCAGTAATAATTCCGTCAGCTTTCAACAGCTCTCGAATGAACAGAATACCTTTGGCTGTCCAATACGTGTGAGCCCTTTGAGCGCCGGTCTGCTTGTGATACTCGTACCAACAAATTTTGGTGTAGCCTCTACTCTGATATTTGGCATACAACACCCAAACATCTCCTTGAAGATATTGCACCTTCTTCTTTGAGAGATATTGGTTAAGCCAAATTGCTGATTTACCGAACGACTTTGCTACTACAGTCGTGGTAAAAAGAGAATTCGACGCAATCACCTCATCAAAAGCTTCGGCTTTTTCCTTAAGCTTTGCATTTGCTGTTTCGAGCTCATGAACCTTTTGCTCCAGCATAGCCACATACTCTGGTGAATAATCAGGTTCTTTTGCAGACTGTTTTCTTACTATTTTTTTCTTTTCCTCTTTTTGAGGTTGTTGGATTGGCTCCAACTCGGGGAACAATGTTCCTTGCTCTACATTTTTACCCATACATTTAAGATTTAAAGTTTAAATTATATCTATATCTATCTAATATTCTTTTATAAATTAGCTTATATCATATTTTGCCAAATTTAGCAAGCTATAACTTTAAAAAAAACTTATTATTACAAACCCAGCAACGACTTGGCAAAGTCTTTGGCATTAAAGGTGAGCATATCATCTATTTGTTCGCCTACTCCGACAAAATATATATCAACCGGTGACTCTTTGGCGATAGCTACCAAAATCCCACCTTTTGCCGTACCATCAAGTTTGTTTACAACAAGCCCGTTAACTCCGGAAATTTCTTTGAAAATCTTAACTTGGTCAAGCGCATTTTGACCGGTCGTAGCATCAATACAAAGCAACGTATGATGTGGGGCTTCCGGTATAATTTTTTTGATAACTCTAACGATTTTTTTCAATTCTTCGGTCAAATTAGCTTTATTTTGCAGACGTCCTGCAGTGTCAATAAAAACAATATCATCACCATGCTTTATTGCTTCAGCCAATCCGTCATAGCACAATCCTGCCGAATCGCAACCTGCATCTCCGCTGTGAACTCTCACATTATTGCGCTCTCCCCAAACTTTTAATTGTTCTACAGCGGCAGCTCGAAACGTATCGCCGGCAATCAGCGATATTTTTTTACCTTTTAATTTGTGAGCCAATTTGCCGATTGTGGTGGTTTTTCCGGCACCATTAACCCCAACCATTAAAATAACATGAGGTTTAGCCGAGGTAACAACAAATTCGTTATTGCAAGGAATTAAAATCTTTTCGATTTCTTCTGCCAATGCCTCTTTAATTTCGTTATTATCAGCATCTTTATTCATCTTTTGTGAAGCAAAATTTTTAATAATTGCCGAAGTTGCTGCATAACCTATATCCGAGGTCAAAAGAAGCTCCTCCAATTCGTCTAAAGTGTCGGCATCAATCTTGCGCTTGGTAAAAATATCGGTGATACCCGTGCTTATTTTATCAGAAGATTTTTTTAAACCCGACTTTATTTTTTCAAACCAATTAGCCATTTATTTCTTCTCCTTCTTGGCGCAAAATGCAAGCGCGTCTTCGTCTTTCTTCGACCGGAATCTGTGGCATTAAAGCGGCCGGAGTACCTGTCCTTTCGGAATACGGAAAAACATGTAATTTGTTAATACCGGCCTCTCGCACCAATTTTACGGTGTTTAAAAATTGTTCTTCGGTTTCGGTCGGAAATCCGCATATAAAATCAGAACCGAATGTCGCCTCGGAGCGAACTTGTCTTATCTTATTACACAAATTGATAACATCTTCTCGACTATGACGGCGCTTCATGCGTTTTAATATCATATTGTCACCGGATTGAATCGAAAAATGAAAATGAGAATCGATATTTTTATAATCTCTAACCAAGTCGATAAATTCATCATCAATGGCGGCCGGGTCAAGTGAACCAAACTGTAACGACGGAAGTTTGGGAAATGTTTGCAATATTTTTTTAACCAAACCGCTGAATGAAGGGGTATAAGAACAAGCATCAACACCGGTTAAACATATTTGCTTAAATCCTTGTGCCAATAATTCTCTTATTTGGTTTAATACTTCTGCTTCAGGAACCGAACGATTATTGCCTCGTGCAAACGGAATAATACAATAAGTACAACGATGATTACAACCTTGTTGAATTTGAACGAATGCCTTTTGTCTGCCCTCGAATCCGGTAATGACAAAATCATCATGTCCGTCGTAAGCAAAAATATCACCGCAAATAGTTTTTTCGCTCAAATCTTGAGCCAAAATATTTTCAATCTCCGTCTTTTCACGATTGCCCAAGACTAAATCAACTTCAGACATCGCGGCAAATTTTAAGGGGTTTATTTGGGCTGCGCATCCGGTTACAACAATTTTAGCATCAGGATTTTCTTTTCTTAATTTGCGAATCGTTTGACGACATTGACGCTCGGCCTCTCCGGTAACAGCACAAGTGTTAACGACAACAATATTATCCATATGTGCCAATTTTTCTTTAATAACCTCTGATTCATAGGTGTTTATTCGACAACCCAATGTTACTACTTTTACCATTTATTTGCTTCTTTTTACATTATTTTTTTAATGTCGCCAATATACGCACAAATCACAACTACTGCAAGACAAAAAAAACACCTCAATTATAAATTTGTTAATCTTTTGACTACATAATATATATAAACAAGTTCTATTTAGGAGTATTTACCATGAAATTACATAAAATTTTAGCTGTTTTTGCTTGTGGCAGTCTTTTTGTTTCAAACGCTCATGCTAATGAAGATTTTGTTTCACCATTGTATCTTCCGAGCGAATTAGAAACATTGTCTACAACTTCAGTTGCTTATGAAAGAACAAATTTTGACGGGGCCGGAGCTAAAGAAGATTTTATCTTAAGAGAAACAGCTTTAGTCGGTTTCGGACAAGAAACAGCTATTTTAGCATCTATCGGTAACCGCTTTAATCTGGAAGGCGTTACCAATGAAGATTATAATAATGAACATAACTTTGATTATGAACTGGGTATATTAAAAAATTGGCGTACAGATAATGGTTTTATCTTACAAACAGGTGCTTCTTATTATACTTATAATCCTCGCAGTTGGTATGGTCGCAGCTCTCAAGCTAAAGAAAAAATCAGAAGAAACAAAGGTAATACTCGTTGGTATAAAGAAGCCAGAGCAGAAGTTAAAGCCGGATATGAATTGGAAGACGGTTTGCTTCCATATGCAAGTTTAGGGGTTGATGCTAACCTTGATGATGCTGACAGAGATTTTTATTACAATGCTTTTGCAGGTGTTCACAAATTGGAAAATAACTTCGCTTATGGTGCAGGTTTGAGATATGAATTTGAAACTTCCGCAGACCGAAACAGAACTTTGAGCGCCGAAGCATCTGCCGATTATTACTTGAACGACACAATGTCTGTCGGTGGCGTAGTTGATTATCGTGTTGCCGGAGATGAAGATCCGAAACTTGATTCCCAATACAGTGCCGAGGCAAGATTTAAGATTTTATTCTAACATTTAAAAAAGCCCTTTGTTTTTTTCAAAGGGCTTTATTTTTATATCATGGCAAGAGCTTGCTCGGATAAGTTTTTCATCTTTTCGATACTGGTCGTTAAAGCTTTTGTTTCTTCTTCATTTAATTGCGGATACAAAACATCGTGCACTCCTCTTTTACCGATTACGGTAGGCATTGAAATTGACACATCTTTTATACCCAAAACTTCTTTATGATGAGTTGAAACGGTTAAAATAGCATATTCATTGGTGGATATTGCCTGACATATACGACATAAACCTCCGGCAATACCATAAAAAGTTGCTCCCTTGCCGTCGATAATTTTATAAGCAGCGTTTCTGACATCATCATCAATACGATTTTTTACTTCATCAGTAAAAGGCTTATTTAACTCTAATGCAAGTTTCTCCAGAGGAATCGTTCCACCATCACCGTTTGACCAACATAAAACCTCGCTATCACCGTGTTCGCCCAAAACATTAGCATGAAGTGATTTGGGAGAAATTCCCAAATGATACCCCAAATCAGTACGAAAGCGAGCCGTGTCTAAAATTGTTCCGCTACCGATTACACGAGTAATCGGAAAGCCTGATAATTTTAAGGCAACTTCCGTCATTACATCGACCGGATTAGTTGCTATGACCAAAGTTGTATTCGGGGCATTTTCCACCACTTTCGGAATAATATCGGCAAAAATCTTTACATTACCTTCAAGCAAATCAGTTCTGGTTTCTCCTTTTTTTTGATTGGCTCCGGCAGTAACTATTACAACCTCACAACCACATAAATCTTCAAAATTACCGGACTTTACTTTGTTGGCATAGGCAAATGGAGCCGCATGAGCAATATCTGTAGCTTCGGCATAAGATTTTTTTTCATCAATATCTACCAAAGTTATTTTTCGAGCAACTCCGCGCATCATTAATGCAAATGCCGTTGCTGCACCGACCGAGCCGGCTCCGACAATACCAACCTTCATTTCATACCTCCTTTTATTTCGCTCATTTCATATTATTATTTAGGTAGACATTACAAAAAAAACAACCCCTTGCATCATTACCGACACAAGGAGTTTTAGTTAATTTGTTGTTTATTATTCTACAACTGTTTCATCTTCATCAGCTGTTGCAGACGGATTTTCTTCAACAACTTCTTCTGCAGCCGGTTCAGCATCAACTACAACAACGTCTTCTGCAGCCGGAGCTACAGGAGCAGTTACTTCAGCAGCCGGAGCCACAGGAGCTGCCACTTCAGCAGCAGGGGTTGCCGGAGCAGCTACTTCATTATTTGCGTTATCACCGCCCTTTAACAACATTGACAATACCAATAAAATTACCAATACAACTACGATATATATAACTTTTTTCATTTTTATCTCCTAAAAAAACAACTTACTGCTTTAAATTTATGAATTAACACTCATATTGTCAACAGTATTTGAATTTTATCAAACACATTTTATATATATAATTGCTTATTTTTAACAAAATTATTTTTACATAAAAAAGACGATATAACAATTAGTTAGAAATAACAATAATTAGAAATTGTGCGTTTTTTTTAAATAATGCTTGCTAATTTAAACAAAATAGTGCTAACTAGCTTGTGAACGACCTTTTAAGAAAGGTTTGGTTAATTGTTTTAATTTTTTTGAGGTTTATAATATGACTGATACAGCAAATCGCGTTAAGAAAATCGTTGCAGAGCATCTTGGCGTAGAAGAATCTAAAGTTACAGAAGCAGCCAGCTTTATTGACGATTTGGGCGCTGATAGTTTGGATACAGTAGAATTGGTAATGGCTTTCGAAGAAGAATTCGGTTGCGAAATTCCTGATGAAGCTGCTGAAAAAATTCTTACTGTTAAAGATGCAATAGACTATCTTGCAAAGAATGCTTAAGTCTTTATGACTTTAGGAAAGTTTATGAAACTCGTCTATATTTTTTAAGGCGAGTTTCATTTGTTTATAACGAGTATTTAGGAAAATTTCATGAGACGAGTTGTTATTACCGGTATCGGACTGGTTTCTCCTTTAGGGTGCAATGTTGAAAAAGTTTGGCAAAATATCTTATCGGGAAAATCAGGAATAAAAAAAATATCAGGAGATAATTTAAAAGATATTCCGGTAAGAATCGCCGGTATGGTTGAATGGGGCGAAGATAACAACATGTTTGACCCTACTCGTTATATGCAGGCAAAAGAAGTTAAACGTCATGACAAGTTTTTGCTATACGGAATTGCTGCCGGAAGCGAAGCTCTTATTGATGCCGGTTGGGACAAAGATGCCTTAAGCGAAGAAGAAAAAGAAAGAGCCGGTATTTTAATGGGATCAGGATTTGGAGGTCTGCAAACCGTACATGATATGGCTTTATCTTTTGAAGAATCCGGTATGAAAAGACTTTCACCATTTTTAATACCGGCAAGCCTTATCAATATGATTGCAGGTAATTTATCTATTAAATATGGCTTAAAAGGCCCTAATTTGGCCTGTGTTACCGCTTGTTCAACAGGGAACCACGCAATCGGCGAAGCATCTCGTCTTATTGCAGATGGTGATGCCGACATTATGTTAGCAGGAGGAGCCGAAGCCGTAGTTAATGCTTTGGGATTGGCCGGATTTTCTAAAATGCGCGCTATTACCGCCGAATTTAATGATGAGCCGGAAAAAGCTTCTCGCCCTTGGGATAAAAAACGCTCCGGATTTGTTATGAGCGAAGGAGCTGCCGCACTTGTATTGGAAGAACTGGAACACGCTAAAAAACGAGGCGCAAAAATTTATGCCGAAATTGCCGGTTACGGCATGTCTTCTGACGCTTATCACATTACCGCTCCTTCCGGTGACGGAGCCTTAAGAGCAATGAAAACCGCTGTTAACAAAGCAAAAAAAACCGAAATAACTTTAGATAATATTGACTATATCAATGCTCACGGGACATCTACACCTTTGGGGGATATAAGTGAAATAAATGCAGTAAAAGAACTTTTTAAAGAAAATATTGAAAACATATCCATGTCATCAACCAAATCTGCTACCGGCCACATGTTGGGCGCCGCAGGTGCGATTGAGGCAATTTTCTCAACATTAGCAATAAGAGATCAAATTTGTCCTCCGACAATAAACTTGGAAGATATTGATGATGCGGCAAGGGGCATTGATTTAGTACCTCTTAAGGCTAAAAAGAAAAATATTAAAGCCGTAATGTCAAACTCATTCGGTTTCGGTGGAACTAATTCTTGTATGATTATAAAAAAATATGAATAAACTAAAAAAAATATTTATTATATTTTCCGTATTTTTGGGATTTATTTTATGGCAAACACATGGTTGGTTTTATGGACAAAGCAATCTTTTAACCAGTGCGCATATCATTATTAACAAAGGAAACGGAAGCTCTATCGTGGCATCAAAATTAAAAAATGCCGGAGTAATCGATAAAAAATGGCTGTTCAAATTAGCCGCTCGTTTTAGCGGATTAGATAAAAAACTTAAAGCCGGTGAGTATATTTTTGAGCCCAATATTTCAATGCATAAAACTTTGCAAAAATTAGCAAACGGAGATGTTATTTATCGAAAAATTACTTTGCCGGAAGGTCTTACATCTTCCCAAATGATAAAAATTATAAATGATGAAGAATTCTTAACCGGAGATATTTCCATAGATATAAAAGACGGAGAATTGTTGCCCGAAACTTATAGTTATATATATGGCGATACCAGAGACAGCATAATAACTCAAGCCAAAGACGCTATGCAAAAAGCCTTAAATAGTGCATGGGAAAATCGTGATGATAAATTGCCGATAAAAAATATCGATGAATTGTTAATTTTGGCATCTATTATCGAAAAAGAAACATCCGTAGATTCCGAAAGAGGTTTGGTCGCATCGGTATTTGTAAACAGATTAACCAAACGGATGAAATTACAAACCGATCCGACTGTTATATACGCTATAACTTTAGGCAAAAAAGAATTAGGACGCTCTTTAAGAAAAAAAGATTTAAATATTGATAGCCCTTATAACACATATAAAAATTACGGGCTTCCTCCTTCTCCTATTTGTAATCCCGGAAAACTATCTTTAGAAGCAGCTGCTAATCCGGAAATCAGCCCTTATCTTTATTTTGTGGCTGACGGTAAAGGAGGACATAATTTTTCAAAATCATTAAAAGAACACAATACAAATGTTCAGGCTTGGCTGAAAAAAATTAAAAAAAAATAATTGAAATAAACAATAAATCTTGCTATGTTTATGCCATGTTTTTTCAATTATTTATTTAACTAAAAATATGTACGCCATGAAAAAAGCTAATTATTATTCGTGCCGTGGAGCATATCGCAGGCTGCTTCGTTTGTTGAGATCAATCTATGCGACAAACTCTATTCTTCCTCCTCCACGTGAACAGGTTATCAAGCGCTATGTCGACAAACACGCTCAACGTGTCAAGCTCGCAGACAACCGTAAAAAATATCTGCGACATGAGCAACATAAATAACCTTTTTCCATGTTTTAACTTACAAAAAAAAAGAGCTTTATTTTGTTATAAAATAAAGCTCTT
>JAZQZB010000019.1:0-43308 GCA_045633825.1 Alphaproteobacteria bacterium | reverse complement strand
CAGCGTTTGTATCGCAGATACCGATTACAGGTATGCCTAGTTTTTTAGCTTCTTTAATAGCCAAAGATTCTTTGCAAGTATCAATTACGAATACGAGGTCCGGTTGACCGCCCATATTCATAATACCACCCAATTCGAGTTGGAGTTTTTCTTGCTCTTTTTTCATACCTTGCAATTCTTTTTTGGTATATCCGGCAATATCGCCTTTTTCGAACATGTCGTTCAATTTTACCAAACGAGTAATTGATTTGTGAACTGTTTTCCAGTTAGTCAACATACCACCCAACCAACGTTGGTTAACATAGTATTGACCGCAACGTTCAGCATTTTCTTTAATGATTTCTTGAGCTTGACGCTTTGTAGCAACAAACAAAACTTTTCCGCCTTGAGCAGCAATTTCTTTAGTTGTAGCCATTGCTGTATAAAGCATAGGATAAGTTTTTTGCAAATCAATAATGTGAACATTGTCTTTTTTGCCGAAAATGTACGGAGCCATTTTCGGATTCCAACGACGAGCATGGTGACCAAAGTGTACACCTGCTTCAATCATTTGACGCATTGTAAATGTAGGAAGTGTCATTTTTTATAATCCTTCTTTTCCGGTTAAACCTCCGCAGACTTTAAGAGAACTTGAACTTGCAAGCACCGGAGCGAGGTAAAACCCCGACCAAATCTGCGTGTGAAATTAAAAAACCGCCACCATTGACGGTTTCGCGACTCTTTTTATACGTAAATTATTAAAAATGCAAGAGTTTTTTAATAAAAAAAGACTTGTTAAATTGTGAAAGTTTATTCTTGTTTAATTTTGGCTTTTGCGTTATGTTGAGCCTTGGAATATATAGCATTAGAAGGTTTTAGAGAATTAAAATGTCTGATTTGTTTGAAAAAGAAGAAAAAGTTACACAAGAATACAGCGCTCAATCCATTGAAGTTTTAGAAGGGTTGGAGCCCGTCAGACATCGTCCCGGTATGTATATCGGAGGTACTGACGAAACAGCTTTACACCATTTGGTTGCCGAAATATTGGATAACTCTATGGACGAAGCTGTGGCCGGTCATGCTAACCACATCGATGTAATCATGAATGCCGATTATTCTGTCAGCATTGTTGATAACGGTCGAGGCATCCCTGTCGATCCTCACCCAAAATATCCTAACAAATCAGCATTGGAAGTTATTTTAACCATGCTCCACTCCGGCGGAAAATTCGGCGGCGGCGCTTATAAAGTTTCCGGCGGTCTACATGGTGTGGGACTGTCTGTTGTTAATGCTTTGTCTGAAAAATTAGTGGTTGAAATTGCTCGTGATAAAAAATTATATCGTCAAGAATACGCCAAAGGTATTCCGCAAACAGCTCTTGAATTGATAGGAAACGCGCCAAACAGACGAGGAACATCTATTACATTTAAACCGGATCCGGAAATTTTCGGCGTAAATTCAAATCTGCAACCAAACAGAATTTTTCGTATGGCTCGCTCTAAAGCCTTTTTGTTCAAAGGAATTAAAATAAACTGGAAATGCGCTCCCGAAATTATCGGCGAAGGTGAAGCAACCCCGACAGAAACAGAACTTTGTTTTCCAAACGGAATTTTAGACTTTTTGAATTATCAAGTTGGTTCTAAAGCCACTATAAACCGCCGACCTTTTACCGGTGAAGCCGATCTGGATAATGATGAAGGTAAAGTAGAATGGGCTATTACATGGCCGGAAGATGAAAACGGATTTTGCCATTCTTATTGCAATACGGTTATCACTCCTTTCGGAGGAACTCACGAAACAGGATTTAAGTCTGCACTTCTTAAAGGTCTTAAAGAATATGGCGAAATGACTAATAATAAAAAAGCAGCTTCAGTAACCGCAGAAGACTTTTTAAGTGATGCTTCTATTATGTTGTCTTTGTTTATTCGAGACCCTCAATTCCAAGGTCAAACAAAAGATAAATTAACATCTTCAAAAGCAACTCGTTTGGTTGAATCTGCCGTTAAAGACTCTTTTGATCATTGGCTTTCTTCCGATTTGGAAAATGCGGCTGCTTTGATGGAATATGTTATCGAACGCGCCGATGCGCGAAAGAAAAAGAAAGAAGAAAAAGAAAAGGTAAGAAAAACCCCGACAAAGAGATTGCGCTTGCCGGGAAAATTAGCCGATTGCTCTCAAGCATCTTCCGAAAATACCGAATTATTTATCGTCGAAGGTGACTCTGCGGGAGGTTCCGCAAAACAAGGTCGTGACAGAGTTACACAAGCAATTTTACCTTTAAGAGGTAAAATTTTGAATGTAGCCAGCGCCTCTTTAGAAAAAATCACACAAAACCAAGAAATTAAAGATATGATTGAAGCTCTCGGCTGCGGAACAAAAGATAACTATAAAGAAGAAAATTTGCGTTATGAAAAAATTATTATCATGACGGATGCTGATGTCGACGGAGCGCATATTGCTTCTCTTTTGATGACATTTTTCTATCAACACATGCCTCAACTTATTGCTAACGGTCATTTATTTATCGCCACACCGCCGCTTTATAAAATCGCGGTAGGCGGTAAAAACTATTATGCTTTGGACGACGAAGATAAAGATAAAATATTGACAAAAGTCGTTAAAGGAAATCAAAAACCGGATATCAGTCGTTTCAAAGGTCTGGGTGAAATGAGCGCTTTACAGCTAAAAGAAACAACCATGGATAAAAAGAATCGTATGCTGCTTAAAGTTATGATCCCTTCTACAACAACCGAAGAAGGTAAAGAAGAAGCTTTTGAAACAAGGCGTCAGGTTGAAAGACTTATGGGTAAAAATCCGGAATTGAGATTTAAATTTATTATTGAACGAGCTAAATTTGTTGATGATTTAGATATTTAAGGAAAATATTTTATGAAACTTTCGGCTATATTTTTGTCGTTATTAGTGGTTTTTATTTGGGGTGTTAATCCGGCAATAAGCAAACTTGGCTTACAAGAGCTCCCCCCTTTTACGTTTTTAACCATAAGATATGCTATTGTTGCTTTAATATTTTTACCTTTTGCCAAACCGTCTAAAAAAGAACTCGGTCAGCTTTTGTTTGTAGCTATTACATCTAATGTTATAACTAATATGTTAGGCTATATTGCATATAAAGAACTATCTCCGTCAGCAAGTACCTTGTTAATGCAGACAGAAGGACCTATTTCTGTTTTAATGGCATGTATTTGGGCAAAAGAAAAAATTAACTTTAAACAAGTTATGGCTATTTTATTGTCGTTTATCGGTGTTGCAATAATTATGGATATGCCGGAAATGAGTTTTTACGGAGTGGCTCTAATTTTGCTTTCTCGTTTCTTTTGGGGAGCCTGCCAAATTATGTTTAAAAATACTAAACATATGGAAACTACAACATTTTTAGCATACTCATACTTGTTTGCCGTTCCGTTTACCGCTATGGGCTCTCTTTGGATAGAAAAATTTGATTATTCTTCTTTGGAACAAGTAAATTGGGTTGTTGCCGGTTGGGTTATGGCTTTTGAAGTAATATTATTATCCGTAGCAATGGTCTTATGGCAAAAACTTATTGCCGTTAACGGAGTAAGCAAGATAGCTCCCTTCAGTACGTTAAGAATTGTTTTCGGTATTGCCGCCGGCGTACTTATATTTAATGACCCGCTAAACTGGCAGATATTATTAGGATCTGCTCTTGTAACTATCGGGGTTATTTTAACCATGAAAGAATTTTCCATTATTCTGAAAGCAAGAACAAAATCTGTTTTCGTATACCGAAATGCTCATCGTATATTTATGGAAAGAAGATTAAAAAGAATATCACTTAGAAAGAGACACAGATGATTAGAAAATTTCAACAACAAGATATTGATAAAATGTTGGCTCTTTGGCTGCAAGCAAGTGTTCAAGCTCATAATTTTGTGGTTGCGGAATATTGGCATAATATGATGCCTATAATAAAAAAATATTATCTTCCCAACACTGATAGTTATGTCTTTGAAGACAAGCATCAAATTAAAGGCTTTATCAGTATTATTGACGATAAATATATCGGCGCATTGTTTGTTAAACCTGAATATCAAAAAATGAAAATCGGCTCAAAACTACTGAATTTTGCTAAAAAACTTTATCCGGAATTAAGTCTTAAAGTATTTTTAAAAAATGAAGACGCCCTACGTTTTTATAAAAACAATGATTTTAAAATTGTCGGAGAACAAGAAGACGAAAGTACCGGTGAGAAAGAACTTTTAATGTCATGGTCTTTAGGATGTAAAAGCGGTTACAAAAAAACCTATCCGGGAGATTCTTAAAAAACATCTTGACTTTTTACCCGTTTCTATTTATCTTGCCGTTAGTCAAAGGGGTTATAGCTCAGTTGGGAGAGCGCTTGAATGGCATTCAAGAGGTCAGGAGTTCGATCCTCCTTAGCTCCACCAGTTTTATAAAGGTTCGTTTTTACGAACCTTTTTTATTGAAAAAACAAAATCCGTTATTATCTAATTAATGCCTATTTTATTAACATTAACGGAGGTTTGTATGAAAAAATTTTTGTTTGCTTTTATGTGTTTAGCCGTTTGCGGAAATGCTTTTGCCAAAGACCATAAGAAAGGTTTTGTTTTTATACCGGAAAACGTTGTTATTGAAACAGTTGAAAATGTTAAAACAAAATCCGATGAAACATTTGTTTATATGCAAGGACAAATTGTTAAAGCATTGGGCGATGATAAATATGCCTTTACCGACAAAACAGGAGAAATTGTTTTAGAAATTGATAACGATGAATTTGACGGAGTTACCGTTGCGGCCGGAGAATTTATCGAAGTAAGCGGCGAAATTGATAAAGATATGATGAAGCCGGCTAAAGTAGATGTTAAAAGTATTAAAAAACTTAATGAAAACAAAAAATAGTCTAAAAAACCGCCCAAAATCGGGCGGTTTTATTATATAACATTTTTCAAATTATTTACTTCTAACAAAAGCTGTTCTTTGGTTAAGTCAAAATTTGAATTTATCCAAATTTGTTCCAACTCTTTTAATATGGGGCCGACTTGTTGATAATCAGACAATCCGCATTCTATAATATCTTTTCCTTTTATAGGAAATTCAAATTCAGGAAAATTATCTATCTTATTATAAACTTCGCAAATATCTTTTGAAAAAAAGCGTTTTTCCGCAATTAACGTTATTATTTTATTTTTGGCAAATTCTTTACCATATTCATAAATTATTTTTGCTAATTTTTTTACATTAATAAAATCTTCAATAGCATATTCCGTTTCAGCTAAATCAATAAAAATTTCCTTTTCACGACGAGAAAATTTTAAACGTATTGCCATATTCTCGGCCAAAGAACTATCGGGACGATAAACAATAAACATTTTTATTAAAGCTTCATCATTTATATGTAAGCCACATTCTAAACCATTAAAATAAGCCAAATCATCAATATGTTCGGCATCAGGCATTATATAACCCAAAACCCCGTGTTTTTGCATTAAATTATATGCCATATGAGCTCTCGGAGTTTGCAAAATTTTGAACAACTCTTCCTTAATTCTTTCCATAGGAAGTTTTTTTAGGCCGGCACAATTTTCGGCACAAGCTGTTATTGCTTTAAGATTTGGCTCTTCAACTCCAAACATTGAATAAAATCTGAAATAACGCAATATTCTGGTATAATCATACTTTATACGCTCGTTTGCCGATCCGATAAAACGAACATAACCTTTTTCTAAATCTTCAATACCGTTATAATAATCAAAAACATTACCTTTTTCATCTGCATATACAGCATTTATTGTAAGGTCACGAGTAGAAGCGTCGGCTTCCCAATTATCGGTAAATTCAAGGCTGGAAACCCCGTCTTTTTCAACATATTTTCCTAAAGAACTTACCTCTATTTGAGTATCATCAATAACAACAGCAATTTTTCCCTGTTTAATTCCTAAAGGAACCGTATCATATCCTGCATCTGCGCAAGCCTCGACCAATTCATCAGGACTTAAATCGGTGACAAGGTTTAGATCAGAAGATTTTATACCTTTTAGTGCGTCACGAACAGCGCCTCCGACAAAACGTAAAACACCACCGCTGTTTGCGACTACATTAAACAACTTCAAAATATCTTTATTTGTCGTCAATTTTGATATATCAAGATAGTTATCTCGCATCATTTGTTTTTTTCCTTAATTTTTTTAAGAAATTAACAGTTTTTATATATTTTGCAATTATAATTATTTCATATTTAACTAAATTGTGGGTATGTGCAGATGAAAAAACTTATATTTTTTAGTTTGTTAGCTTTATTTTGCGTTATTTTTAATACAAATGCCGCAGAACAAAAATTAATTGGCGAATATGGTGATTGGTTAGCTTATTATTATCGAGATAATGCCGGTCCGGTATGCTATATGGCATCAACACCTAAAAAAGACGAAGGTAAATATACTAAAAGAGGAGATATTTATGTTGTTGTCACACATCGCCCAAATGAAAAAAGCTTTGATGTTGTAAATATTAATGCCGGCTATAAATATAAACCGGCCAGCGAAACAGAATTAAAAATCGGTGCGAAAACATTTAAATTATTTGTCAACGGAGATAAAGCTTGGACAACATCGTCCAAAGATGATAAAGAAATTGTGGCGGCCATGAAAAGAGGGTCTCGCATGATTGTAAACGGCACTTCTTTTAAGGGAACAAAAACTAAAGATACTTATTCTCTAAACGGTTTTACTTCGGCTTATAAAGCTATTTCAAATAAGTGCAAATAATGAAAAAAGAACTTATCGGACTATCTAAAGAAGAATTAACCGAAGAACTTGCTTTAATCGGAGAAAAACCTTTTAGAGCAAAACAGCTATGGCAATGGATATACTTTAAGGGCGAAACAAATTTTGATAATATGACTAATTTATCAAAAGATTTACGCACAAAATTACAAGAAAATTATACAATATCTCGCCCTAAAATAATTACCGAACAACTTTCGTCAGACAAAACACGAAAATGGTTATTAGAGTTTGCTGACGGACAAAGGATCGAAACGGTATATATTCCGGAAGAAGACAGAGGCGCTGTTTGTGTTTCTACGCAGGTCGGTTGTGCGGTGGGATGTAAATTTTGCCATACCGGAAGCCAAAAAATAACTCGAAATTTAACAGCCGGCGAAATTGTTGCTCAATTTATGGTTGCTCGAGATGCTTATGGCGAATGGCCCTCGCCTACAAATGAAACCCGTTTCTTATCAAACATTGTGGTTATGGGTATGGGCGAACCTTTACACAATAAAGAAGAAGTTTTTAAGGCTCTTAAAATATTGTCTGACGGCGACGGTATTGCTATATCTAAAAGAAGAATAACCTTATCAACTTCCGGTATTGCTCCTAATATCGAAGCGGTTGCTTCCGAACTGGGAGTAAAACTGGCAATAAGCCTTCATGCACCAAATGATGAAAAACGCTCTCAAATTATGCCTATAAATAATCGCTATAAAATTGATGAAGTATTAAAGGCTTGCCAAAAATATCAGGCAATTATGGGTATGAGCAGAATGATTACTTTTGAATATTTGATGCTTGATCACTTTAATGACACATTGGATGATGCAAAAGAACTTATTTCTTTGATGAAAAAATATAATCTCGGAGCAAAATTTAATCTTATTCCTTTTAATCCTTGGCCGGGATGTGATTTTAAACCAAGCTCTAACAACAGAGTTCATACTTTTTCTCGCACATTAGAGTCTGCCGGATACGAAGCACCGATAAGAATCGCCCGCGGACAAGATATTTTGGCTGCCTGCGGTCAACTTAAAAGCAAAAATTCTTAAACTTTTAATTTATATCCGCCTTCCGATGTGCTGATAAACTGACTGTCAACGCCTTCTTGTTCAACCTTTTGACGTAAACGATAGATATGTGTTTCAACGGTATGAGTCGCAACATCCGGAGAGTACTCCCATACTTCTTGCATTAAATCAGCTTTAGCAACGAATTTTCCGGCATTCTTATATAAATATTTTATAATAGCCACTTCTCTTTCGGTCAATTTTACTGCTATTTTTAATTTTTTATTATAGATTTCTTTGCGAGAAGGATACAAAATATATTTATCAAATTCGATGCTTCCTTCCGAAGAATTTTCAAAAATATTTATAGAAGATTTTAAAACATCTAAAAAATTACTTAAACCAAAAGGTTTTTGAATTGACTTTTGAACTTTAGCATCACTACAATCTTCTTTTCCGAGATATATAATCGGAACATTTTTATTTTTTTCAATATTTTTAATTAAGCCCAGATTTTCATCAACCACTATTATGTCGGCAAGCATAAAATCTTCCGTTACTTCAAAATCGGTTATATAATGATTTATCTGATCAACTAAATCATCTTTAAAAACAGTGTTTTCGGATAATATTAAAACATTTGACATAACTTAAAACTTTACTCCTATTCCACTGACTAAAGCATAACCTGATTTGCTTTCGTTATTATTCTCATAATCAACATACGCAGTGGCTAAATATAAATCTATATATTCATTTAACTGATATTGATTTGAAAAAGCAACTATTTTGTTTTGATTGTCCGTATTATCTGACGAACTCTCAAAATAGCTTAAAGACGATTGTATCGGTCCAAACTCAAAGCCTATACCGATATTCCAAGACTTGCCTTCTCGGTAATCATCAAAATAATCTTTCAAACCATATTGAGGTTTTGACTTGTTATCTCCGTCTATGTAGGTTTTTCGGTAACCACCACCGATATTCCAATTACCTCTGCTTAAGCGCAAACTTAATGATAATTCTTTATCATTTCCGTGATATTGGGCATAACCGAGTGAGGCTTGAGAAGTAAAGTAATCAAAATCAGCATCATTATATATTGCTCCGACAAAACCGTCTTCATGAGCATAGTTTGCGTGCTTATTAATCAATCCTCGCCTATTGTAACTATCCGGCATATATGAAAAACCGATTGCCGTTCCCTTGTATTCCGGCGATATATAATTAATTTTTGAAGCAACTCCGTCAGTGTTTATGTCTGTTGAATTAAGTGTGGCAAAATAGGTTTGCTTTGATGTTCGGCGCCAATTAGGATTAGCAAGAAAATCTACTATATCAGAATTATTCGAAAAAGCTCCAACCATTGAAGCTCCGTTATGGAAAAGAGATGCAACATTGTAAATCTGACCGAGCATCAGCTGACCATAGGCAGAATCGTAAACCATATACGCTTCTTCTCCCCAACGACCTTGGTTATAGTCTTGAAGTTCTTTATCAATTCCCGCCATAAGATTCAAATTAAAACTTAAAACATTTTCACCAGTAAATTTATATTCCGCTGATGCCGAAATATAACCTTTGCCGACGCCGTGATTATGTTTTTTTATATCAGTATAACCATACAAACCTTGCGCTTGACCCTCTATATTATAATTCCACTCACCCGCTTTGGCAAAACTTGAGACCAAACAAAAAAGAACAGTCATAATTTGATATGATTTCATTTTTTATCCTTCTATTTTATATAGGTAAATTGTAAGCATTGCTTAAATTTAGTCAACACATTTAATGTAATCTTATTTTAGATAAAACAAAGAATAAAAAAGCCCCGATAAACGAGGCTTTTTTATTTTTAAATATCCAAGTTTACAACATTTAATGCGTTTTCCTGAATAAATTCTTTTCTCGGCACAACAACCTCACCCATAAGAGTTGCAAAAGTTTCATCTGCTTCTTCCATATGGTCGATTTTAACCTGAAGCAATGAGCGAGCTTCCGGATCGAGAGTTGTTTCCCAAAGTTGTTCCGGATTCATTTCTCCCAATCCTTTGTAACGTTGAATAGATATACCTTTTTTACCGGCAGCCATAACAGCGTCAACAAAACTTACCGGACCGCTGATTTTCTTTTCTAATCCTTGCTTTGAAACAAGAGTTGATGTTTGAGCAAATGTTTCATGCAACACATCTTTCAAAGCTGCCAGCATCGGAACTTCCTGCATATCCAAAATATTTGCTCCGACAGTATATTTTTCGGCAACACCTCGCAATGTTCGAGAGAATAAAATGGAACCGTCTTCCTGTGGAACCGCTTTCCAACCACGATCATATTCTGCTTCTAACTCATCTAAACGTTGAGCTAAAGCATCAAGTTTAGGTTGCTGATCAGATGAATCTAAAAATTCTTTATCAAACAATCCAAATACAGCCATTTGTTCAATAATTTTTTCAGGCACATTTTTACTCAAATTGGCTATCATAGAACGTGCACGACGATTTTTTTCTACCAAATCAATCAAATCTTGACCGGCAATTTGTTCGCCATTAGTTAGAATAAGAGATGCGTCATCACAACCACCGCGAATCAGGTAATCATCCATTTCGCGTTCATTCTTAATATAGAGAATCGAATTACCTTTTTTAACTTTATACAAAGGAGGTTGAGCAATATATACATAACCTCTTTTGATAAGTTCCGGCATTTGACGATAGAAGAAAGTTAACAACAATGTTCTAATGTGAGATCCGTCGACATCGGCATCGGCCATGATAATGATTTTGTGATAACGGCATTTATCAGCATTAAAATCATCTCTTCCGATACCGGTACCCAAAGCGGTAATAATTGTTCCGATTTCAGCAGAATTGAGCATTTTATCAAAGCGAGCTCTTTCCACATTCAAAATCTTACCACGCAAAGGCATAATGGCTTGATTGCGACGATGGCGCCCTTGTTTTGCCGAACCACCGGCAGAATCTCCCTCCACAATGAATACTTCGGACAATGCCGGATCTTTTTCTTGGCAATCAGCCAGTTTTCCGGGAAGTGATGCAACATCCAACACTCCCTTGCGACGAGTAAGCTCTCTGGCTTTGCGAGCAGCTTCACGAGCAGTGGCCGCTTCAACAATTTTTCCGACAATAATCTTTGCTTCGGTCGGATGCTCATCTAACCACTCTTTTAACTTATCGTTTACAATACTTTCAACAACAGGACGAACTTCCGAAGAAACCAATTTATCTTTAGTTTGCGAAGAAAACTTCGGATCAGGAACTTTTACCGATAAGACACAGCTTAAACCTTCACGCATATCATCGCCGGAAAGAACAACTTTTTCTTTCTTTAACAAACCGTTTTCTTGAACATAGTTATTTAAACTGCGAGTTAAAGCACCTCTGAAACCGGCCAAGTGAGTACCACCGTCTTTTTGCGGTACATTATTGGTAAAACATAACATACTTTCGTTATACGCATTGGTCCATTGAAGAGCAACTTCAACAGTCATATCGTCTTTTTCGCCGACAATAGAAATAATCTCTTCATGAAGAGGTGCTTTTGATTTGTTTAAGTGATTAACAAAAGCTCTTAAACCACCCTCATAATGAAAATCAACTTCTTTAGGCTCTGCGCCACGATTATCGGTAAGTTTCAAATAAACACCGGAGTTCAAAAATGCTTTTTCACGAATAGCTCTTTCCAAAGTTTCAAAATTGAACTCGGTCATAGTGAAAGTCTCCGGCGAGGGAAGGAAAGTAACCTCTGTACCGTGACGATCTTGAGCTTCGCCAACAACTTTTAAGTGTTCAACAACATTACCATTAGCAAAAGTAACCAAATGTTCTTTACCTTCACGCCAAATACGAAGTTTAAGCCATGTCGACAATGCGTTTACCACAGAAACACCTACACCGTGCAGACCACCGGACACTTTGTAAGAATTATTATCAAATTTTCCGCCGGAGTGAAGTTCGGTCATAATAACTTCAGCTGCCGAAACACCCTCTTCTTTATGCATTCCGACAGGGATTCCGCGACCATTATCTCGAATTGTAGCCGAACCGTCAGGATTTAGGATAACTTCAGTCTTATCGCAATAGCCGGCCAAAGCCTCATCAATAGCGTTATCCAAAACCTCGTAAATCATGTGATGAAGGCCGGAGCCGTCATCTGTATCACCAATATACATACCGGGACGTTTGCGTACGGCATCAAGACCTTTTAACACTTTAATCGAATCGGCGCCATAATCTTTTTCTACGGCTTTTGTAACTTCTGAAACCATTTCTTTTTTCTTTCCTTTTTTTATAAAAAATTGCTTTGTAAAATATAGAACATTTTGCTTAAAAACCAAAGAAAAATTTAAAGTTTTCCCGATTTTTTGTGCATAAATTTCACAGTTGAAAAAAGACCTAAATTATGCTATTCTGTAAAAAAATAATATAGTAATAGGTTTTTTGTTATGAAGCATAGTTTTTTAATAAATTTAGGCAAAAATATTGATCCCAAATATGTTACTTGGACAAAAGAGACTATCGCCGAGTTTTTAGAACTTTTTCCGGAATATAAAGATAAATTTGAAATTCTTGTATATGATGGTCAAGAGCCACGAGATGATTATATAGATTTAGGAAATAAAAAAATTAAATTCGATTCATCTATGCGCCATGTGGAGGATTCTTTAAATATAAAACTTCCAGAGGGTACACATTTTTTTTCTTATGAGAACGATACACTTTCTGCCAGCACAGAAGAAGCTAATTATCAAATGTGGCTATTTGGCGAAGCTGCAAAAGGAAATTATTATCACTCCATAGGATTAACTAATATTGTTTCAAACAATAACATAGCAGGGTATTCATCAGAAATTGACAGAATGATAGAAACGATAGATCCTGAAAATTTAGAGAATGCTCGAAAAACTTCTCATACTATTATGAGAACTCATGACGAAAGAGGTCTTATTCCAGAAAAGCTCTTTAAAGATATCCTAATGCATGAGATAGGGCATGCTTTTAGAGCCGGATCCGATGACTCCGGAATCGAACACTGTGATACACCAAACTGTTTAATGGAACGAGGAGAAGATAATATAATAAACAAAGGCAAACGAGCTTCTTTTTGTTCTACTTGTATTAAAAACATGAAAAACCACATGTCTTTTATTTTTACAAACAATACTCAAACAAATGGATCAAAAATAAAACTCCATGTTTTTGACTCCTCTCAAGATCTTCCTCAAAACCATGAATTAAATGATGAATTTAAGAAACCATGGCGTGATTTTGCTAAAAAACTTGCTCAAAAGATGAGTTGGGAATATGAAGAAGACGAAAAAGAAACAAACTTTAAAGCAAAACTTAAAGCAAATGACGGTAGCAGCACTCTTGTTTGTGCATCGTCTAAAAATGATGTTTCTTTAAGTGCCAAAGATAAAGACGGCAACCCGAAAGTTCCTGATTTGGCCGTATTTAAGGAATTGGTTGCAAAAGCTCAAAAAGATGGCAGTGTTATTGATTTCGGCGATATAAAAACACCTGAATTTAAGGCAAGACTTCTTATTGCCTGTATGGAGGCAAATCCTCCCATGACACCGGAAAATGCTCCGGCTCTTGACGATAATTTTTTAGTATCCATAGACAAAGCAAGCGCTGAAAAAATCAAACAATTAAAAGCTAAAAATGAAGAAAACAATCAAGATGAAGGTAAAGAAGAGACGCCAAAAAAAACTGAAGGCAAAAAAACACCTTATGAAGAAAGCCGAGATGAAAGAAAACGTCTTCTTGAGGCTAAATTAAAAATTAACACCATAACTGCCATGGAACAAACTGAATTAAACTATATTAAGCAAGAAGAAAAAAGAAAACAAGCTAAAGAGGAAGCAATAGCTCGCACAGGAAATATGGATCCGCGTACAGCAGAACATACTCAACAATCAGGATTATCTCCTGCTTCATATGCTTATAACTCTTCTTCTGAAAGAGAGTGGAAAGGGTGGAAATTACACCTTGACGTTGTACCAAACAGAGATAATGAAACAACTCGCGCCGTATCTGAATTTTTAGAACAGCTTGAAGTAGATCATAAAATTGCTAAAGGCGGCGAAAACGGAAAAGGAATGACAATATATGTGGGCGGTTATGAAGATGCCTTTAAACTATCCAAAGAAATAAAACAACGATTTGGTAAAGATATTGCCGAGCCGCCAATTTATACGGATCAAAAAGGAGAAGAAACGGATTTTAACAATATTGTTACCGGAAGATTTTACTTACAAGGCATTTTTCAAAAACAATATCCCCGTTCATCCGTAAAAGGTATCTGTCCCGCAGACTACGGTTCTTTAAGCGACAGGAATATGGAAAGTTTGCTTGTCTATCTGGCCGGAAAAGAAGAATTAGTAGATAAAAATTATAAAATACAATATAATATTGAAAACACCAATTTTCATGATCATTACACCGTAACTAATTTAGAATCTTATTGCGCTCACAGATTTTATCAAAAACATTTGGGCGAATATTATTGCGGAAGAGATGCTGAAGGATTTGAAAGAAGAATCTTTGGAGATGTGATTCCGCCAAAAGGATCTGATGAAAGAAAAAAATGGGATAAAATAGCAAAAAGTTATGCGAATGTTTTAGAGAAAGAAAACCCAAAATGTCTTGAAAGCATTCAAGAACTAAAAAGAAAATATAAACCCATAGACTTTAGAAAAGCTCCTCAAATGACACAATATCACAAAAGGGGTAACGAAGGAAAAAATTCTTAACCCTTAATGAGCTTCAGTCCAAGTGTTTCCGACACCTGCTTCGGCTTTAAATTCAACCGAAGAATCGACTATATTTTCCATATGCTCTTTAATTATAGATAAAGCTTCTTCAACCTCATTATCCGGAGCTTCAAAGACAAGTTCGTCATGAACTTGCAGTAGCATTTTAGTTTTTAGTTTTCTTTGATTCAGCTCTTTTTCAATTTTATTCATGGCTAATTTAATGATGTCTGCCGCACCCCCTTGAATCGGAGCATTAATAGCAGCTCTTTCGGCATTAGCAACTATTCTTTTATTCGAATCATTTATACCAAAAACAGAACACCTGCGAGAAAAAGGAGTTTCAACATATTCATTAGCATGAGCAAAAGCTATTGTTTTATCCATATACTCTTTTATTTCCGGCATTTGTGAAAAATATGCGTCTATATAAGCTTTGGCTTCTGCCGGAGTTGAGTTAATATTTTTAGATAAACCATAAGCTGATATTCCATATACTACACCAAAATTAATTGCTTTAGCTTGGCGACGTAAATTAGAATCAACATTTTCAGGTTTTACGCCAAACACGTGTGAAGCGGTAGCTGTATGAATATCAATCCCCTCGGCAAATGCTTGTTTTAGTTTTTTAACGTCAGCAACATCTGCAAGTAAGCGCAACTCTACTTGAGAATAATCACAAGAAATCAATTTATGGCCTTCTTTAGCTATAAAACATGAACGAATCTGCTTTCCCATTTCGCTTCTGATAGGAATATTTTGCAAATTCGGATTGTTAGAAGCAAGACGCCCCGTATTAGCAACAGTTTGAGCAAAAGTAGTATGAATTCTTCCTTCTTTATCGATAAGTGAAAACAAAGAATCGGTATAAGTTGATTTTAATTTACTTATTTCACGCCATTGTAAAATTTTTGAAGCAAGTTCTTCTCCTTCTTCGGCTAAAGCTTCTAAAACATCTGCTCCTGTTGCCCATGCACCGGAAGCCGTTTTTTTACCTTTAAAACCTTTTTTGGTAAAAAGAATTTCACCGATTTGTTTTGGAGAACCGATATTAAACTCTTCACCGGCAAGCTCAAAAATTTCTTTTTCAATAGACTTCATCTCTTTATCAAACCAAATACTTAAATTTCTTAAAGATGAAGAATTTATTTTTATACCGCGACACTCCATATTGAACAGTGTTTTTACAAGAGGTCTGTCAAAAGCTTCATAAACTGATGTTCTTTTTTCGGATATAAGCCTGTCTTTTAACACTTTATACAAACGATATGTATAATCGGCTTGTTCACATGCATAATTTTTTAAAATATCTAATTCTAAAGCCGATAATTCTACTTTATTCTTACCACTGCCCTGAACATCTTCGATTTTTAATAGTGTTTCATCAAAATATATTGAAGATAATGTATTTACATCGTGATAATGCTCCGAACTCGATAAACAATAAGACATTACAGAAACATCATCATACGGTTCAAAATCCATGTTCCCGAATCTTTCCGTCAGAAAATGCATGATATTTTTTATATTAGAGCCGATTTTTAAAATTGATTTTCCCTCAAACAACGGTTTTAGATACTGCCTGAACATGTCTTCGCTTATTTGCTTTGCTTTAGAAGGAATTGCAAACAAATCTTCTGTTTGAGTGTTTTTATTTAACGGAAGATAATACCCCTGTCCTTCATCAGAAGATATTGCCAAACCTATCATATCATCAAAAATATAATTTTGGCCCGTAGTTATAATCGAAACAGCCATTTTAGAAGACTGTTTTATTTTTGAACATAAATCTTTTAAAGAAGTTTCATCATCAACAAGTCGATATAGTTTTTCAATTTCTTTTTCAATCTCAAATTTTTCAACCGTTGAACAACGTTCTATAAGCCATTTTTCTGCCCTGTTTTTTAATGAATTAAAGCCGTATTTATCTATAAATGCATGCATTTTATCGGCATTGGGACATTTGCAATGAAAATCATCAATATCCGTTTCCACGGGAACATCTTTTTTCAAAGTTACAAGCTTTAATGAAATACGTGCATTTTCAGCATTATCTATTAAGGTTTGACGACGCTTTTCCTGTTTTATTTCAGGCGCGTGTTCTAAAATTCCTTCTAAAGAGCCATATTCTTCAACCAGTTGAGCTGCTGTTTTCGGACCTATTCCGGCAACACCGGGAACATTATCGATACTATCACCGGATAATGCTTGAACATCAACAACCTTATCCGGATATACTCCGAATTTTTCTTTTACATCTTCGGGTGTGAAAAATTTATCTTTCATCGGGTCGTAAAATTCAACATTCGGACGAATAAGTTGCATTAAATCTTTATCACCGGAAACAATCACCACTTCCAAACCTTTAGCTAAAGCTTTTTCAGTATAAGTTGCTATTAAATCGTCTGCTTCATACCCTTCCATTTCCAAATGATTTATATTTAAGACATCAACAGCTTCTCTGATTATAGGAAATTGAGGTATAAGTTCTTCAGGAGTTTCTTTTCTGGTTCCTTTATAGTCAGCAAAAATTTGATTTCTGAAATTATATCGTTTAGCATCAAATAACACCAAGCAATAGTCACAAGGTATCTTGGTTGTAAGCTTTAAAAACATATTGGTAAACCCATAAACGGCGTTTACCGGTACACCTGACGGTGAAGTTAACGGAGGAAGTCCGTAAAAAGCCCTGAAAATATAACCGGAACCATCAATCAAACATATCTTTTGAGCCATAATTTTTCCTTATATGTAAATCTTTATTTGAAATATATAACTTTTTTAATTTTTAGCCAATAAATAAAAAGAACTTACCCTATTAAAAATTTATTTAACCTTTTTATTTTATAATGCTTTAAAATACTGTGTGAAAGGGCCGATTGTGGTAAAAAAAATCAAAAAAAATCTTACAAAAAAAAGAAAAAAATCTACAAGCAAAAAAAAGAAAAGCAAATTACTGAAATACATTAAATTTGCAGGCATTCTTTTATTAGTTTTTTTAACATATATTGCTTATTGTATAATAACCTTACCGGATATGAACGAGGCAATAAACAGAACCAGACTTCCGTCAACCACAATTTTAGCCGAAAACGGTAATGAAGTACAAAGTTTCGGAACCGTTTATTCCGAATTTGTATATTCTGAAGAACTTCCTCAATACCTTATCGACGCCATAGTTTTTACAGAAGATAAAAGATTTTATAATCACTTCGGTTTTGATATTATTTCTTTTACCAGAGCTATGCTTACAAACATTTTTGCAGGTCGCTATGCTCAAGGAGGAAGCACCATTACCCAGCAAGTGGCAAAAAATTTATTTTTAACCAATAAAAAAACCATAAACAGAAAAGTTCAAGAGCTTATTTTAGCTTTTTGGCTGGAAAGCAAATTTAATAAAGAACAAATTTTATCTTTATATTTAAACAGGGTTTATTTCGGTCATGGTGCTTACGGAATCGAAGCCGCTTCACAAAAATATTTTCAAAAAACATCTCGCGACTTAAATGTTTTAGAAGGAGCTATTTTAGCAGGAATGTTAAAAGCTCCATCAAGATATAATCCCATAAGATCAAAAGAAAATGCTCTATCTCGAGCAAATGTCGTTTTAAATATTATGAATGAAAACAACTTACTCTCTCAAAAAGATTTGGAAAGAGTAAAAAATATGCCTTTAGGTAAAGGAAAACCGGCTAAAGTGAAAAACGGCGCTTATTTTGCCGATTGGGCATTGAGCGAAATACAAAACCATATCGGTGAAAAAGATGCCGATATTTACGCTATAACCACTTTAGATCAAGAATTACAAGAAAAAGCCTCTCTTGTTTTACAAGAAGAAATTAAAAAAGCTAAAGATTTTAATGTTTCTAACGGCGCTGTTATTATCATGGATTATAATGGAGCAATTAAAGCTCTGGTTGGCGGTATTAATTACCTTGACAGTCAATTTAATCGAGCGACTCAAGCTTTGCGTCAACCGGGGTCAGCATTTAAATTATTTGTTTATTTAACCGCTATTCAAAAAGGTTTAACCCCTGATGACATATTATCAGATCGTCCGATAAAAATCGGAGATTGGCAGCCGCAAAATCATGATGGCAAAGCTCTCGGAGATGTAACCTTGCGACAAGCTTTTGCTCATTCTCTTAATTTAGCAACTATCCGTCTGGCTCAAGATATGGGAGTAAACAATATTATAAAAACAGCTAAAAAAGCCGGAATTTCAACAAATTTAGAAAATGATTTGTCATTGGCATTAGGGTCTTCTGCAGTAAAAATGATTGATATGGCAACTGCTTATACCAGTGTTGCAAACGGAGGTTTTTCGGTTTGGCCATATAGCGTAAAAGAAATTTATACAAATGACGGTTTTCAATTATATCAACGAAACGCTTCGGAAAAATTAAGAATTTTTAGCGAAAAAGAAACAGATAATATGCGCAAACTATTACGCGAGGTATTAAAAACAGGAACCGGTCGTTATGCTCATTACGGTAAAGAGGTGTTCGGAAAAACAGGAACATCTCAAGATAACAGAGACGCATGGTTTATCGGATTTGATGAAGAAAAAATTTGCGCGGTTTGGGTAGGAAATGATGATAATTCTCCAATGCAGGGAATTTACGGATCGGGACTGCCGGCAAGAATTTGGAAAAAAATTATGCAATAATAAATTAAAAAAATAATGCTTTTAGTTTGAAAAATGTTATATATAATAGCAGAAAATATTAAAATAATTAAAGGAAAATAATAAATGACACAAAAACCCGTAATGTTACTTATTTTAGATGGCTGGGGCTATCGTGAAGAAAAAACAGCAGACAACGCTATTGAAAACGGAAATACTCCAAATTGGCATCGCCTTTTGGAAGAATGCCCTCACGGACTTATTGAAACATCCGGATTAGCAGTCGGGCTCCCCGAAGGACAAATGGGTAACTCTGAAGTCGGACACACAAATCTGGGAGCCGGAAGAGTTGTTATGCAAGATTTACCTAAAATTGATTTGGCAATAAAAGACGGTTCTTTAGCAAAAAACCCCGTTTTGTCCGATATGATAAACACATTAAAAAACAACGGAAAATCTTGTCACTTAATGGGGTTGATGTCTCCCGGCGGCGTTCATTCAATGCAAAGTCATATTTTGGCTTTGGCAAAAATAATTTCCGATGCCGGCGTACCGGTTAAAATACATGCTTTTTTAGACGGTCGTGATACCCCTCCTTCTTCAGCTAAAGAATATTTGGCTAAATTTAATCAAGACATTGCCGGCTTAAATAATGTAAAAATAGCCACTGTTGAAGGACGTTTTTATGCTATGGATCGCGATAAACGTTGGGATAGAGTTGAGTTAGCATATAACAATTTAGTTTTAGCTGACGGTAAACGTTTTGCAACAACCGATGAAGCTATTACAAACTCTTATAAAAACAAAGTTACAGACGAATTTGTACTTCCGGTCGTAATCGGCAACTATCAAGGAATGGAAGACGGCGACGCTATATTAATGGCTAATTTCAGAGCCGATAGAGCTCGTGAAATTTTGTATGCTTTAGCCGATAAAGATTTTAACGGTTTTGAAAGAAAAAAAGTTGTTTCTTTATCAAACAGTATCGGTATAACAGAATATTCCGTAGACCATAACAGATTTATGAAAACAATCTTTCCTCCTGAAGCACTGGTTAATATTTTAGGAGAAGTTATTGCCGAAAACGGATTAACACAGTTAAGAATCGCCGAAACCGAAAAATATGCCCATGTTACATTCTTCTTTAACGGTGGTGAAGAAAAAGAATTTAAAGGTGAAGAACGCATCTTGATAGCCAGTCCGAAAGTTGCAACCTATGACCTAAAACCGGAAATGAGTGTTTACGAAGTTACGGAGCAATTAGTTAAAGCTATTGAAGACAAACGTTTTGATGTAATTATTTGTAACTTTGCAAATGGCGATATGGTCGGTCATACCGGTATTATGGATGCCGTATTAAAAGCTGTTGAAGCGGTTGATACTTGTTTGGGTAAAGTAGAACAAGCCATTAAAAATGTCGGCGGCGTTTTAATTGTTACGGCAGACCACGGTAATGCCGAAAAAATGGTTGATGAAAAAACCGGACAACCATATACAGCTCATACCATAGGTAAAGTTCAGGCTGTTTTGGTTAACGATAAAACAGGTGTTAAATCTTTTGATAACGGATGTCTGGCAGATATTGCTCCGACAATGCTTGATTTATTACAAATTAAACAACCTGTTGAGATGACTGGAAAATCTTTATTAAAAAGGTAAAAAATGAACTTTCGGACAGTTTTTAAATACAGTGTTCTTATAGCGGTGGCCGGCGTTTTTTACACCACCACCGCAAAAGCTGCCCAAGTTTACGACAAACAGTTAAAAAAAGTTGAACAAGAAGTTTTTCAACAAAGCATGGAACACAAAAAACTTCAAGCTCAAGCGACTCAAATTTCTTTAGAAATTTCGGAAGTCAGCAAAAAAATGATTCAAACAGCCAAACAGCTCCAGAACAACGAAGAAAAACTTTCAAAAATGGAAAAACAGCTTATCGCTTTGGAGGAAGATTTGGCTAAAGCACAAAACTCTTTTAACGAAGAAGATAAAAATCTTATAAAAACATTAACAGCTCTACAAAACCTTGCGTTAAAACCTACAGAATCTTTGCTTGTACAACCGCTTAATTCGGTCGATGTTATCAGAAGCGCTATGATATTAAGAGAAACCGTTCCTCATCTGGAAGCTCGCGCCAACCATATAAGAAACGGTCTTAAAGATATTAAAAATAAAAAGAATCGCATTGAGCAACAAATAAAAGAAATTTCAAAACAAAAAATTGTTATGAGTAAAGAACATAAAAGAATAAATAATTTAATAAAACAAAAACATTCTTTACGTAATTTGGTTGAAATTAAATCAGAAAAAGCTAAAAAAAATGTTGATAAGCTGGCTTCAAAAGCTCAAGACTTGCGTGATTTATTAACAAAGTTAGAAAATCAACGCATTGAAAAAGAAAGAAAAGAAAAAGAAAAACGCCAAAGAGAAGAAGCGGAAAGAAGAAGAAAATTAGAGGAAAAACAATCTGATGACTTGATTAAATCTGATTTGAACGCTATAACAAATATAGCTTCAGGCTTTGCAAAAGCCAAAGGCTCTTTACCTTTACCGGCTAAAGGAGATATTATTAGCAAATACGGAGAAGAAAAAGCTCGAGGAATCTCATCAAAAGGTATTACCATCGCTTCACGAAACCAAGCTCAAGTTATATCGCCTTTTGACGGAAACGTTATATTCAGCGGACCTTTTAGAGGTTATGGGAATATGATAATTATTGAGCATGGCGACGGATATTTATCTTTATTATCAGGTCTCGAAACTCTTAACGTTGAATTAGGGCAAATGTTACTTGCCGGAGAACCTATAGGACAAATGCCCGCTAAAGGAGCAAGCGAATTATATATAGAAATAAGAAAAAATAATCAGCCCATAAATCCGGCTGCATGGTTTAAAATATAAAAAAAATTAAGGATATCAATATGTTAAAAAAACTTCTTTTAATAATTATGATAGTTAACTTTACAGCTTCAACCGTTTTTGCAAAAGACGATAAAAAAACAAAAGAAGAAGAAATAAACTCGTATGAATTGTTAAACTTATTTGCAGAAGTTATGGAAAGAGCAAAAGCTACTTATGTCGAAGAAATAACAGACAAACAACTTATTGAAGCGGCTATAAACGGCATGTTGATATCTCTGGATCCTCACTCAAGTTATCTTGATAAAAAAGATTTTAAATATATGACCGAACAAACAAGCGGCAAATTTGGAGGACTGGGCATCGAGATAACCATGGATCAAGGTTTGGTTAAAATTATATCCCCGATTGACGATACTCCGGCATTCAGAGCAGGATTAAAATCAGGAGACTATATTACAAATATCGACGGGGAAACCATTATCGGCATGACATTAAACGAAGCCGTTGATAAAATGCGAGGAAAACCCGGCACAAAAGTTAAACTTACTATAAGAAGAATTAACGAAAAACCGTTTGATGTAACTCTTAAAAGAGAAGAAATAAAAACTCATTCGGTTAAAGTTGATGTTAAAGATGACGATGTTTTATATATAAGAATAAGTTCTTTTACCGAAGATGTCAGCGAAGATATTAAAAAAGCGTTTAATGACGAAACAAAAAAACGTAAAAAACCGTTCAAAGGATTGGTTTTGGATGTAAGAAACAACCCCGGAGGACTTTTAGACCAAGCTGTCGGTGTTTCAGAACTTTTCTTAAATCAGGGAGAAGTTGTTTCAACCAGAGCCAGAAACGAGGATGATACTTTACGCTATTCTGCAAAAGGATCTGATATAACCAACGGATTACCTATTGTTGTTTTAATAAACAACGGCTCTGCTTCTGCCTCTGAAATTGTTGCAGGGGCCCTACAAGACCATAAAAGAGCTGTAATTATAGGAGAAAAATCTTTTGGAAAAGGTAGTGTACAAACAGTTGTTCCTTTAGGAAATTACGGAGCTATGCGCTTAACCACCGCAAGATATTATACTCCTTCGGGAAAATCTATTCAAGCAACGGGTATTGAACCGGATATAACAATTCATCCGGCAAAAATTGAAGAATTTAAAGATGATTTCGGTTTTAGCGAAGCAGAATATAAAAACGCACTAAAAAACGAAAACAATAACAAAAAAGAAAAAGAAATAAAAAAAGATGATAAAGAGAAAGAATGGCGCGAAGACTATCAATTATCACGTGCTGTTGATTTAGTAAAAGCTCTTAATGTTTACACAGCATCAAAATAAAAGGAGTTGTTCAAAGTGAATAAACAGCTGGAAAAATATGACAAACTTATAGTTTTTTTTCTTGTAATAACAGCTTCTGTTTTAGCAATCGGATGGTGGTTTGCCGAAGAAAAAAGCGCTCCGGAATATTCCTCAAAACTTGATAGATTAATGTTTGATAAAAACAACAAATCACCTAAATGGGTGCTTACTCTTCCTGATAAAATGGAAGCAAAAGACAGAAGTAAAGAAGAGATAAAAGACGTAGAAATAGATGTTTTTGAGGAAATTGTTATATCAAATGAAGAAAAAACATCAGATGAATCTTTTTCTGTTGCTAATTTGTTGGTTAATATTCCGAATATTTTTATGTTAAGATCAAAAAAACAAACCGCTAATTTAAAAAACGTCCAAACAAATCCTGCTTTACTTGATAAAAGTGTTAAAGGACTTCTGTTGCCCAAAATAAGTGATGACGGACTAAAGCCTTGGGTAGAATATGGAAACTTTATAAACATACAGCCAAATTTTAAAAAAATTGCTATAGTCCTTTCCGGCGTAGGTTTTGATAAAAAAATATCCGACAAAGTTTATGATATTTATGAATCTGAAGTTTCTATGAGTTTTTCTCCTTATGCAATAAATAAATCTTCAGCCATTTTAACAGCCAGAGAAAAAGGCCATGAAACATATGCTGATATAATATTATCTTCTAAAAACTATTTAAAAGAAGATACAGGTCCTTTGTCTTTAAATCTTACAACCCCCACTAAAGAACAAAAAGAAAAATTAAATACTATTTTAAACACAAAATCACCTATCGGAGGCGTTGTTATCAGAGACGGATTTTTGGAAGACGACAATAAAAACATAATGTCTGCGATATTAAATATTTTGAAAAACAAAGGATTGTTAATTGTTGATGCTACATCTTCTTCAATAATTGATAATTTAAAAATAGAACATTTACCAAGGCAAAAAGCAGATATTGTTATAAATAGAGATATGAAAAAAAATGAAATATTAAAATCATTAAAAAAAGCAGAAACCATAGCTTTTAATAAAGGTCAGGTTTTAATTGTTGCAGATACCAAGCCTATTATTTTAACAGCCCTTTATGAATGGATCGAAACATTTTCTCCTCAAATTTCTTATGAAGAAGCTAAAAATGTTAACATAAACAAACCTTTTGCTTTAGTTCCCGTTTCTAATATTGTAGTAGAATAATGAAAAAAGAATACAGAAAAAATGTATGCATTGTCGTTTGTAAAAAAGGTAAGGTTTTACTTTGCGCCAGAGCCGATAAAGAAAACGATTGTTGGCAATTTCCTCAAGGAGGTATTGAAAAAGGGGAAAATATAATTGATGCGGCAAAAAGAGAACTTTTTGAAGAAACAGGTATAAAAAATATCAAATTAATAAAAGAAATGCCTTTTTCCGTTACATATGATTTTCCTAAAAATCTTAAAAACCCATACCTTTCACAATATAAAGGGCAAGAACAATATTGGGTTTTATTTGAATTTTTAGGAAATGACAACGAGCTAAATTTTAATATTATTCCGGAATGTATAGAATTTAAAAAATATAAATGGGATAACATAGAAACAGCTCCAAAAGAAGTTGTAGACTTTAAGAAAAATATATATAAAAAAGCAGTTGAATATCTTAAACCCTTTGTTGAGGAAACAAATAAATGAGTAATTCTTTTGAAAAAGAACGTCAATTTGTCTTGGATTTAGCAAAACAAGGTATTGATATAAATATTAACCTTACGTCTCAACAAAAAAAATATATCAAAAATTTATTGTTGTTTGCATTAATGAATGCCTCATCAAACCAAACCGTAACCAATAAAAACTTTATTTCATTGGTTAATAAACTTTTTAAAACATATTTGGTTAAAATATTAAAAGAAACTCTTGATGATGATGAAGATTGGGATGATGCCGTTTCTGTTGAGCTTAATAAAATTATAGCCAATGATTCGCTTAAAAATTTATCGGATTTTCAAGAAATTTTTACTCCGTCACAAATTTTCTCTTTTTTAAAAAAATATACTTCCGGCATAGCGCAAAAAGATTTATTAAAACAACTTAAAACTCTTCGAGATGCTAAAAGTAATTATAGAGAAACTCCCGAAGAAACAAAGAAAAGAGAAAAAAGCAGAAAAGAATATTACCTTGCTCAAGAAAGACAGAGAATGATGGAAAAAAGTCGAGGCTCCAGAACTCGCTAAAATTATTCAACACTATCAAGAAGTCTTTCCAAATCTTCTATTTCGCTTTTTTTATACCCCTTAATCTCTTCAGAAAGATCTTCTTTTAATGCTTTTTTTATTTTAGGTTGGGCTAATTTTTCAAAAACAGCCAATGTTTCATCTTCTTGTTCTTGTTTCTTTTCTGTTTGTTCTTTTAACTGACTGTATGAAACAGTTTGTTCTTTTATAAGCTTTAGCGTTTCTTGAGGTATCATATTTTCTAAAGGTTTTGCAAACGATCCTGCCAAATTGTAATATCTTGATTCAGTAAATATCTCCGGTTGTTTTTCGTTAGGAATAATCCAACTAATCATTATATTAAACAAAACTATCAACAAAAAAGCTCTCATAACGCCAAAAAATAAACCCAGAAAACGATCTAAACCATTAAGCTTGCTCGTTCTTATTTTACCGACAATACTCGATGTTGAATATATCCAAACAATAAAAAATACCACAAAAATAATTAAAGATGTTGCCACACCGGCAATTATACCGTTATCAATATATTTTTTGGCAAAGGGTATGCAAACAGGAAGAGCATAAACGATTACAATGGTTGATAATACCCATCCGACAATAGATAAAACCTCTTTGATAAGCCCTCTGTTAAGCGCTATAAGAGCTGAAATTATAACTATAACCAATATTGCAATATCTAAATTATTTAAATCGTACATATTATTTCCTAATCAAATAAATTTCTCAATCGTTGAACATTACCAAATTCATGAAGATTTAAATCTATATTAAACTTTTTATCGGTTGTTCGTCCTTGTGGTATAATTGCGCTTGAGAATCCTAATTTTTTAGCTTCTTTTAATCGTAAAGAGGGTTGTGACACCGCTCTTATTTCGCCGGAAAGACCTATTTCGCCAAAAACTACCATATCTGCCGGTAACGGTTTATTATTTAATGAAGAAATTACAGCTAAAGCAACCGCTAAATCAGCTGCCGGTTCTGATATACGCAAACCACCGGCGATATTAAGATAAACATCTTGAGAGCTTAAGTTTATACCACAACGAGCCTCTAAAACAGCCAAAACCATTGATAGTCTATTGGAATCCCACCCGACAACAGCTCTTTTAGGGCTTGCATAGCCCGTCGGGCTGACAAGAGCTTGTATTTCTACCAAAACAGGTCTTGAACCTTCTACACCGGCAAAAACACAAGATCCCGATATATTTCCCTGTCTTTCAGCTAAAAACAATGCTGATGGATTGGCGACCTCAACCAAACCTTTGTCTTGCATTTCAAAAACACCAATTTCGTCTGTCGCTCCATAACGATTTTTTACCGCACGCAATATTCTGAAATGGTGTCCTCTTTCGCCTTCAAAATATAACACCGTGTCAACCATATGCTCTAACACTCGAGGACCGGCTATTTCTCCTTGTTTGGTAACATGACCGACTAAAAATAATGTAAAACCTTTGCGTTTGGCCAATTTTATTAATTCGTAACTGCATGCTCGAACTTGAGATACACTACCCGGTGTTGATTCTACCTCTTCCAAATACATTGTTTGAATAGAATCGATAACTACAACAGAAGCATTAGCTTTTTCCAACGTTGCAATAATATCTTTTATGTCGGTACATGAAGCTAAATTTACCGGAGACTTTTCCAAACCCAGCCGTTGAGCGCGAATTCTTACCTGATCCACAGCCTCTTCACCGGAAATATAATAAACTTCAGGTTTTTGGGGTAAATCAGCAACTTGTGAACACGCTTGAAGTAATAGAGTTGATTTTCCGATACCGGGATCTCCGCCGACCAAAATTACCGAGCCGGAAACAAGCCCTCCTCCGCAAACTCTATCCAATTCATTTATTTGGGTTGATAATCTGTCGAGTTTTTCTTGAACTCCGCTTAATGAAACAAACTCTATTTCTTTACCTTTTCTTTTATGATAGTTTATATTCGAAAAGCCGCCACCACCGGATATTTCTTCGGTTATGGTGTTCCATTCCCCACAAGAATCACATTTACCCTGCCATTTAGGATAAACACTGCCGCAACTTTGGCAAACAAACTGTTTAAGCTCTTTTTTTGACAAGATTATACTCCTGTTTTTATAGGTCCTTGTGACTGGCCGTTTATAAATTGAACAACATACGGATTTTCCGTTTCATCCATCTCTTTTACGGTTCCCTGCCAGATAATTTCGCCTTTATACAACATTGCTACTTTATCTGCAATTTTACGAGCAGAAGCCATATCGTGAGTAATGGTTAATGCTGTTGCTCCCAGCCCTTTTACAGATTCTACAATCAAATCGTTAATAACGTCTGCCATAATAGGATCAAGACCGGTCGTAGGCTCATCAAAAAAGATTATTTCCGGTTTTGAAATAATAGCTCGTGCCAAACCTACTCTTTTTTGCATACCTCCGGATAATTCTGCGGGAGATAAATCAGCAACTTCAGGATCTAGTCCTACCGAGCGCAAAACTCTGATTGCTTCGTTTTTGGCGTCTTTTTTGCTATACCCTTTATTTTCCAATAAATCAAAAGCAACATTTTCCCAAACACTCAAGCTATCAAACAACGCACCGCCTTGAAATAACATTCCCATTTTTGAATGAAGTTCTTCTTTTTCGTTTTCTTCAATTCCGACAACTTCTTTATCATCAACCAAAATTGAGCCCTCTTCCGGTGTTAAAAGTCCTTGAATACACTTAATTAAAACCGATTTACCTGTTCCGGATCCCCCAATAACAACTAAAGACTCCCCTTTGCAAATATCTAAATTTACACCTCGAAGAACAGCTTTTTTACCAAATGATTTATATACATTTTTTAATTTAATTTTTGTTTCTGCCATTGGTAATTATCCTTATTTTGAGAAGAAAAGTTCTGTAACAATATAGTTAAATATCAAAATTAAAATAGATGATGATACAACGGCATTTGTTGTGGCTGTTCCCACGCCTTGAGCACCACCTTTTGATTTGTATCCGTTATAACAACCCATTAAAGCAATAATAAAACCAAAAACAGCTGCCTTTACAACACCGGTTGTTATATCTAAAGCTTCTAAATCATCTAATGTTGCATTTATGTAGTTTGAAGCATTGAATCCTAATTTATAAACCCCCACAACATAGCCGCCAAAAATACCTATTACGTCACCGATTAAAACAAGAATCGGCATAACTATAAGGCCAGCCCAAATTCTTGGTGCTACAAGATATTTAAACGGGTTTGTCGAAAGAGTTGTTAAGGCATCTATTTGTTCGGTAACCCTCATTGTACCGATTTCAGCCGCCATGGCAGCACCTATTCTGCCTGCAACCATCAAAGCTGATAAAACAGGGGCCAATTCTCGTGTAACCGATATTAAAACAACGCTGGCAACCATACTTTCGGCACCAACCGTTGCAAAACCCGAATAACTTTGTAAAGCAATAACCATACCGGCAAAAATTGTTGTTAAACCAACTACCGGCAATGAATAAAAACCCATATCCATAATCTGACGAAACAAATTGCGACCATAAAAAGGCGGGGTAAAACAATTATATATAGATTGTGCAATAAAAACAAACAACTCACCAACTTTGAAGGTAAAGTTAACTAATGGCACACCTTGACGACGCAAAAACTTTTCTAATTTTCGTAAAAACAACATGTTATTTGTCCTAGTTTAATTGTATTTTAGGGGTATTTTAATTTGCCAATCACAATAAATCAACCGAGATTTTTCAAATCCTCACAGCAAACTTAACATAGCTAAAACCTTTGACGGAGCAGATACTTCAAAAGGATTTAAATAAAACAACGGAAGTTTTATACCATTTATTTCATATTCTTTAATTTCCGGCATTCTTTCAAGTTTTTCCGATGTAAGTTTTATAACCAAATCTACTTTTGTTTCTTTCATAAATTCGGTTTTTATTATTCCAACCCCTCTAACCTCTAATAAACCTTTTAATATTTCAGGAGAGCAAGCTTTCAGACAGCTGTTGTCTTTTTGTATTTCCGTTCTGTCATCACTTACAAGTTTTGCCGAAAACAGTGTTATAAGCCTTAAAGCCAAATCAGACTTTCCCGAACCGGAATCGCCTAAAATCAAAACTCCTTTTGATTTAATATTTACACAAGTTGCATGAATATTTTGTTCCATTTTATAAACCAAATCTGTCTTTTTTTTCTTTAGAATCGGCGCTAATAGAAAATTTACGCCCTGTTTCATGTGAAACAATGTCTATTTTTATAATATCTTTAGGAAGCCAGTTTCCTGCTTTTTTCGGCCATTCTATAAGAGTTATACCACTATATACAATATCTTCAAAACCAAGCTCAAAAACTTCATCAGGATGTTTTAGGCGATATAAATCAAGGTGATATATTTCTCCTTTAGAACTATCATACGACTGTATAAGAGTAAAAGTAGGGCTTGGAACTTCTTCAGCATTACAAAGTCTTTGTATAAAAGCTCGGGCAAATACACTTTTTCCCATACCTAATGTACCGTTTAAAGCAAACACATCTCCTTGTTTTGCCTTATCGGCAAAATACTCTGCTAAAAGTACTGTTTCTTCTTCTGTTTTACAAATTATTTCTTTAGACATTTCTACAGCCTAGAACAAATTAGACCAAACAGATTTTCTTTTTGCTTCTTTGGGTTTTATTATTTTTATGTTTGCTTTTCTTGCTTTTATTTTTTGCCAATCCCACGGCATATAAAATTTTCCTTGCCACAAACCTCTTTTACTTTGAGAAGCTTGGTTTTGATAATTTAGATATATTTGTGTTTGTTTGGTGTCGGCAACAGCCCAGCCGGCATTAACAATGGCCGCCCCTATATCATAAGGCCCTAACATACAAACACCCGTTAAAACTCCTTGTTTATCTTCTCCTAATATATGGCATTTTATAACATTTTCTGCCAACCAGCCGCTTAACCACGATATTGATTGTTGTCCGCAACGATATCCTCTGCCTTGATTATCAGCACAAGTTTGTGATATATCCGGTGAAGCAACGCCAAATAAACGAACAATTCTTCCGGATAAAGTTAAAGTGTCTCCTTTTACAATTCTTGAAATTCCCGAAATTGCCGGATAATTCATAGGATTAAATGAATTGTTTTCTTTTTTATCTTCTTTTTTAGATAAAAAGTTTTCTGTTATTATAGGATGTTTGTCTTCTCCTATTAAATTTATAACATTTTCATTATTGTCTTCGATATTAGGCACATTATCATTATTTTCTTGTGAAATACTTAAATTAGCCATAACTTCTTCACTTTCATCGGTATGTTGACCTAAAAAAGACTGAATATTATTACCGATTTTACCGATACCTCCGTTAAAACCTCCAATAGCATATAAAACAAAGAGAATTATAATTATCAACGCTAATAAAGAAGGAATACATCCCATTGCGCGCCACGCCATTTTACAAAAAATATATAAAACAACCGCCCCCAGCAAAAGACCTACAAGCCCGCCAAATTGCAATATTGTATTATTACTTTGAGTTCCAAAACCACCCATAAGAATAAAAATTAAAGCAATAGATCCGTACATAATTTTTTTTAGAATTCCCATAGCTGTTCTCTCTTTGTTGATTACAAAAACTTTGGCAACAGTTTATATCCTTTAAGTAAAAATATTATTAAAAAAGCTCCGTTTCTATACGGAGCTAAATTTATTTTATTTTTTACAATAACAGTGACAATGACATTCACCGTCTCGTTCTATGTCAGAACGACAAAGCTCGGATATACAATAACGTTCCGGATTTTGTCCGTCACAAGGACAACGATGCCATTCATTTTCACCAAACATCATTTGTTTTGCATTTGCTATTTTTTGAACATTCTTTGTCGTTGTATAACCCGCTTTCTCACAATTTTCTAACATTTTATCTAAAATAGTCATTTTTATTACCTTTCTACTCTACAAATTTGATTGAAAACTTTTCATTTTTAGAAGACTCATTAACCAAATTCTCTTCATTTTTAAATACAGTGTTTTTACAACTTAAATCAACTTGTTTTTTTTGATCTAATATCCCTATAATCATATCAAGCTCTGCAGTCGATGCATATTGTAAAACAACTTTACCTCCACCTTGTTTGCTTGGGGTTATTTTAATTCTTAAACCCAGTTTTTTATTTAAATTTCTCTCAATATCCAAAACATCATTATTTATCGCTTTTTTAACAAGTTTTTCATCTTTGTCAATGTCTTGATTTTTTATTTCTTTTTGCTTTGAAACAATATCTTCAACTTGTCGAACACTTAAATCTTCTTTGATAATTTTATCTGCCAAAGCTTCAGCATTATCTCTCCCTACTAAACATCTGGCATGTCCTGCCGTTAACTTTCCTTCTGATATATATTGTTTTATTTCATCAGACAAAGTTAAAAGTCTTAATGTGTTTGCAATATAACTGCGTGACTTACCTACAATAGAAGCCACTTTTTCTTGAGTATGAGAAAATTCATCCATTAATTTTTGATATGCTTCCGCTTCTTCAATTACCGACAAATCTTCTCGAAGTAAATTTTCAACCAATGCAATTTCTAAAACTTCGTTATCTGAAAATTCTTTAATTATTACGGGAACTTCTGATAAACCGGCAATTTTAGAAGCTCTTAATCTTCTTTCACCGGCGATTAATTCATATCCTTTATTCGTTTTTCTTACAATAAGAGGTTGTAAAACACCTTTTTCTTTAATTGATGAAGCTAAAGCATTTATTGCATTTTCATCAAATTCTTTACGAGGTTGAAAAGAACTTACATATATTTCGTTAACAGATATAAAATCACCGGTTTTAATTTCTTTTAATTCCTCTTTTAAAACATCTTCATTCATTTCTCCTAAAAGAGCTTCTAAACCTCTACCTAAACTTTTTTTCTTTTTAATATCTTCAATCATGCGGCTAACTCTCTTTCTCTTCTTAATACTTCTTTTGCTAAACCTATATATGCTTGCGAACCCGGACATTTAAAATCATATAATAAAACCGGTTTTCCGTGAGACGGAGCTTCAGATATTTTAACATTTCTCGGAATAACCGTATCATAAACTTTTTTACCAAAAAAGCTTCGAACATCATCTTCAACCATCTGACTTAAATTATTTCGCTTATCATACATTGTTAAAACAACCCCATGCAACATTAAACCGGGATTAAAATTCTTTTTTATTACATTGATGTTTTTAATCAAATCGGTAATACCTTCCAAAGCTAAAAATTCACATTGCAAAGGAACAATTACGGCATCTGCAGCAACTAAAGCATTTATTGTTACCAAACTTAAAGAAGGGGGACAATCTATTAAAATATAATCATAATTTACACCTTCTTTTAATAAAGCTCTTTTAAGAGCAAATTCTCTTTTTTCAACATCAATAAGTTCTATTTCGGCAGCTGCCAAATCAGGAGAAGACGGTATCATGGAAAAATTCGGAATTTCAGTCCAGACAACAGCTTCACTTAATTTGGAGAAACCAAGCAAAACATCATAAGATGATTTTGTTGCACCTTTTTTATCAAGTCCCATAGAGGTCGACGCATTGCCTTGAGGATCTAAATCAATAACAAGCACTTTTTTTCCTGCGGCAGCCATAGCTGTTGCCACATTAACCGTTGTTGTTGTTTTACCAACACCACCTTTTCTATTAGCGACGGCTAAAATTCTTGGCATTTTTATTCTCCTTTTTCTTTTTGATGTTTGTTATAATTAAAATTTTACCTTCTTCAGAAACATCGCTGGCTTCAATAACACATTTAAATTTCCATTTTTTATGAGCTTCTGCTAATTCTGAAGAATAACTTTTACCTTTAGGAAAAATACAAACAGTATCTTTATGACAAAAACGATTCGAATATTCTAATAAATCAACTAATGATGCCATTGCTCGAGAAGTTATAACATCATATTTTATTGTCGGTAAATTTTCGATTCTATCATTTATAATTGTTACATTTGTTTTCGTTTTATCAGCGACCTCTTTTAAATACAGTGTTTTCTTTTTAACACTTTCAACCATTGAAACATTTAAATACGGTGTTTTTTCTAACCCCATAATAGCAAGCACCATTGCAGGAAAACCAGCACCAGAGCCAAAATCAATAAGAGTGTTCGCTGTTTTCGGTATATATTTATAAAGTTGAGCAGAGTCTGCAAAATGTCTATCCCAAATATTTTGCAAACTGGAATTACTTACCAAATTAAACTTTTTTTGCCATTCAAAAAGAAGCTCTTGATAAGTTTTTAATTTTTCGATTGTTTCACATGAAACATTATATTTTTCTATAAAATTTTTCATACTTTATTTTTATATTTTTTAAAAAAATTTTAAAACATAAAAATAGCAGTTATAAACACATTTTATAACTGCACAAAAATCACTTTAAATCAATATGATAAACACTTGTTTTTGAATCAAATTATAAAGATATAAAACGTTTTTTACATCCAAACTCTTTCAATTTTTCTTCTATTTCAAAAAAATATCTACCAACAGATTTTATGTCATGCGCATCATCACTGATAAGTAAAGGTACTTCTTTTTTTATAAGCTCTTTGATAATCCACCAATCGGGAAAAGGTCGTCCAATATTGGTAATACCTTTAGTGTTTATTTCGCATGCTGTTTTTGTTAAGTAAAGAGCTTCTATAACTTTATATTTTAAATCATCCCATTCCGAAGTTGTTGCTATATTAAATTGGCAACAATAATCAGGATGTGCTATAAAATTAAAATAACCGCTTTTTATACATAATTCTATATTTTTCCAATAAATTTTAGCCATTTCCTTTTTATCTTCATCAGATAAATTTGTAAAACTGTCTATGTAATAAAGATTATACATTTCACTTTCATCAGCCGTTCTTATAAAATGAGTTGAGCCTATCATATAATCCGGTTTTATCTCTTTTACAATTTTTTCAAATAAACGATTCCATTGTGCCGAAGGAAAATAATCAACTTCTAAACCTTTAAAAACTTTTATTTTATGCTTTGAAGCAGCTTCATCTATATAATCAAAAGAAGCTTTGCAAATTTCTAAAAATTTATCAACATCATTAAAAAATTGAGGAGACATTTTAGTGTTTACGGAAGGATGACAAATACAATGATTACTTATACCTATTTGTGTAAACCCTTTTTTTTCATAAGCCGTAATCATTTCATCTGCGGTATTATGACCATCAAAAATATTTTGAAAACTTGTATGATTATGATAACTGAATTTTTGCATTATTATATCCTTAAAGAGACAACATATATTTTTTACTTTAAAAAATAGTTTATATTTTTAATATTTTATAGATGTCACAAGAACATAATTTATCAAAATAGGCTTTATTTTTTTCTGCGCCTGTTTTAAGAACTTTTACTTGCATGTCTGTAAGATTATAACGTCTTTTTATACATTCAATTCTTTCTTGATAAGTTACTTTAGTCATTCCTTCAAAAAATATATCACATAATTGAATTAGTTTATCATAGTCATCATAATCAATTATTGATAATATATTTTTAGCTTCAATTAAATCTTCTTTTCTATATGAACTATAATCGCAAAAAGAAAAGTCTTTAACAGGAAAACTATGAGTTAAACATATTTTAGCAATAAAATCAAAACCAAGTTCTTTCATTTTTTTATAACCGACTATAAAATGAGATAAACCGGTTTCTTTTTCGTTTTGAATTTTACCATAATCATGAAGCAATCCTGCAACATAGGCCTTTTCGGGATCTAAATTACATTTTTGAGCTATTTTATAAGCAGATTCCGCAACACCTGTGGTATGATAAATATATTCCATTTGAATATTAGGTTTTGAGTGTTTTAATACTCCTAATAAACTTTCTTGCCATAAAATAATGGCTTCTTTTATATCAGGACAATTATTCATTTTTTTATGTATCCTAATAAGGCGGTTATAGCTGCCGGGGTTACACCGGGTATACGAGAAGCTTCACCTATTGTTGAAGGTCTGACAGCAGACAGTTTACTTATCATTTCGCGAGAAAGTCCTCCTATAACAGTATAATCAATATCTTCTCTTATCTTAAGATTTTCATCTTTTTTGAAAACTTCGATATCGGCAAGCTGTCTTTTTATATAACCGGAATATTTAGCTTCTATCTCAATTTGTTCATATACATCATAAGGTATTTCTGATAATTCAGGCCATATTTTTAATACTGTTTCATGTGAAACATCATTATATGACATAACATTAAAACATGAACGCTTTATACCGTCTTTTTTAATATTTATACCGTATTTATCTAATTCTGCCGGTAATATAAATATATTATTACTTTTTTCTCTAAAATCATCAACTTGTTGTTTTTTATTTTTAAATACACCGTATCTTAAAGAACTTACACAACCTATATCATAACCTTTTTGAGTTAAACGCATATCAGCATTGTCAGAACGTAAAAACAAACGATATTCAGAACGAGATGTAAACATACGATAAGGCTCATCAACACCTTTAGTGATTAAATCATCTATCATAACACCAATATAAGCTTCTGATCTGTCTATGGTAAATTCTTTGTCACTGTTTTGTGATTTTAGAGCTGCGTTTATTCCGGCAACCAAGCCTTGTGCACCTGCTTCTTCGTAACCGGTAGTACCATTTATTTGTCCGGCTAAAAACAAATTGGAAATTTTTTTACATTCCAACTTATTATTTAATTCTTTAGGATCTACATAATCATATTCAATAGCATAAGCATATTGTAAAATTTCGACATTTTCCAAACCTTTCATAGTATGGATAAATTTCTCTTGAATATCTGCAGGTAATGAAGTGGATATACCATTCGGATAAACAACATCTGTATCTAAACCTTCCGGTTCTAAAAAGATTTGATGAGATGTTCTATCAGCAAACTTTACTAATTTATCTTCAATGCTCGGGCAATATCTCGGGCCAACACCGGTGATAAGTCCCGAAAAGAGAGCACATTTATCAAAATTATCTCTGATTATCTTGTGTGTATCTTCGTTTGTATGAGTTATATAACAACTGATTTGCGGGGTATTTATCTCTTTAGTTAAGAAAGAAAAACCCTTTAATTCTTTATCACCATCTTGTTTATCAAGAATATCCCAATTTATTGTTTTACCATTGAGACGGGCAGGGGTTCCTGTTTTTAGACGACCTAAATTAAGTCCTTTTTGCTTTAAATACGGTGTTATTCCAGTACATGTTACATCATTTACCCTGCCGCCAACAGATGTTTTATGACCGGTAAACATTATTCCATTTAAAAATGTTCCTGATGTAAGAATCACTGTTTTTGATAATATTTTTGTTTCATCCTCAAGTATTACTCCGCTTATTTTATCTTCAATAAACAATATACCTTCGACAGATGCTTCTATAATTTCAAGATTTTCTTGATTTTGCAGTGCTTCAAGCATATATTTTTTATATAATTTTCTATCGGCTTGAGCACGAGGTCCTCTCACAGCCGGACCTTTTGACGCATTTAACATACGAAATTGAATACCTGCTTTATCAATAACTCGTCCCATAAGACCATCAAGAGCATCTATTTCTCTTACAAGATGTCCTTTTCCCAGACCTCCTATTGCCGGATTACAAGACATTTCTCCGATAGTTGATATTTTATGAGTTATTAAAACTGTTTTTACACCCATACGAGCAGATGCAGCTGCTGCTTCACAACCGGCATGACCGCCTCCGACAACTATCACATCATATATATTTTCCATATTTTTATTTACCTATACAAAAAGAGCTAAAGATTTTATCTAATATTTCATCAACTTCTATACGGCCGGTTATTTTACCAATTTCACGACAAGCAAGTCTTATATCTTCAGCAGTAAGTTCGATTTCTTTATTAAAATTAAAATAAGATAAAAACCCTACCGTGTTATTAAGAGCTTCTCTGTATCTTTGGCGAGTTATTAAAGTACTCGAATTTGAAGTAAATTTATCTTTTATTTTTAAACTTATTGCTTGGAGTAAAACATCTATTCCCTGATTATGTTTTGCTGATATTAACAAATATCCTTGATTTGAGAATTTTTGTTTTTCTTCGTCTGTTAATTTATCTATTTTATTAGCAACATATATTTTTTTGTTTTTTTCAATATTATCAAACTCTTGAGGTATATTTCTTAAAGCATCAAATAAACAAACAACAATATCCGCTTCATTAGCTTTTTGATAAGCTATTTCTATACCTTTTTGTTCTATTTGTTCGTTAGTATTTCTTAAACCTGCGGTATCGGTAAACATTACAGGATAGCCGCTTATATCAAGATGAATATCTATAGCGTCTCTGGTAGTTCCGGCTATATCGGAAACAATAACAGCTTCTCTTTTAGCTATTGCATTAAGTAAAGATGATTTTCCGGCATTTGGTTCACCTAATATTGTAACTCTGAAACCATCACGAAGTCTTTCACCAATATTACCATCAGAAAGATGTTTTATAATATCTTCTTTAATTTTAAATACAGTGTTTTGTAAATTATCAATTATATCCGAGGGAAGTTCTTCATCAGGAAAATCAATATAAGCCTCTATATGAGCTAATACTTTAAGTAATGTTTCCCTCCAACCTTCATATAGTTGACTTAAATTACCTTCCATTTGACGAAGAGCATATTTTTGTTGTTCGGAGGTTTCGGCATCAATCAAATCTGCTAAACCTTCAGCTTCTGTTAAATCCATTTTATTATTATAAAAAGCTCTTTTTGAAAATTCTCCAGGTTCGGCAATTCTGAAATCTTCTAATTTAGAAAAACTATCCAAAACAGACGATATAACCGCTTTAGAACCGTGAATTTGAAATTCAACAATATCTTCACCGGTAAAAGAGTAGGGCGCCTTAAAATACATTACAAGCGATTTATCAAGTATATTTTTATTTATATCATAAATATTGGTAAAATATGCATAACGAGATTTTATATTATCAGTTTTTATATCGGTTAACAATTTAACAGAATTTAAAGCCGACGGTCCGGATACTCGAACAACCGCAACTCCGGATTTTCCATAAACTGTCGATAAAGCATATATTGTCTGTTTGGTCATTTTTTTATTTCCTCTTTGAATAGAGTTATAAAATCATTCAAAAAATGTTGCAAGTATAAAAAAGACCGATTTTTTGACTCTACAGCGAGTTTTTAGTGTTTTTTAATAAATCTATCATAGAATTGTTAAAAAATCTTTCTGTGAGCTTTAGACGAGGTTGTTTTTTTAGGGGTTTTTATGAAAAAATTGATAATTTGGGATTTTGACGGAGTAATTGCCGATACCGAAAAATTATGGATACAATCAAGAATTGAACTTTTGAATAAATATTTCGGAATTAATTGGGATTTAAAAACAACTATGAAAATTATCGGAGGTATGAGCGATAAAGATAGAAATGTTGTTTTAAAAAAATTAAATATAAATATTGATAATAATTTTTGGGAAGATGCTAAAAAACTTGATTTTGATAAAATAAAAAAAGGTTTTGCTTTAACTGATTATATTGAAAATATTTTTAAAAATAAAAATATAAATCAGTGCATTGCTACCGGCGGAATTTTTCAAAAAACAAAAAATAAAATAAAGGTCGTAAATATTGAAAAATATTTTTCTGATGAAAAAATTTTTACGGTTGATTTAGTTAAAAAAGGAAAACCTGAACCTGATTTGTTTTTATTGGCTGCAAAAAAAATGGGATATGAACCTGAAAATTGTATTGTTATAGAAGATTCTGTTGCCGGATTAAAAGCTGCAATAAAAGCAGGTATGACACCTGTTGCTTTTGTAAAATACAGTAAAGAATATTTTTTAGATGATATAAAAGAATTAGGAATAAAAAATATTTTTGATGATATGCGAGATATTGAACAATTTTTGTTAGAAAATATTTAAATTAAAGCCCTGTTTTTTACAGGGCTTTATATTTTTTAAGAATTCATATTAGTAAAGAAATCATTATTATCTTTACTTACTTTTAATTTATCAAGTAAGAATTCCATACCGTCGGTTATACCCATTTGCATTAATACACGACGCAATACCCACATTTTGGTTAATATATCTTTATCAACCAAAAGCTCTTCTTTACGAGTACCGGAGCGAGTTATATCAATAGTCGGGAACAAGCGTTTATCAGTTAATTTTCTATCTAAAATAATTTCAGAGTTACCTGTTCCTTTAAATTCTTCAAAAATAACTTCATCCATACGTGATCCGGTATCAATCAAAGCTGTGGCAATAATTGTTAAAGAACCGCCTTCTTCAATATTACGAGCAGCACCGAGAAGTCTTTTAGGTCTTTGAAGAGCATTTGCATCAACACCACCTGTTAAAACCTTACCTGATGAAGGAATAACAGTATTATAAGCACGGCCAAGACGTGTTATAGAATCAAGTAAAATAACAACATCTTTTTTGTGTTCGACAAGTCTTTTAGCTTTTTCTATAACCATTTCAGCCACTTGAACATGACTTGTTGCCGGTTCATCAAAAGTTGATGAAATAACTTCACCTTTTACCGAGCGAGTCATATCGGTAACTTCTTCAGGTCTTTCATCAATAAGTAATACCATAAGATAACATTCCGGATGATTTGTAGCTATGGCGTGAGCAATATTTTGCAACATAACCGTTTTACCTGTACGAGGAGGAGCTACAATAAGACCTCGTTGTCCTTTTCCTTGCGGAGAAATTAAATCTATAACTCTGGTTGTATAATCTTTTTCGCCGCAAATAATATCAAAATTTAATTTTTCGGTAGGATACAAAGGAGTAAGGTTATCAAAATTTACTCTTAATTTTGATTTTTCGGGATCATCAAAGTTTATTTTATTAATACTAACTAAAGCAAAATATTTTTCATTTTCTTTAGGAGCTCTGATTTCGCCTTCTACGGTATCACCTGTTCTTAAACCGTATCTTTTTACTTGAACAGGAGAAACATATATATCATCAGGTCCGGCTAAATAGTTTGATTCGGAAGAACGAAGAAATCCGAAACCGTCTTGCATAACTTCTATTGTACCTTCACCGGTGATAGCTTCGTCTTCTCCGACTGATTTTTTAAGAATAGCAAACATAAGATCTTGTTTGCGCATAGAAGAAGCATCTTCAATATTTAATTCCTCGGCTTTATTTAAAAGCTCCGCAGGAGATTTTTGTTTCAAATCTTTTAAATTCATGTTTACCTTTTGGGAAATATAATTAGAATAAATTACATTAATTTATATATTGGCTTTAATAATAAAAGTCAATTATTTTTATTAACAGCCCGAAGGGCCTAATATATATATTTAAAAAATATAGTTGTTATTTGTATATGGTTGTTAGATTTGTGGATTATTTTTTTTTGAACATAGTTTTACACAAGATAGTTTTTGTTGATAAGTTTGATAGAATCCGAATTTTAATAATTTGTTAAACTTTTGAATCTGCATTAACATATGTGTTTAAAGTATTTTTTTTGTTTTTTTATTAAAAATATTTATCAACAGATTGTGAATATTATATATGCTTGTTTATAACTTTGTAACTTTTATTTTGTATAATGCTGATGAATTTTAGGATATCTTTTATAATAAGTTTTTATACACAGATTTTGGTGTATTTGTGGATAAGGTTTTTAAGCTTTTGATAATGCGGAATTTATAATGATTTTAGTTGGAATTACAGGATCTATAGGATGTGGAAAAACAACTTTAGCAAAGATTGTTAAAAAACTCGGTTATGCTGTTTTTGATATAGATAGTTGGGTTAGAAGAATTTATTATAATAAAGATTTTTTATTGAAATTAAATAAATGTTTTCCCGGTAGTGTAATAAACGGAATTGCTAATAAAAGATATTTAAGAAATATTGTTTTTAATGATAATGAAAAATTAAAAGAATTGGAAAATTTAATACATCCGTTTTTAAATAAAAAAATAAGAAAAAAGGTTCACAGATATGCTAAAAAGAATTGTATTTGTTTTTTAGATAATGCTTTATTATTTGAAAAAGGTTGGAATAAATATTGTAATATAATAATATTAGCAGATGTTGATTATGAAATTCAAAAACAAAGAGTTATGAAAAGAGATGGTATTTCTGCTGAAGATTTTGATAAGATAAATAATATTCAAATGAAAAACAGTGATAAAAAATTGTTATCAGATATTGTTATTGATACAAATAAAAGAAAAAATTTATTAAAAATTGAGTTGATTGAAATAATTAAAAATATTGGAATTTTATAATGGTTAGAGAAATTGTATTTGATACGGAAACTACAGGTTTTTACTATGATAAAGGTGACAGACTTATAGAAATAGGTGCAGTTGAATTAATAAATCATATTCCGACCGGAAAAACATATCATCAGTATATAAATCCGCAAAGAGAAGTTCCTGAAGCTGCTGTAAAAGTACACGGTCTTACTTATGATTTTTTAAAAGATTTTCCTACTTTTGATAAGATAGCAGATGAATGGCTTGAATTTATAGGAGATGCAAAACTTGTGGCTCATAATGCTACTTTTGATATGAATTTTATAAATTATGAATTAAAACAACTTTCTAAACAACAAATAAGTTGGGATAATTGTATAGATACATTGGAAATTGCTCGATCTATGTTTCCGGGAGCAAAATGTAGTCTTGATGCTTTGTGCAGAAGATTTGAAATTGATAATAGCGCCAGAACATATCATGGAGCTTTGCTTGATGCTGAATTGTTGGCTGAAGTTTATTTGGAATTGTTGGGAGGAAAAGAACCAAGTCTTTTGTTAAATAATAAAAAAGAAAATAAAAATTTAAATGTTTTTTCTTCTGATAATAAAAAAGAATATAGAGAACCGAGAATTTTTGAAATAGAAAATAATTTAGAAGATTTACATAATTCTTTTTTAGAAAATAAAATTAAAAACCCTATTTGGAAAATTTGATTTTTATTGCTTTTATTGAATTTATTTGATATATTTTTTTAGTTTCGATACTTATTTTATAGGAGTTTTTATAGTGGTTTTAGGTAAAAAAGTAGTTATTTATGATTTGGATGATACTTTATATAATAAAACAGAAGAATTTGCTGATATATTAGATGAAACTATGGCTGAAGCTTTAGTTTATGATCTTGGGTTAAAAATGGATATTAAAGAAGCTAAAGATCTTGTTACGTTATCTTATAAAATTTATCGTGACGGCGGTGAAATTTTTTATAGAGATTATGGAATAAAACCAAAAGATTTGTTTATTGCATATCATAAAAGAAAACCGGTCGAAAAAATAGTTCCTTATGATAATTTATTAGAAAAAATAAAGAGAGTTGATGCTGAACAATATATTTTTACGGCAAGTGATCGATATGCTTCGGAAAAAATACTAAAACATTTAGGTTTATATGAGTTTTTTAAGGACAGATATTATTCTGTCGAAGATTTCGGTGTTTTTAAGAAAAATGAAAATGCTCAAGTTTATTATGATTATTGTAAAAAAATAAATGTTGATCCTAAAGATTGTGTTTTTGTTGATGATAGTTATTCAAACTTGGAATTTGCTAAAGAAACAGGTATGACAACTGTCAGAATTTATTATAGAAATAATTCGGCAAAAGATAAAACTTATATTGATTATGCTTATAAAGGAATAGAAAGATTTTTAGATGAAGTTATAAATTAATTACATAAAGAGTTTTCATATTTATAATTATCAGGGGTA
>JAZQZB010000018.1:0-7814 GCA_045633825.1 Alphaproteobacteria bacterium | reverse complement strand
CGAAACGAATTTACAAAACGAGTGACCGAAGCGTAGTTGTTGAGTATTTATACGAAACTTACGGAGCAAGACAAGAAGTCGGAGGCTTCTTGCACAAATAAAAAATTATTGTAAAACATTTTCGGGACGTAGTTCAGCCTGGTAGAGCGCTTGCATGGGGTGCAAGAAGTCGGAGGTTCAAATCCTCTCGTCCCGACCAATATGTAAAAACCCTGTCCTTGGTGGCAGGGTTTTGTGTTTTATAAATAAGTTTTGGATAAAATTTACCCCTCACAACAATAAAATTGCGAGGGGTAAAGTCCAATAATTTTTAATATGGACACAATTTAGAATTTCCAATCCCAAGAGACTCATTGTAAAAGTCGATAATTTTCCTATCGAAATCACTAGCATCTAATGACTTTACCATAAGATGCACATAGTCACCTTCAGATGATACTGCAACATCAGAAAATGTTTTTTCTTCTAAATGTGCGATAGAACACATATCATACATATCGTCAGCACAATAAAATTTTATACGACCAATGTTTTCAATATCAATCACCAAGAAAATCACATTGCACACTTTATTTGGCACAACAATCGGTCGACTTACGACTACACCGGTAAGAATTTTTGTTTCCATAACATAAAATTTTAATGGTTATTTACTTTTGTTGATTCTTTAACTTTGTTTTTTAAGTTGTTAAAAGGTTGCCAAAAATGACATTCATCAACAATAAAACAAATAATCAAGGAGGAAGCTGATAATAACAGCCATTTCCAATTCAAGGTCCCATTAAACATAATAAGACCAAAAAACAGTAAGCAGCAAAAAACAATTTTTTTCATAATTTATAATATTTAAATAGTTTAACATCATAATTTTTAATATTGAGCTGATGTTAAGCTGTTTTATTATAAAAATCAAATGTTTTTACGTCTAATTTTTGGGAAATATTGTTTTCTGATTTGTTACCATTCTTAAAAAATACAAAAATCAAGTTATAACCTAGTTGTCAGTGTATTTCATTGAAAAACAACAAAAAAATTTTTACAAAACAAGTGAACAGTAAATTTAGTCAATCCCATCAGTATGGATGAGAAAGTTCGGACAATCCTCCAAGGCACCCAAACCATCAAAATTGCCTCGCTTATTTTTTCGTTGAATTAAACCGACACTGATATCTTGCAGACATTGAGCCACGGTTCCTGCATTTTCTTTAACTTTACCTGTATAAATAGTAACATTTGCTCCACTACTCAAAACAGAACTACGAATTTTATCATTTTTTAACAATCGGGTACGCAAATGACCTTTGGGAAGCATCGATAAAAAAAATAAAACTTTTTTCTTTTTGGTCATTTTATAAAATATCTCATATATCAATATGATAAAATTATATCAAAAAACCATTTTCAAGTAAAGTAATTACATAAAAAGCTCTCAACAACAGAGAGCTTTTTATAATTTTTGATTTATTTATAAAGTTTGCCTTTTGATTGTAATAACACTGCTAAAAGTCCTGATAATTCCTTTCTAGCAGGAACTTCCGTCATACGTTTTGATGCCGATTTTAACTCAACAACCTGCGATAAATATCTGGTCTCACCACGTTGTTGCATAGAATCTATAACCGCATCAGCTTGATTTTGATACTTATCATATTTACTTTGGCTCCATACTTTTTCTCGGTGATTTAATATAGCCATTACGGCACTGACTTGAGAAGTTTTGCCCTTGGGCGACAAATTAATATCTTTATCTCGTCCATGAATGGTTATTTTATTAAAACACCCCTCTTTTTCTATTTGATTAAGAGTTTCCAACATTTTAACATATGTTTCATCATGCGCCTCCGGAGGAGTATGACGCGGCATTCCACCGGCTTTCAGAGCCTCTTCAAAACGACTGTAAGTTGACAATTTACTTTCATAAAAATTAACCGCCATAACATGAATATTTACTTCATATCCTTGTTGATATAAATCTTTGATTGTATTACATATTTGATTAGTACGCATTGTGCCTTCAAATATTATATTATTTCTATTTTTAATGGCAGTTGCAAAAATTCGTTGTGTCCAATCTCTAACATCCAAATCAGTTATAGCAGCTAAATCATCCGGATATTTTTCGTAAATTTCTTTAATTTGAGGATGAAAAACTCTGTATTCATCTGCATTAATAATAAGACAATCTTTACCGTCTTCACTATTAATTAAGTTATTTATAAGAGTACTTTTTCCGGCACCGGGCTGACCTCCCATAATAAATATTTTAGGTTTATCAAAACTCTTGGCTCCATGAAAAACCTCTTGCATTATATTGTTTAATATTTTTTCGTGTTCTTCGTCGGATAACTTATATTTTTCTTTCATTTTTCTTAACTCTCTGCAATAAATATAATATATAATGTGTATATTCCAAACGCATAAATTACAATTAACATTTTATATCATAAATGTAACATTACCTAACAAAGTACGGAGATAAAAAAATGGATATATTAGATTTTCATACTCACAGTTATTTTTCTGATGGCACTTTATCTCCGAATCAACTGATAAAGCAAGCTTTTGAGGATAAAATCACCCAAATATCATTAACTGACCATGATAATGTTTTGGGACTTAAAGAAGCTGAAGAAACCGCTGAAAACTTGGGTATAAAATTCATTAAAGGAATTGAAATATCTTCTCAAAGCAAGCAATTTCCCGTTATCCATGTATTAGGATATCATTTAAAAGATTTTAACGCACTTAATGATGTCATTAATGAAAATGCCGAATCGTTACGAGAAAGAAATTCTCGAATTATCAAATTTTTACAAGAAAATTGTGATATAAACATTGATATAAACGATTTTTATAACTTTTTTAAAGGAACCATCGGCAAAGGAAATCTGGCTCAATATATGAAATATAAAGGTTATACATCTTCTTTTAAAGAGGCTGAAGATATAATGCGTCCGTATAAAGCCGGCTCTTATGGTGTTGATATCAAACAAGCCATTAAAGCTATTCATAATGCCGGAGGAAAAGCTTTTTTGGCGCATCCGTATAATCTAAAAAATGATGATAATCTTTTGGAAACATTAAAAGAATTTGTTTCTTACGGACTTGATGGAGTTGAATGTTTTCATACTAATCATTCCGATGAACAAATAAAATTATATCTGGATTGTGCTCAAAACTTAAATCTTAAAATAAGCGGAGGAACCGATTTTCACGGAGAGTTTAAACCTCTTGTAAAACTCGGTTACGGAAAAGGAGATAAACCTTTATTACAAAATGAGTTTATTTCTATTTATGAATAGAAATGAGCTATTAAAAAACTTATAATTCTGTTATAATGAACAGTTTCCGGAAATTATAACATTTACCTTGACACCCTCAAGTTTTTTAATATCGGACATTATTTTTTCAACAGTGTCCATATCCGTATCCAAAACAATACTCATTACACTGATGTTCTTTTCTTTGTGAGGAATACCGAGACGACCGATAATAGCTTGACGATTATCATGCAAAATATCATTCAAAGCATCAACTGACGAATAATTTTCAACAATAATACCAACCATAGCTACACATGTTTTCATTTTATTCTCCTTAAAACAAAAATTTATTTTTACATAACCATATTATCATATTTTTCAAGATATTTAAATACAAATATATATAAAAAAGCGGTTTTACTTAACCGCTTTTAATGCTTGATTTAACTCATTTTTTAATGATTTAAGTTGTTCTTGCAAATTTATTAATAACTCTCTGGTTTTTTCATCCATTTCTATAGTTTGAGGAGCTTCTTCAAAAAAATCTTTCTGAATTTCTTCACCGATAAAGGCTTTTACACCTTTTTCTTTAAACATCTTCTGCACGCCCTCAATAGTATAGCGCTTTTCGTGTAAATAATGTTGTATGGTTCTGATTATCTCAACATCATCAGGGCGATAATAACGGCGACCGCCGGAACGTTTCATCGGTTTTATTTGTTCAAACTTGGTTTCCCAAAAACGCAAAACATGTGTAGCGACGCCCAACTCTTCAGCGAGTTCGGCAATCGTGCGGAATGCTGCTTTACTTTTATTTACAGGCATATCATAAAACCTTTATTGGTTTATAATTTTACGCATTGTTTGAGAAGGCTTGAACGAAATAACTCTTCTCGAAGAGATAACTGCTTCAACACCGGTTTTAGGATTGCGACCGGTACGAGCATTCTTATCACGAAGTGAAAATGTTCCGAATGAAGATAATTTTACATCATTACCAATGCTTAATTCTTTAACAATTTCATCAACAATCATATCCAAAATTTCATTAGAATCTTTTCTTGATAATCCTATTTCTGTATAAATTGCTTCGGCAACATCTAAACGAGTAACTGTTTTCATCTTCAATCCTTATTGTTAACAAAATAAATCATATTTTTTGAAATATTTACCTTAAATCGAGTTGAATATCAAGACATAATCCACAATTTTTTAAGATTTTTTCAAAAAAAATTCCGCAATTCAGCGGAATCTTTTGTTTACATATATTTATTTAATATACATCATAAAGAACTGTTTGAAGCTCATCAAGATCAACTTTTTCTATTTCTTCTCGAATCGTAGAAACAAAATTATTTCTTACCAAATTAGCTGCGTTACCCACAGCTTTTGAAAATGAAAAAGCATCTGCTCCGCCATGGCTCTTTACAGATAAACCGTTAAGACCGACAAACATTGCACCATTATATTGACGAGGATCCATAGTCTTTTTTAATTTCATCATTGCCGGTATCATAAACAAAGCCCCAAATTTTGCCAAGATAGAAGATTTAATACAATCTTTTATCATGCGAGTGAGCTGTTTGGCCGTTCCCTCAATCGATTTTAAAGCAATATTGCCGGTAAAACCGTCGGCAACAATAACATCGGCAATGCCGTTTGAAATATCATGAGGTTCGATATATCCGATAAATTCTAAATCAAGCTTTGAATTTTTGATCATTTGAGCTGCTTGTTTAATTTCTTCCTTGCCCTTCATTTCTTCAGAACCGATATTAAGCAATGCAACTCTGGGACGTTTGATATTTAAAGAATTGCGAGCAACAATATTACCCATAAATGCAAATTCAACCAAATTGATAGCATCACATTCGGTATTAGCCCCCAAATCCAACATTACATAACGTCCATAACGATGCGGCATAATACTGACAATCGCAGGACGATGAATTTTAGTAATTGTTTTTAAGGTTAATTTGGATATTGCCATCAAAGCACCGGTATTACCGGCGGAAACAACAGCTTGAGCTTCGCCTTTTTTAACAGCGTCAATCGCCATAAACATACTGGTATTGCGATTTCTGATAACTGTTGAAGGTTTATCCTCATTATGCACCATTTCAGGAGAATGGCGAATTTCGCTAACTTTATGCAATATGGGAAATTGTTGATAAATAGGATTAACTTTGGCAGTGTCGCCAAAAATAATAAATCTGATGTCCGGATGCTCTTTGGCAGCCAAAGCAAGTCCTTCTATAACGACTCGAGGGGAGTTATCTCCCCCCATAGCATCCACAGATATGACCATTTTATTTTCAGTCAATGTCAACTCCGTTATATTCCCTTATGATTTAAGGGGTTTTATAATAAATTATTCAGCAGTTTTTTGTGCAACTACTTCACGACCGTCGTATTGACCACATTTAGGGCATACGTTGTGAGGTCTTTTCAACTCACCGCAATTAGGGCATTCCATATAAGAATTTGCCTTCAACGCATCATGAGAACGACGCATATCACGACGAGATTTTGATGTTTTCTTTTTAGGTGTAGCCATTTTTCTATACTCTATTTAATGTTATTACAATTCAGTTATCGGCAGTTGTACCCTATTTAGTTTTAAAATGCAACTAAATAAATACAACTTTTTGTGAAATTCTTATGCTCTTTTAACAAATATTTTATATTTTGCAAGGCTTTTTTATCATTTTTTTAATTTTTTCAATACGGCAAAAGGATTATCAGTTTCCGTAGTTTCTTCATCAAACTCTGACCGAAAAGAAAATTCTTCACCTTCTTTACGAGGAAAATCATCTAATACAAGAGCTAAATGTTCCATCGCTATCGAGCCTAAATCAATTTGTCCGTTATCTAAAATATCTAAAACATCGTCTTCATATTCAAAGTCCATTTCTCTTAATTCTTTTGGAGTAAGTTTAGTATCAAACCTTAATGTAAAATCACTGTGATATGCTTTTACAAAGTTTTCCAAAGAAATAACAGATATCTGTTCAATATCGGCGTCAACAAAGCCGTTAACTTCAACCATGTGCTCTTTTTTTAACAATTTTACATTTATTTCTGCCGCAAAACTTTTAACTGCAGGAACTTTCATAATTTCGGTAATATATTCAAGCTCTTGTTTATTTGCTTTTAATTTGTATTTTTGAGTTGAGGAGCTCATATCCTCAAGTTTCAGGGGATAAGAAAAAAGATTTTGCATAAATTATTTCCTTATGTTATATCAAATTTTATGAAGGACGTTGTTTAATTTGATATAATCGCAAGGAAGGTAATATGTCAACAAGCAAAATAGTTTTAGGACTTTTATGTTGTATAGCTTTAAGTGCATGCTCTGCTACAAAGCAAAATGAGTGGTTTGTGAGTCATAACGGAAATATGCCCTCGGAAGATAGAATCGCTAAAATTAAAAACGGCTCGACAAAAGACGAAGTTCTTCAAATTTTAGGCGCTCCTTCTGCCGTTGTTTCTTTTGATGAACGCTCTTGGATATATATGTCTTCCGACATTAAACGTATAGCGTTTAAAAAACCCGAAGAAATCAATCGCGATATCTTAAAACTTCGCTTTAATAACGAAGATAAGGTTATTGAAGTTACTCGTTTAGATAAAGAAGACGGTAAAAATATTGTTCCGGCAAAAGAAAAAACCGAAGTTAAAGGTGAAAATTTAGGCTTCTTCAGAAAATATTTCGGCGGTGTCGGACAATACAACCCGTTAGCTGCTCAAAATCAATCAGGAAGAATGTAAATTATTTTCCGCTCAAATAATTGATTATACCATACAAAGTGTTTAATTCCTGCTCGGTCATTTGCGAACGGGTAAATATGTTGCGCAAATTTATCAATAACTTATCTTTTTTATATTCATCTTTGTAATTGGCAAAATCTTTTATTTTATTTTCAATATGCGAACAAAACAGCAAAACTTTTTCTTTATCGGCAATCGTTGTATGATTAATTTCAAATTTTGAAGAAAACTTCTCGTTATAAACTTTATAAAATTCATATCCGACCAATAAAACCGCTTGCGATAAATTTAAAGAACAATGCTCCGGATTTAGAGGTATATTAATTATGGCATCTGCCAAACAAACATCTTCATTACATAACCCTGTTCTTTCAGGACCGAACATAAATCCGCATTTTATGCCATTTTGTAATTTTTCGGATATTTCCATTGCTCCGGCATCAGCGTTGTAAACCATTTTTGTTTGGTCCCGATGACGAGCCGTAGTTGCCAAAACATATTGCAAATCGGCCATTGCTTCTTTTGTTGAAGAATAAACTTTGGCATTTTGCAGGATATTTTCCGAATTAGAAGAAGCGGATAATGCTTTATCAGACAAATGATCTTCACGAGGATTAACCAATCGCAATTCCGTAAGCCCGCAATTTTTCATTGCGCGTGCGGTCATTCCTATATTTTCTGCTAATTGAGGTTCAACCAAAATAACACAAGGGATATTATTTTTCATTCTTTACAAAATTACCTTCTTCACTAATTGTAAAATTACCCTTTTTATATATA
>JAZQZB010000017.1:0-24724 GCA_045633825.1 Alphaproteobacteria bacterium | reverse complement strand
TTTCGTGTCGATTACTCTAACTCACTCATTAACAAAACTTCGCCTTTTGCAATAAAAACAACCGGAGTAACGGTTCTTTTTATTTTCAAGCCCCATGCAAGCGCTCTACCGCTGCCGGCGCTCCGGTCAGGCTGAACTACGTCCCGAATAACATGACTGAAATTAACATAATATTTTTTTTATGCAATAGTTTTTTACAAGAAAAGCGAGGATATTTTTACCTCGCTTTTCTAAAAATTAAGATTGGTAATTATTGTTGTACTTTTTCTACGCTATCAACATCAATTACCGGAGCTTCCAAAAATTCTTTATCTACTTCACCTTTTAATTTTACTGTATCGTTTTCATTAATGGAAACGCCTCTGAAATCTTCATTATCAATTTCTACAACAGCCGCACCGGTTTCATCTTTGAATTGATATTTTTCATCACCTAATGATTTTTCAATTTTTCCGGTGAGTTCAACAGCTGTATCATCAGCTTTTTGCAAAGCTTCGGATACTGTGGTAGGAGCTACTGCGGAAGGGCCTGTGAAGCCGCCGACATTTTCTTGAGCTGAAGCATTTAGCGGTAAACCGATCAATAAAGCTAAAGCGCAAAATCCTAAAGTTTTTTTCATTTTATTTCTCCTTAAACTTGTTTACACACAAAATGATAAAGAAAAAATTTTTCCTTGCAAATATTTTTTTTATTTAAATAAAAAATTTTTTTATTTGTGAATATATCAGAATTTTTATTTTAGAATTGAACGAATTATATTTCCGTATTTTTCTTCGGAATGTTTTTTGATGCCGGCAGCAATATTATCGGCCTGTTCTTCAAATAAAATACACGCTGATTTTATACCTTTATCGTTGCTATCGGTAATGTTGCGCATTACTTTATATAAAAAATCATTAACAATTTGCATTTCGTTATATGGTAAGAATATGTATATTGCTGCTTCAAGATTTAAACTATCTTTTTTTAATATTGTATTTAAGATATTTAGTTCTTCCGCCATAACTTTTTTATAAGTTTCCGGATATTTTGTTAAAATGATATCTTCTGTTTTGCAAACGGTTTTGTATCCGTAGATATTTTGATATGCATCACTGATAAGTCTGCCGACGGCAACTTGTTGAGCATCGGTTAATGATGTCAAAAAGCTCAATGGAGCAAAATATTTCTTATATAGTGTCATTGTGCAAATAACAATGGTCATTACCAATAAAACGACAGCTGAAAATATAGAAAATTTTTTGTGATTTGCTACAAACGTATTAATTTTGTTTGATATGTTTTTCATTTATTTGCTTTTCTGAATATTTTGTTTGAGACTTATTTTTAAATTTGGATCTTCTTAAAAAATTTCTGTTTTTTGGCTGTTTGGCTTTATTTTTTTGTAAGCGCAGCAATGAAGGCTTTTTTTCTTTAATTTTCAAAGTGCCATCTTTAATTTTTTCTTCTATTTTTAATATTTCCATAAATTTAGATTTGCGAGGTTTGGTTTTATTTTCTTTAGTTTTATCAACTGAAAAACCGAACGCCCCCAAGTCTCTGCCCAAAGTATAATATCTTCCGTGAGCAAAAGCTAAAAGTCCGGCTTTTTCGATTGCCAATCTGCCGTCTTCTTCAATATATTTATCATCAACATTAACCGCCAATATTTCGGCTATAAACATATCGTGAGTGCCAAACTTTTTAACTTCAACGACCTTACACTCCAAAGAAACCGGAGCACTTTTAAGCATAGGAGTTTTAATTTTAGTACAAGGTTCTGTTTCCAGCCCCATTTCTTTAAATTTATCGGTGCTTTTACCAGACTTTACTCCGCAAAAATCACATGCTTTTGCCAAAGGAAGATTAGTAATATTTATTACAAATTCACCTGTTTCGCTAATAATTTTATGAGAAAAACGACTTGGACGAACCGAGATATAAGTCGTTGGAGGTTCCGAGTTTATAATGCCGGTCCATGCGATGGTTAAAACATTTGCATTTTCCATTGTTCCGCAAGTAACCATTACCGGCGGCACGGGGAAAAGCATTGTTCCTGGTTTCCAAGTCGTTTTTGTCATGTTATGTCCTCTTAATAATTATTGCACGTTGCCAAAAGGATTAACGTTGTTTTGAGCTTCTTGAGTTGCTCTTAAATCAAACGGGGTTAAAAAGGCTGTTGAAACATAAATTGAAGAATATGTTCCGACGATTACTCCCCAAAAGATTGTAAACGCAAAACTGCGCAATGTCTCACCACCCCAAATCAACAAAGCGAGAGCGGCAAACATTGTGGTTAATCCGGTTAAAAATGTACGAGACAAGATATCGTTTAAGCTTTTATTTAACAAATCTGTTTGATTCATTTTTTTGAATTTACGCAAGTTTTCTCTGATTCTGTCGTATGTAACAACCGTATCGTTAACAGAATAACCTGCTAAAGTTAAAATGGCAGCAATCGTGGTTAAGCTGAAATCAAGCCCGAAAAATGATAATAAACCGCAAGTAACGATAATATCATGAACAAGACCGATAATTGAGCCTAAAGCAAATTGCCACTCAAAACGAAACCATACATAAGCAGTAATTGCCAATACGGCTAAAACTGAAGCAATAATGCCATCTTTTTTCAATTCATCACCGACTTGCGGTCCGACCAGATCAATACGACGATATTCATATTTGTTTCCCAAAGTTTCTTTAATTTTGTTGATGATGCCCATTTGAGCTTTTTCATCTAAATTTTTGGCTTGAGCTCTGATAACGATTTCGTTACCTTCTTCGCCGATGGATTGTAAATTAAGATCATCAACATCAATAGCTCCGAGTTCACTGCGTAATGCTTCAACATCAATAATATTTTCCGATTTTATTTCCATCAAAATTCCTCCGGAAAAATCAATGCCGAAGTTAAAACCTTTAACGGCAATACAAATAATGGATAAAATAACCATAATTGTAGAAACCGCAAAAGTAACTTTTTTTGTTTTCATAAAATCAAAATCAGTGTCTTTTGTAACCCAACTAAAAATTTTAATCATATCTTTTCATCCTCAAAATTAAATAGGCAATTTGGTCGGCTTATATTTGTTTAACCATGTGGTAATGATAAGTCTTGTTACTGTAACCGAGGTAAACATTGAAGTTGCAATACCGATAGCTAATGTAACGGCGAAACCTCTTACCGGACCTGTTCCGAAATAGAACAATACTAAAGCTGCAACTAACGTAGTTAAGTTGGAGTCAACAATAGTTGCCCAAGCCTCGCTGAAACCGGCTTCTGCAGCATCACGAGTTGAGCGACCGTGTTTTACTTCTTCTCTCATTCTTTCAAAGATTAAAACGTTAGCATCAACAGCCATGCCGATTGTTAAGATAATACCCGCAATACCCGGTAAAGTTAAAGTCGCCCCCATGGCACTTAAAATTCCGAGCATTAAAATAAGGTTGGTAAATACTGCAATATTGGTAAACACTCCAAAGAGGCCGTATGCGCCGAGCATAAACAATATAACAAATGCCAAGCCGATTAATGAAGCAATTACGCCGGCTTTAATTGAGTCTGCACCCAAACCGGCACCGACTGTGCGTTCTTCCAAAACTTCTAATGGAGCAGGCAAAGCACCGGAACGCAACAATAAAGCCAAGTCATTAGCGGATTTTACCGTAAAGTTTCCGGTAATAACACCTGACCCGCCCATAATTGCACTTTGAATAACAGGGGCAGAGATAATTTCATTATCTAAAACAATAGCTAATTTTTCGCCGATATTATCTCTTGTTACTTCACCGAATTTTTTACCGCCTAAAGAGTTAAATTTGAAGGCAACTACAGCTTGTCCTTCTTGGAAAGACGGTTGAGCATCTATTAAGTTTTCGCCACCGACAACGGGTTTACGAGTAATAACATAGGGTTCGCCCATTTCGCCATAAGCAATTTTGTATTTTGCTCCGAGCATACCCCTTTTTGCATCGCTGGCACGAGCAGAACTGTCAACCAAGTGGAAAGACATTTTAGCTGTTTTGCCAAGCAAAACTTTTACATATTCCGGATTTTGTAAACCCGGAAGTTGTACAACTATTCTGTTTGTGCCTTGAGATTGTATAACAGGTTCTTTTGTTCCTAATTCATCAATTCTGCGTCTGACGATTTCAATAGATTGATCAACAATTTTTGCTTTTAATTGATTCAATGCAATGTCTTTATATTTAATTTTTAAGACTCCTTCATCAGATTCACTAACTTCTAAACCGGAATCAATTTTAGTAAATAAGCCGGATGCTTTTGCGCGAGAAGATGCGTTTTCGATAACAACACTGACTTCATTGGCATTAGAAGTAAGGCTTTTATATCTTAAACGACCTTCGCGTAAAATTTGACGAGCGGAATCCTCAATAGAAGCCATTCTTTCTTTTAAGACTTCATCCATTTTAACTTCTAATAAAAGGTTTGAACCGCCCTGCAGGTCTAACCCCAGATTTATCGGTTGCCACCATTTCGGAAGAGCATCTTTGTTTGGAATAATATTGGGAATGGCAAAAAACATACCGACCAAACAAATGGCTAAAATTGTTAGCACCCTTGATTTCGACAATTTATACATTTTTGAACACCTTAAAACTATTTTTTAGATTTTTTATTGTTGTTAGCCGGTTTTATATCATCGGTTACAACATCACGAACGGTAGCTAAAGCAACTTTTACAACAACGTCTTTAGCGATTTCAACCTGCAGTTCGCCTTGTTCGATATCAGCAATGGTAACTTTGCCGTAAACGCCGCCGGCTGTAATAATGGTATCGCCTTTTTTAATGGCGTTTAATTTTGCTTCATGTTCTTTCATTCTTTTTTGTTGTGGACGAATGAGCAAAATATAAAAGATTGCAAAAATGAGTAATAATTGAATAATCATGCCACTCATTGAAGACCCTGCGGCAGCGGTTGTAGTTGCTTGAGCAAAAGCTGGATTTATAAACATGTTTTTTCTCCGAATATTTAAACATTATTAAGCAATATAAAACATTTATTACTGCTTATATAGGAAAATTTTTAATCTTTAACAAGTTATTTTTTAATCAAAAGGCATATATGCGAAAAAAACGGAATGAAAATCTTGCAAAAGGGGTAAAAATGTGATATCATGTGCACATTCAAGATATTATAAACCTTTTAAAAATTTTAAATTATCAGTTATGGAAAAGATGAGACTTTTCTTTTTGAACATTAGATTGTTCTTTCAATCCTGGTTGCATTTCACTATTTCGTTTTTTAACGAGTGTTTAGGTCTTAAGTACGAGCGACATATCAGAACAACTCTGGATAACTACGCCTGCAAAGCGATTCGTAACGGGTGGACGGAAATATTGCTTAAAAAAATGAATACATTTTGCAAAAGCCCTAAATTCCGTCGTGAGCTTATTGTCAGCGAGCAGAGTAATGATATGATCATTGCATTACTAGAAGCGCTTCGTAAAAATTCGGAAAATTTTATTGCCGAAAAAGAACTTGAACTTTTGGTATGTTGCCGAAAGTTTTATAATGTAGACGATAAAGATTTGTATCCTTTGCGCAAGCTTTTGCTTTCATCAAGCTTGGATAACAAGAAAGATATCGTTAAGTTATTCTACAAGAATTCTGAATGCGGTGAAATGAACGATGAGCTGGCTTTAGATGTTATCAAAATGTTTGAAGATGATTTTGATTTTATTGTTTGGCAAGCTTCCCATGAGTCATCAGTAGTTTTGAAAAATTATTTCATCGAAAAGGCATTGAGTATGCCGGTTGATGAGAAGTTGAAGAAAGACTTTGAAGGCTTTGTTTGTTTATCGGGTTTTGACGGTTGTACGGTTAAGTGGCATGGTGTGAGTGAGTTGTTACTCAATATGAGACCTTATCTGTGGCGTATAGAAGATCTTGAGGTTTGGGAAAGCTATCTGCTCGATGCGGAGTTGCTTTCTACTATGAAAACTCAAATCTTGAAATATGGCATTAAAACGCAGGTCGGAATCAATAAGCTCATTGAGCTTAATAACGACGTCATTATCAATGCGTACAATCAAAACCTTAAAAGCGGTAATCAGTAAAGTTTACCAATGAAGAATCTCGGAAGTCGCCATATGGCAACTTTCGGGATTTTTTTGTATTATTTTGTTATAAATACGGGAATTTTGAATATTTTTATAATAAGCTTCCCGGATCTGGTAACTTTCTTTTGATATAAAAATCTGCAAAACTTATTAATTATTCCGCTAAAACGCAATATCGGATATTTAGTGTATAATAACTTTTTTAGCATTTTTGAATTTTTATTAGCTTGTTTATCACGCGATTCATTTGTTTCTTTATCACGATAAAAAAATAAAAAATCATCGATTCGATAAATTTTTAAGTTATGTTTTAATACCATATTAAGCCACAAATCATAATCCTCCCAACCTTTTGCAAAAGTAGGATCATATCCTCCGCATTTTTCAAAATCTTCTTTTTTGAAAAGAGCTGAATTGGTAATGCAATTTTTAAGCATCATATTAAATTTTGTCGGTGAGGGATAACAGTTTGTCAGACCTTTTTTATTTATATCACTGATTTTAACAAAGCATTTGTTTTTGCTGCTGATGATATCTCCAAGCCCGTTTTCGATACATTTATAAGATTTTTCCAATGCGGTTTCGTGAATAATATCATCGGAATCCAAAGTGTATATATATTTTCCTTTAGCTTCTTTTATAGCATTGTTGCGCGCAGCAATAACGCCTTGGTTTGCTTGTTGTATTAAGCGAATTTTATCGGATTTTTTTTGATATTCTTTAATAATTTTTACGGAATTATCGGTTGATCCGTCATCAACAACTATTGCTTCATAATCATCAAAAGTTTGCGCCAATACGGAATCAAGACAATCTGCAATGTATTTCTCTTGATTATAACAAGGTATTATTACGGATATTTTAGTCATTTGCATCTCTTTAATAACTGATCGGTTGTTATTAATTTATATAAAACATGAATTAGCAACATTTTATAATTAATAAAAATATTAAGTCAAGTAAACAGATGTATCTTAAAAATGTTATTGTTTTAGTTAAAACACAATACAAACGATAATTTTAACGACGTTATATTCTTAAACTCCGATTTAAGTTAGAGCTTGCGACAGCTCCGCACCTTTTTTAGTGCTAGATACAAACACAATATTTGTATCTGTTTGGAACTGAAAAAGGAAACTAAATTTTTTAGTTTTGAAACCAGTTATTTTAGTTGAGCCATCATCAATAACAATAACTTCATAATCATCAAAAGTTTGCGTTAATATTGATTCTCAACAATCAGTAATGTGGTTTTTTCTGATTGTAATAAGGGATGACTATTGATACATAAATCATGACTATACACCATCAAATTTTGTTGATTTTTTTGTTTTAAGCAGCAAAATACCGAACAGATAAATTTTTTTATAATATTTGATTTGTACGGTTTTTAGTATAGGGATACGTCCAAATAAAAGAGTTTTTGAGATGTGAATTGCTGATAAATTATATTCTTTGAATAATGAAGGGTAGTTCGCTTCCATTAGTATTTTTATTCTAAAAGTAGCTTTTCCCATTTTGTCTTCTTGAGTTAAGGATGTGTTTGTTTTATGCCAACGATAGTCAAGTAATACTTCTTGAATATTGTAAAAGTTTGTAACATCAATAAGCTTGTACCATAAAGACCAATCTTCAGCCGGAGAAAATTCTTCTTCGTATCTGATATTGTTATCAATTAAAATAGATTTTCTAATCATTGAAGCTGAATGTACAACACTGCACCAGTTAGTTAGGCATATTTTAATTTCTCTGTCTTTTTCAGGACGTTTAGCTATTTTATTTTTGGGAGTAATACGTATCCAAGAGGAAACTACACCTACATCTTTGTGTTCATCAAGGTATTTAACTTCTTTTTCAAATCTGTCAGGATAAGAAATATCATCATGGTCAAATACGGCCAAATATTCTCCTTGAGCCATTTCTATAAGTTTGTTGCGTGATGCGGAAATGCCAAGATTTTTTTCGTTGATGGAATATTTGATTCGTTTGTCTTTATATGATTTTACGATTTTTTCTCTCGTGTCATCAGGGCAATCATCTAAAATCAAAAATTCAAAATTTTTATAGGTTTGGTTTAAGATACTTTCGATTGCATCTTTAAGATGCTGTTCATTAGTTTTATAAACCGGCATTAAAACAGATATTTTAGTCATTTCATTTTTCCTTATTTTAGAAACAAAAAAAAGACCACCATTAAAAATAAGGCGGTCGGAGAGTTCGCAAATCATACTCAAATAAATGACTCTCTTAGCCTTTGGAGCCATAAAAAATGGCTCTTGGACATACGCTAAGAGCTCCCCGACCAAAAATAAAAGACGGGGATATATTTAATCATTCGTTTGATGTCAATAAAGACAATACAAACGATAATTTTAACGACGTTATATCCTTAAACGCCGATTTGAGTTAGAGCTTGCGACAGCTCCGCACCTTTTTTAGTGCTAAATACAAACACAATATTTGTATCTGTTTGTAATCATAATACAGAGAAATAAAAAAAGAAACTAAAAAGTTAAATATATTATCTTAAATATGCTTTAGGGTTATAGGCTTTTTTACCGGCACGTGTTTCAAAGTGAAGTTGAGGAGTCGAAACTCCGCCTGAAGTTCCTACTTTAGCGATTGTGGTTCCTTTTAATACTTTTTGTCCTTTTTTTACATTCATCGATTCGGTATGAGCATAAGCTGTTACCCATCCGTCATAATGTTTAATTAAGATAAGATTGCCGAAGCCTTTTAATTCGTTACCGGCATATGCAACGATTCCGTCATCAGCAGCTTTGACCGGAGTGCCTCTCGGAGCTTTGATGTTGATTCCGTCGTTGTTGCGACCTTTATCAATCGGTCCGTAATTGGAAATTATCTGACCTTTAACCGGCCAAGTAAATTTATTTTTACGATTTTTTGTTGCTTTTGCCGAAATAAAATCTTTTTGATAAGTTGTTCGATAAATTTTAGTTGTTTTGGCTGCCGTAACTTCTGATGTCGGTTTATTATAGGTTTTGGCATAAGAGGTATTTGTCACAATGCTTCCCGGTATCAGCAATTTTTGGCCGATTTTTAAAGTATATGGCGCAGACAAATTGTTTGTTCGGCTCAATGTTGACCTGTCAACATTGTAGCGTCTTGATATATTATAAACAGTATCGCCTTTCTTTACTATATGGTATTTGGCTTTGGGAAGTTTTACGATTTGTCCTGCTCGCAGCGTATATGGTGGATTAAAATTGTTGATTTCGATAACTTCACGAATGGGAACTTCATGATATTTGGCAATACTGTATAAAGTGTCGCCTTTTTTTACTCTGACAACAGCGGGGCGTTCTCCCGTATATGTTCGCCCCCACAAAGTACGACCAAACAACGTAACGTCTGAAGCGCAGGCGTTAAGCATAAAAATTAATGTGCATAATAAAAATTTGCAACAATTCATTTTGAGGTGTTTGATCCTTTTATAAAGCTTTACATTAAGATATTTAGCATCTAACCCTTAATATTTTCTAAATCTTGGCTTTTTATGTAAAATAGAGGTTGATTTTAATAAAAAAAAACACTAATTTCTAAAACACTATGAGTAAAGAAAATGAAATAAATTTGACCGATAGTTCGGGCGATAAGTATAAATACGGCTTTGTAACGGACATTGAAGCTGATACGATTCCTTGTGGTTTAAATGCAGATATAATTCGTATGATATCAGCTAAAAAAGGTGAGCCGGAATGGTTGTGCGAGTGGCGGTTGAAGGCTTTTGAATTTTGGCAAACAATGAAAGAGCCGACTTGGGCAAAACTCGATTATGAAAAAATTGACTATCAAAGCTTGTCATACTATTCGGCGCCTAAACAAAAGGTCGCCCCGAAAAGTTTGGACGAGGTTGATAAAGAGCTTTTGGATACTTATGAAAAACTCGGTATCCCGTTAAAAGAACAAGAAGTTTTGGCCGGTGTCGTTGCAGTTGATGCGGTTTTTGACAGTGTGTCGGTTGCAACAACCTATCGTGCTAAACTTGCAGAACAGGGCGTTATTTTTTGTTCAATTTCCGAAGCTGTTAAAGAGCACCCTGATTTAGTAAAAAAATATCTTGGTTCGGTTGTGCCGTATACCGATAATTTTTATGCCTGTCTCAATTCAGCCGTATTTACCGATGGCTCGTTTGTCTATATTCCCAAAGGCGTAAAATGCCCGATGGAATTGTCGACATATTTTAGAATAAATGCTCAAAATACCGGACAATTTGAGCGTACATTGATAATTGCCGATGATGACAGTTATGTTTCCTATCTTGAGGGGTGTACAGCACCGCAACGAGACGAAAATCAGCTTCATGCCGCCATTGTCGAGATTGTGGTTTTAAATAATGCCGAAGTCAAATATTCCACTGTTCAAAACTGGTACCCCGGAGATGCCGAAGGCAAAGGCGGAGTTTATAACTTTGTAACCAAAAGAGCTGCTTGTCGTGGCGAAAACTCAAAAGTTTCGTGGACACAGGTCGAAACAGGCTCGTCTGTTACTTGGAAATATCCGTCTTGTATTTTGCAGGGAAATAATTCTTCCGGAGAATTTTATTCGGTTGCCATTACCAACAATAGACAGCAGGCAGATACAGGAACTAAAATGATACATATCGGTAAAAATACCACTTCAAAAATTATTTCCAAAGGTATTTCTGCCGGATTCTCTAATCAGACATATCGCGGTTTGGTAAAAATTGCACCATCTGCCGATAATGCTCGAAATTATACGCAGTGTGACAGTTTACTTATTGGTACAACTTGCGGTTCGCACACTGTACCATATATTGAAAATCGTAATAAAACAGCTAAACTCGAGCATGAGGCTACAACTTCTAAAATATCAGATGATCAGTTATTTTATTGTATGAGCAGAGGTATTGGTGAAGAGGAGGCCGTAAGTCTTATTGTTAACGGATTCTGTAAGGAAGTTATGCAGCATTTGCCTATGGAATTTGCTATCGAGGCTGCAAAATTGATAAATATAAGTTTGGAAGGAAGTGTCGGATAATGGTAAATCCTGTTTTAAAAAGAGCTTTAGAAACTTGGGGCGAAGAAGCTCAAATGCTTATGGTGGTTGAAGAAATGAGCGAATTGATGAAAGAGGTCTTAAAAAACATCAATCGCAAAAAGAATAATATTGATGAGATTATTGAAGAAACGGCAGATGTTGAGATTATGCTGGAGCAACTGAAAGAAAATTATCAAATAGCCGAAAAAGTAGAAGCTTATAAAAAAGATAAGATAAAAGTTATTGAACAACGTTTAAATGATTGGGATAAAAAATAATGACCGCACCATTGTTAGAAATTGAAGATTTATATGCCGGTGTTGACGGAAAAGATATTATAAAAGGCTTTAATTTGACTATAAATGCCGGAGAAATTCATGCTATTATGGGGCCGAACGGTGCCGGAAAATCGACATTATCTAATGTACTTTGCGGAAAGCCCGGATATTATGTAACTTCCGGTAAAGTAAAATTTAAGGGAAAAGATTTGCTAAAACTTTCTCCGGAAGAAAGAGCTTGTGAAGGTTTGTTTTTATCTATGCAATATCCGGTGGAAATTCCCGGCGTTCCGGTAACTTCATTTTTGAAGCATGCAGTCAATGCCATTCGCTCATACAAAGGTGAAAGCGAGCTTGATACTATGGAATTTATTAAAATGGTTAAAGCTGAAGGTAAGAAACTCGGTCTTGATAATGAAATGATAAAACGTGCGGTAAATGTCGGATTTTCCGGCGGCGAGAAGAAACGTTTGGAAACTTTGCAAATGTCAATATTAAAACCGACATTGGCAATCCTTGATGAGGCCGATTCCGGTTTGGATATTGATGCCTTGCGTGTGGTAGCCGAAGGAGTAAATGCACTTCATAATGAAGAAAATGCGCTTCTTGTAATTACTCACTATCAAAGATTGCTTAACTATATCGTTCCTGATTTTGTTCATGTTTATGCTGACGGCAAAATAGTTAAAACCGGAGATAAAACTCTTGCATTAGAATTAGAAGAAAAGGGTTATGCCGGTTTTGTGAAAGAAAAACAATGAGTTTATTGCAAGATATAAAATTGATAGGCGATGAGATACCTTGGCTCAAAAGTTTAAGAGCCAAAGGTCGAGATGCATTCATTTTTCAAGGAATTCCCACAGCTAAAACAGAGGCTTGGAAGTATACTAAACCTAATCGTTTTTTTGAAAATGAGTTTTCTTATACTCCGTCAAATTTAGTCAGTATTGATAAGAAAAAATCACTTCCGTTTGATTATTATCAAATAAATTTTACCAATGGTGTATTTAATCCGTTTAAGTCTGATTTACCTCAAGGAATTGAGGTAATACCGATTATTGAAGTTATAATGTTTAAGCCTAAAGTGCGTGAAAAAATCGCATCAATAGCTAATATTGATGAAAATCCGTTCGTGGCTCTAAATACCGCCTATTTAAATGAGGGCGTTTATATTCATATCAGCTCAAATGTTGATATCAAAAAGCCGTTGGCGATTGTTTATGATACAATTTGTTCCGATAGAAACGATATGTTTAATCTTCGCAATTTTATAGATGTCGAACAAAATTCTTCGGTACGGATAGTAGAAACTTTCAGTTATGACGGCAAAGTTAAATCATCATATTTTATGAATGTGGTAAATGAGATTTATTTAGCGGAAAATTCTTGTTTGCAACATTATAAACTTCAAGATGAAGCATATAAGGCAGCACATATTGCGTTTAATGCCGTAAATGTTATGGCCGGCGGTTCGTATAAAAGTTTTTGTTTACAAAAAGGTGCCGATATGGCTCGAAATGAAACTTTTGTACTGTTGTCCGAAGAAGGAGCAAAAGCAGATGTTGATGCTGCTTATATAATGAACGGCTGGGCCACGCTTGACACCACTACAGATATTAAACACTTAAAGCCGCATACGATATCATCCCAATTAGTCAAAGGTGTGGTTGGCGGTCAGGCAAAAGGTGTTTTTCAGGGTAAAATTCATATTGCTCAAAATGCAATTAAGACCGAAGGCTATCAGCTTCACAAAGCAATGTTGTTAACGGATGACGCCGAAGTTGATGTTAAACCGGAATTGGAAATTTTTGCCGATGATGTCAAATGTTCGCACGGTTCGGCATGTGGTGAGTTAGATAAAGAACAACTTTTTTATATGCAGTCTCGAGGAATACCTGAAAATGAAGCTAAACAAATGTTGATAGATGCCTATCTTAATGATGTTATTGCTAAAGTAGATGATGAAAAAATCATTGAATGGATTAAATTATCCTTGAACACAACCGAGAATAAATAATTCATAAAATAAGGGCAAGTAATTATGTATAACGTAGAAAAGATAAGAAAAGATTTTCCGATATTTGATATTAAGGTAAATAACAAGCCTAATACTTTTCTCGATTCCGGCGCTTCGGCACAAAAACCGCAATGTGTAATTGATACAATGGTTGATATTTATACCAAAGAATATGCCAATGTTCACAGAGGTTCATATTTTTTGTCGGAAGAAATAACTCTAAAGTATGAAAATGCTCGCAAAACGGTCCAAAAGTTCTTAAATTCGTCCAAAGCGGATGAAATTGTATTTACTCGCAATGCAACTGAAGCAATAAATTTGGTAGCATCAACTTGGGGGAGAAAATTTTTAAGTAAAATTGATGAAGTTATCATAACCGAGTTGGAGCATCACGCTAATTTGGTTCCTTGGCAGGTTTTACGAGATGAAATCGGTTTTGAATTAAAAATTTGCAAAATAAATGATGATGGTTCGTTTGATTTTGACGAATTTAAAAATTTGTTATCCGGTAAAACCAAACTTGTTGCAGTAAGCGGAATGTCCAATGTTTTGGGAACAATTTTACCGCTAAAAAAGATAATATCGGCATCACATAAAGTCGGAGCTAAAGTTTTGGTAGATGCTTGTCAGCTGGCAGTTCATCAAAAGATTGATGTCCAAGATTTGGATTGCGATTTTTTGACTTTTTCCGGTCACAAAACCTATGGGCCGACCGGAATAGGCGTGTTGTACGGCAAATATGATATTTTGGAAAAAATGCCTCCTTATCAATATGGTGGCGATATGGTAAATATCGTAACTTATCAATCAACTACTTATGATGTACCGCCTGCACGATTCGAGGCCGGAACACCGGCAATAGTTCAAGCAATCGGTTTGGCAAAAGCTCTTGAATATATGATGAATTTAGGTATGGATAACATTGCTAAATATGAAAGAGAATTAACTCATTATGCAACCGAAAAATTGTCCGAAATTAAAGGCTTAAAAATTATTGGCACGGCTAAAGATAAGGGTGGGGTGTTCTCGTTTGCGGTAGATAAAATTCATCCGCAAGATCTGTCTTTTATCCTAAATAAAGAGGGCATTTCGGTAAGAGTCGGACATCATTGCGCCGCACCTCTTGTGCGCCGTATGGGATATGAATCCGTTATCAGAGCAAGTTTGGGATTATATAATACTAAAGAAGATATAGATATATTGTGTCAGGCAATAAATAAGGCAAAAACATTTTTTTAGGGGACTTTTAAGTGATAGGCGAACTTTGGTGGTTATGGGCATTGTTATCAGGTGTTATAAGCAGTACAACAATATATGCAAATCAGATATGTAAAATGCCATCATCTTTAATGATGGTTTATCGCGGTTCTTTAATGTTTTTGCTTTTGACGGCATTTGCTTTTTTCTTTGAAGTGCCTAAATCTCCTTGGTTTTGGGGATTGGGTATTATACAAGGACTTATAATATCATATACCGATAAAAAAACTTTTTTATGTTCAAGAATTTTTGGTGGTGAGATAACCGCATCCATAAAGCCTTTTGCAATAGCTTTTATTTTTATTTTTTGGTTTTTGGTAAAGCCTCAACAATTATTAAATATGTTGGATGATTTACCTCGTTTTTTTACGGTTATAGTGTGTATGATAGGAATTGTCGTATCTTTGCTTATGATGAGAAAAATGTCTGCGAGTAAGGAAGCGTTTAAATTATTATTGCCGGCACTATTTTGTTCAGTGATAATTGATATAAATAATAAACAAATAACAACAATCGGAGCAAATGTCGGGTTATTTAATTCTATTTTTTGGTATTGTTGGATAACGGCGCTTTTTGCCGGTATTCCTAACACCATAAAATTTGTAAAAAAACGTGATTGGAAGCTTATTTTTGTTCCTAAATACATATTTAGTGGCAGCTTGCTTATGTTGTGTTTTGTTTTGGGTAACATAACTAAAAATACCGCAATGTTTTATACCAATAACCCTGCTTATGTTACGGCGTTGCTTTCATTATATCCGGTATGGATTATTGTCTGGAATAAGTTTTATTATACTCGTAAGGGTGTTGAAAAATTTTCTGATTGTAATCTGAAAGCCGTTGTTATATTGTTACTTTCAATTATATCGCTTATACTCGTTCAATAGAGGATATTATGGAAATTGTAGAAGATATAAATCCTGAAGATTATAAAAAAGATTATGTGGCTAAAGCCGGCGCACCGATACAAGAAGGTGTCGCAAAAGCTGATCGTGAAGCAATTATTGAAGCCTTAAAAACAGTGTCGGATCCTGAAATTATGATAAATATATGGGATATGGGTTTGGTTTATAAAATCGAACAAAAAGAAAATGCCGATGTTTATATCGAAATGACGGTAACTTCGCCGATGTGTCCGGTTGCCGGCATTTTGCCGCAACAAGCTGCCGATGCGGTGGCCGGTGTAGAAGGTGTTGGAGAAGTTGAAGTAAAAATAGTTTGGGAACCTGCTTGGAGTTTGGCTAATTTGAGTGATGAAGCCAAAGAAATGTTTGAGATGTTTTGATTATTCGGATAATTCACAAAAATTAAATATAGCTTTTTCGGTTTCGTTATATATTTTTTCAAAATCTTCTTCAGTATCAGCTTTCCAAGTTTCTAAAGTGATGACGGGAATTTGTTTTTCTGCCCAAGTTTTTAGTTTTTTTATAAAAGATCCTTTAGTGTAAAGCTGCATTTCCGCACTGCTTTTATATTGCTTTGAAAGCTCATTGTAAGAGCGCATATATATATATATATATCTGCTAACGGAAGAATTTCTTTAACACTTCCCGAAAATTTTTTTACTTGTAACATATTATTAAATCCCATAGTGAAAATATTGAGAATCATATACTATGAGGCATTTTTTTGTCAAGTATTTGACTAAAACAAACATGGTTTAAAATGTTGTATATATAGCATTTTTTATTGCGCTGATTTCTTTTAGATGTTAAATATATTATAGATGAAAATAAAAGTTATCGGGATCAAAATGACAATAGAAGAATTGGTGGAGAATTTTGAATTTTTAGATTCTTGGGAAGATAAATATAAATATATTATCGAATTAGGTGAAAAATTAGATTCTTTAGCTGAAGAATTTCATACAACCGAATGGCAAGTTAAAGGCTGTCAATCACAAGTGTGGCTTGTTCCGCAAAAACTTTCTGACGGGAAAATAAAATTTTCGGGCGATAGCGATGCCATGATTGTTAAGGGATTAATCGCTATAGTTTTGATGATATATAATGAGTTAACACCAAAAGAGATAAAAAATCTTGCAATTAACGATATATTTGCTTCAATAGGATTACAAGAACATTTAAGTCCGTCACGAAGAAACGGATTGGAAGCGATGATTGAAAAAATAAGATATTATGCGGAAGTTTTATAAAACGGAAGGTTTCATTTTATGAATATACATGAATATCAGGCAAAAAAAATATTGGCGGAATATGGAGTAAAAGTTCCTCAAGGGATGATCGCGTATACTCCGAATGAAGCTCGAAATGTTGCCGAAAAGATTTCGTCTAAAGGTCCGTGGATGTTAAAGGCTCAAATTCAATCCGGCGCCAGAGGTAAAGGGTATTTTATTGAGAAAAATAAAGGCAATGATGGAGGGATTCGGTTTATAAAATATAAAAAAGATATAAAAGAAAGTGCTCAACAAATGTTGGGTTCGACATTGGTTACCATGCAAACAGGACCTCAAGGTAAAAAAATTAACAGGATTTATGTCGAAAATTTTGTAAAATCAGAAAAATCTTTTTATATGGCTATTGCCATAGACAGAGTGTCGGCAGATTTAACATTGTTAATAGCTCCTCTTCAACATGGAGATATTATAAAAATTGCCTTAACCAAGCCTGATAAAATTTTAAAAGTCAGACTTGATATTGATAAAAATATTTTACCGCAACAAGTTGATGAAATTATGACTTTTTTAAAGCTGCCTTCTCGTTCAGCCAAGCATTTGGAAGCTTTGATAAACGGAGTTCATAATGCTTTTTTGAAAACAGATGCATCAATGATTGAAATAAATCCGGTTGCTTTGTTAAAAAATGGTGAGTTGATGGCTTTAGATGCTAAAATTTCAATAGATGACAATGCAATTTACAGACAACCTGATATTGCTAATTTAAAAGATGATAGTGAGGCTTCGGAAAGAGAGCTTAAAGCCTTAAAATATAAATTTACATATAGTGAATTTGACGGCTCGGTAGGTTGTATTGTAAATGGGGACGGAATAGCTTTGGCCAGTATGGATTTATTGCGTAGAAAATCTATAGGAACAGCTTGTTTTATTAACGTTAAAGGTGGTGTTGATAAAGATAAAATAGCCTCCGGAATTAAAATTATTATGACAAATCCTCGTGTTGAGGGGATTTTACTTAACATTTTGGGTGGTTTTGTTCGCTGTAATTTAATCGCCGACGGAATTGTTGCAGCAGCTTCAGAGGTAGGATTAAATGTTCCGATGGTTGTGCGCTTTGAAGGAACCAATAAAGAGATAGCTAAAGAAATTTTACAAAATTCTCGGTTGCCGGTAATTTGGGCTGATAGCATGGAAGAATCTGTTGAAAAATTGGCCCAAGCTCTTGAGGAGGTTGCCTGATATGTCTGTTTTTGTAAATAAAAATACTAAAGTTCTTTGTCAGGGTATTACCGGTACTCAAGCATCTTTTCATATTCAAAGATCATTAGATTACGGGACTAAAATTGTCGGAGGTGTTACTCCCGGTAAAGGCGGCAGTATGCACCTTAATTTACCCGTATTTGATAAGGTGAAAGAAGCTGTTAAAGAAACTCAAGCAACAGCAAGTATTATGTATGTTCCGGCCAAAGCTGTAAAATCAGCGGCTCGAGAAGCCATAGAAGCAGAGCTTGATTTGGTTGTAAGTATTACGGATGGCGTTCCCTTAAAAGACATGCTTGAAATTAAAGCTATGTTAAAAGGAGCTAAAACTAAATTTATCGGATCAAATACTCCCGGTATTATTACTCCGAAAGAAGCCAGACTGGGAATTTTCCCTGAAAATATTCATAAAAAAGGGGTTATCGGTGTAGTTTCTCGTTCATCAACATTAACTTACGAAGCCGTTTTGGAAGTTAATCGAGCAGGTATGGGGCAATCAACAGTTATCGGACTTGGTGATGACGTTTTAATCGGAATAGATTTTATAGATGCATTAAGCGCATTTCATGCAGATAAAAAAACAAAAGCTGTTGTTATGATAGGACAACTTGGCGGCGGTTTTGAAGAGGCAGCTGCCGAGTGGTATAAAAATATTCCGAATAAAAAACCTGTTATTGTGTTTGTTGCCGGTAATGCAGTACCTTTCGGATATAAAATGGGATATACCGGAGAAGTTATGACACGAGGATATGTATCTGTTTTGGATAAAAAAGATGCTCTTTCTTCTGCCGGAATGATTGTCGTTGATAACGTAAATGATATTCATATTGAATTGGCTAAACTTTAATGAGTTTTATTAAAGACATCATCAATTTTATATTACCTCCGCGTTGTTATTTTTGCGGTAAAGTGTTGCACGAAGATAAAGGTCTTTGTGACGAGTGTATTTCTAAAATAGAATTTTTAAATAAAGCCATTTGTTATAAATGCGGTGAACCGTTATTTGATTACGATAAACCGAATGGTAAAAAATTGTTATGCGGAAATTGTTTGAAATCTGAAAATAAAATGATTTTCAGAATGATTAGGTCGGCATATCTTTATGATGATTTTTCTAAAAAACTGATTCTTGATTTTAAATTTCATGATAAAACAGATTTAGCATCTTTTTTGGCCAAAATGTTATATGTTGCCGGTAAAGATATTTTATCCGAAGGTGTCGATTTGATAGTTCCCGTTCCTCTTCATTATACAAGATTAATAAAGCGTAAATATAACCAGTCGGCATTGTTAGCAAAAGAATTAGGTAAATTAACCGGTATAGAAGTTGATTACAAAAGTTTGGTAAAAGGAAAAGTTACCAAACCGCAAATAGATTGTGATGGTAATGAAAGATTAAAAAATGTTAAAGATGCCTTTTATGTTAAAAATATTGCAAACATAAAAGGCAAAAGAATATTGCTTATTGATGATGTTCTAACTACCGGAAGCACATTAAAAGAGTGTGCTAAAGCACTTAAATCGGCTAAACCGAAATCTATAGATGCTTTAACAATCGCTCGAAGCATTTACTAAATTAAGTTTAGTGCTTCACGATAATTATTCATTGCTTGTTTATATTTGGGGATACAATTAAATGATTTATGAATATATAGATATAAAGTTGCCTCAATATTACAAGTAAGGTGTTCCAAATATATCAGATTGTTTTGATGAATTGTTAATGGAGCCAAGCATATACCTCCGCCATAGCTGACAGTATCTAAAATTGCAATGTTTGAATTTTCAATAAATCGGGTATTTTGACAATCATCAATAAATTCACAATAGTTTTTATCGGCATAAGGCCGATTGCGTCCGTCTATAACAAGATGATTTTTCTTTATATCATCCAAATCTTTCGGTGTGCCGAAATTATCTATATATTTGAGACTGGTAAAAAATCCGCATTTTATTTTGCGCGAGTAGCTCATTATCAAATTATCCGATTGTTGCTCCGAAAAGCTTATGGCAATGTCCCATTCATTAGAATGTAGGTGAGGGTTGTCAGTAAAAACAGTAATATCTTGGTTGTTTATTTCGCCAAACATATTCGGAGCAATATCAATACCTTTTTCTAAAGCCAATCGAATATGATTATTTTGGTTATATTTTTGTTTTATTAAGTGATTGATGAATTTGGTTATTCTGTCAAATTTAAAAATAATAACAGCTCCTTCATCAGTTAAGTAACTTCCCTGATTATCACATTTCATTAAGGTTGTTTGTAAAGAGTTTTGCAAATAGTCGATATATAAATTTATTGTTTCGATAGATGTTGACATCATTGTCGAAGCATTACGTTTGTTACCGAATAATGAGATAGCTTTAAGGTAGAAAATCCCTTTAATATTTTTTAAGTCAAATAAATTAATTTTTTTATTTTCTAATTGCCAATTTTCAATATCCAGAGTTTTTATCTTGGTTATTAATTCTCTTCCTTTTGAAGTAAAGGAGCATGAATTTTTATGATTAAGTTGAAGTTTTGTTCCGATATCATCTTCCAAAAAATTTATATATTTGGTCAGCGTATCTACAGAAATTCCGATAATAGAGGCGCAAAGTCGTATGTTTTTTGTTTTATAAAGAAGAGTTAGTAGCAGTAGTCCTTCAAGGCGTTGTAAATCACGTTTATTCATTATTTTTTTCCTTTAAGAATTTTTGCTCACCTTATACACTTATAGTTTAATAATTAAATATAATCAAGTAAAAATTGAAAATTTTAAAAATATTAAAAACAGTTGCTAAAACATATTGTTTATAATATAACACCAATAAATAAAATTATAAGGTGTCTTGTAAATGAAAGTAGATCTTTTTGATTATGATTTGCCGCGTGAGTTAATAGCTTCACAACCTATTACACCTCGTCATGCTTCAAAATTGCTCGATTTGTCGGAAGAAAATAGTATAACAGACCGTCATTTCAGTGATTTACCGGAAATTTTGCATGAAGGTGATATTTTGGTTTGTAATGATACCAAAGTTATACCTGCCAGATTATATGCCAAACGAGGTGATGCCAAGGTTGAAATTACACTATATCATCCTGAAGATATGCTTAATTGGTGGTCTTTTATTAAAAACGCCAAAAGATTAAAAGAAAATGATATTATATATTTTTATAATGATACAATTTCTGCCGAAGCCTCAAAATTTAGTGCAACGGTTATAAAAAAAGATCATGAAGACGGTGTATTACTGAAGTTTAACTGTTCCGATGAAGAGCTTTCCGACTATTTGCAGATTTTCGGGTATATGCCTCTTCCCCCATATATCAAAAGAGAGCGTCCGGGAGAAAATTCTCTTTGGCATAAATTTGATGATAAAGAAAATTATCAAACAATATATGCCTCTCACGAGGGAGCCGTTGCCGCTCCTACGGCGGGGCTTCATTTTACGCCGGAAGTTATTGCAAAGCTAAAAGAAAAGGGAGTTCGTCAAGTTTTTGTTACATTACATGTCGGAGCCGGAACGTTTTTACCCATTAAAACAGATAATACCGAAGATCATAAGATGCATGCCGAATATGGTATAATATCTCAAGAAACGGCTGATATTATTAATGAAGCCAAACAAAGAGGAAATCGTATCATTGCTGTGGGAACAACATCTTTGAGATTGTTGGAATCCGCTTCAGATGAAAAAGGTGTTTTGCATCCGTTTGCACAAGAAACTGATATTTTTATTACTCCCGGATATAAATTTAGGATGATAGATATGTTGATTACTAATTTTCATCTTCCTAAATCAACATTATTTATGTTGGTGTCTGCTGTTGCCGGTTTGGACAGAATGCAAAAAGCTTATGCTCACGCGATTGAAAAAAAATATCGTTTTTATTCTTATGGCGATAGCTCAATTTTAAAATGCGTAAATAAAATTTAACCTTTTATTATTACAATTCGTTTGCAATGGAAAATAATTAAAAGGTAGGAATCTTGCGTATTCAGCAAATATTAGAAAAATATGTTCCTTTAATCAGCAATATGTTAGCTCCGGCTATGATATATGCTGCTGTTTTGCTGTCTTTTTTAGTATATGGTAATTTTGACAATCAAATAAATACTATTTTTCATGTATCATTTTATATATTGAGTATCTTGGCTTTTTTGATTCTTCTAAATTTTAATATAAATCGCCATATGTTTTTGGTTATCACAAATATTATGTGTTATGTTTTTATAAACTATATAAAAAGAGAATATGGTGAGGCATTTAATTATACTGCATGGTTTAATTATTTAACAATATTGTTTCCCCTGAATTTGATAATTTTTTATATATATGGGCGATTCCGTTTTATGTCTTCAAAGAGCATACAGCTTATTATGCTTATTTTATTGCAATATGGTATAATTGAAGAATTGGTTAAATATAATATAAATTTAAGTTTTTTTGTTTATGGAATAAATGTTGTTGCCGTTGTTTTCTATTTGGTATTTTTTACCATATTTTTAATAAGGTCGATAAGTGTCAACAATTTGTTTAATTATTCGACACTTTATTCGGTTATTGCATCGGCATCAGGTTTTTATTTTGCGAATAATGCATCTGCATTGAGTTCATTTTTCTTTGTTTCGCAACTGATAATTTTTATCGATTTGGTGTTTACTTTAACTTATAATCATTTTTATGATGAAACCACCGGTTTTTATAGTAGAAATTCTTATTTAATAAAGTCAAAACATTTTCCGTTTAAGTATAATTTGGGAATTATCAACATTGATAATTATGACAAGTTATTAAAAACGTTCGGTTATAGAAAACAAAGGATTTTAACTAATTTAGTGGCAGAGGTTGTTCAGGAGTTTACATCAGAAGAAACAGTTTTTCGCTATGCGCCGGATCAATTTGTTGTTTTGTATAAAGACAAAGACAATAAAGAAGCATTTAAACATATTGATAATATAAGAAGAATTATTGCCGGTATAAGTTTTAGTTGCGCACCTAAACAACAACCGATAAAAATTACGGTTTCTTGCAGCTTGGCCGAAAAGAAAAGAAGTGATGCAGGTGCATTGGAAGTATTAATGAGGGCAGATAAAGCAATGCGCAATACTTTAAAATTTACTCATAATGTAACTTCAAAGGGCTAATTTTTTCTAAAATTTTTTAACAGTATGTACAATCCTGTAATGATAAACGGTACTGATAACATTTGCCCCATGGTAATTTTTTCAAAATAAAATCCTAAATGAGCATCGGGCTGACGAAATTGTTCCATGCAAATACGAAATATTCCGTAAAACAGTACGAATATGGCCGATATAGTTCCGTGTTTGGATCTTACTTTCGCAAAAGTCCATAAATAATTCAGTATTATAAAAAGAACAATTCCTTCAAAAAAAGCTTCATAGAGTTGAGAAGGATGCCGTGGTAAATATCCTCCGTTGGGAAATCGTATTGCCCAAGGAACATTAGTTACTCTTCCCCAGAGTTCATCATTTACAAAGTTGGTGATTCGCCCTAAAAATATACCGATAGGAGCATATAGTGCAACCAAATCTGTAATGGCCAAAAATTTGAATTTATATTTTTTTACATAAAGCAATGTTGCGATAATTACTCCGCAAATTCCTCCGTGAAAAGACATTCCGCCTTTCCAAATTTCTAAAATTATCCATGGTTTCAGCCACATTTCTTCTCCGCCATAGAATATGGCATATCCTAATCTTCCGCCGATAACGATTCCCATGGTTATATAAAAAGCCAAATCTTCAATGTGTTGAGAGGTGTATTCCAGATTATATTTTTTGGTATTTCGTAAAACTAAAAACCAAGCAATTAAGATTCCGAACAGATAAGCTAAAGAATACCATCTGATAGCCAAAGGGCCGATGCTTAAAGCTATGGGGGAAATTTCAGGAAATGGCAAACCGATCATAAAAACCTCTTTTGAAATTAAACAATTTTAAATCACTTAAAGAATAATTAATTTCCGCAAATATATCCACATATAAAAAAGTAAAAATTTTTTTTCAAACGTAATTTGTTGTTTTTGCTATAAAAACTGTTTTAACAATTATCCACAGAAGTAAATATAGTGGAAAAACACGACTCGGCGGTTGCAAATATTAAATGCTCAATGCAAGCTTAAATACATGCGAGAATTAATATATATTTGGGAGTAGACAAGTATGCAAACGGCTCAGAATTTAGCCACAAATATAAATCCTATAGATATGGTTGAAAATATTTTTTCCTCCAAGTCATATGAGCTTGATAGGCGCAATATTAATGAGGTTGTCGTCGAAGTTCAGGGAAAATGGACTAATATGTTGCTGTTTTTTGCATGGGAAGCATCAATGAAATGTTTGCATATGTCTTGTTTAATGGATGTTCAAAATAAAATAGAAGATCGTTCTAAAATATTTGAGTTGTTAGCTTTAGTTAATGAAAATTTGTGGGTGGGGCATTTTTCTTATTGGACGGAACAAAATATGCCTGTTTTTAAACATTCGGTATTTTTAAATTATGAAGAAGAGTTTTTTGAACATAAAATTTCTCAAATGATAGATATTGCGATTAATGAATGTGAAAAAAATTATCCGGTTTTTAAAGTGGTTATGACCAAGGGAATGTCTCCAAAAGATGCTCTATATCCGATGATGATGGAAACCATAGGTCAGGCTTAAGATAGCAAAAG
>JAZQZB010000016.1:0-29571 GCA_045633825.1 Alphaproteobacteria bacterium | reverse complement strand
CTAACTGATCAACTTCATTATAACGGAATGTGTTTTTGATGCCTTCTGCGGGCAAAACATCATCTTCAATACCACTGGTAATATATGCACTCTCGCTGCCGGCAATATTATTAGTAATTTTAATTACTTCACCGGTTGAAGTCGGAATAATTTGTAAAGTTTTTCCACTGGCAACAAATCTTTCAGGTTCGGCAACACCGGCATCATGAATTGCTTTGACCAACAATTTGACGTTTTGAGCCGGAGTATTACCGGAAAGATCACCCAAATATACTTCATCAGTTACACCTGCCGGAGGAGTTCCTTCTTTGAAATAAAAAGTAATTCCATCAATCGTAATACTGTCTGTATTAGTAATGGCATTAACATCAATATAAGCACAGTTTTTAAGTTTGTTATCAATAGCTTCAACATTAAATACACCTTGAGACAATCCTGATGAAATATCAATATCCGACGCAGATTGAACACAAGCTAATGTACCGCTACAATCAACTTTTAAAGAATCACCGGTTAAGGATTGAGAAATTTTAATAGTATTATTATCGATTGTAAAACGCCCCGCATCTCTGACATGTAAATTTATTGCTGCCAAAAATTGATCCAAAACATCTTTTACCGAATTAGCTTGAGAAATATTTACGGCATATATTTCCGGATCGGCGCTTATTTCGGCTCCATTTGCAGGAGTATCACCATTAACAAATTGGAATGTTTTATTATTAATTCCTATTGTAGATCCTTCCGCCGGTATCTCGGTAAATTCCATTTGACCGATTGAAGAATAAACCAAATCATTTTCAGTATAAAGATTTATGGCAGCAGCTCCTGACGGTATTGATGTACCTAAACCCCAAGAATTTGCTGTTTCTTTAGTATAGTTCAAACTGATATTATTTGGGTTACCCAAGCTGTCATAAATCAAAGTAGAAACAGAATGAGTATCTCCGATACGGCTACCGGAAGGCAAGTTAGCACCAAAAGCAATTTGAGTTGTCGGGGTTGCTGTTCCGCCGATATTTGAAAGATTGATACCGCGAAGATTGTTTTCATCAACAATATTATCATTGATATATACGGTTTCACCATTTTCATTTTTGTATGCTTTCATATACATAATACCGTTAATTTCAACAGTTGACGCAGATTCCGTACCATCCCAAGGCATTAATGACCATGCTTGCGCATAATAACCGCCCGAGTTTACCAAATATCCGGTTTCATCTTTCAAAAAGTCACCGGCACGAGTATATGCCCAAGTGCCATCACCGGTATTAAGTGAGTTTACGACGAAATAACCGTTACCGCTTACGGCTAATGATGTTACTGATGAAACAGAAGACAACAAACCTTGAGTATCGATGCTTTGAGAGGTATGTGATTGCACACCTCCGGCAGAATACTTGCTTGATGAGACCTGTTTGGTTACCAAAGTTGAAAACGATACATTATTATTTTTATAGCCGATAGTGTTCATATTGGCTATATTGTCGGCAATAGCTCCCATTGCGCTTGACTGCGCTCCGAGGCCCGATACGCCGGCTTGTAATGCTCCTAAAATACTCATTTCATTTCTCCTAAAACTTTTTTATTTAAGCAATTTGCTCTACAATTTTTTCTAATTCTTCTTTTATATCTTCATCTTCTGATGAAGTACCAAAGTTCTTCTGAACTTCGGCAATAAGTTCTTTCCAATAATTTTCGTTACGTGATGTAACAACATAATCAAGGGTTGTTGTCATTGCATCACCCAAACCAAGATAAATTCCGCTATCATCACTGGCGACTCCGGTAACTCTTCCGAATACCGTTGTTGTTACCGAAGCTGTTGTTTCCCCTTCGGGAACATTTGTCAAAACTTCGATTTTGTATGCACCGTCCGGTAGTTGCTCACCATTTATATTTTTACCGTTCCAAATAAAATCATGTGCTCCGGATGAGGTTTCTCCTTTTGCGGTATAAACAACTTTATCTTCCATGTCTTTTACAACTACAGTACATTCCGAAACATTTTTACTTAATGTATAAGTAGCTTTGGAAACACCTTCATCTAAAGGCATAACGTCGCTGATTGCCTGTATGGTTTTACCGACATAACTTGTTGCCTGTACACCAAGATTATAAATTGATAAATTAAGTAAGTTATCCAATTTTGAGTTGGTTTGAATAGCTTGTTCCACATTAGAATATTGAACAAGTTGGTTGGTATATTCAGATGCATCCATCGGATCCAAAGGATCTTGATATTGTAACTGTGTAGTCAACAATGTCAAAAATGTATCCATATCAGCTGATAATGTTTGAGCAGAGTTGGTTCCCTTACTTACACCTGAATTTACCGATGTGATAATTGAGCTTAAATCTGTCATGATATTACCTCCCCATTACCTGTTAAACCCTGATATTCAATCCCAAAACAGGATCATATCCGAGATTATCGTTACCGGCGATATTTTCAGCTTCTTGCTCTAAAGCATCTCCGATAAATTTCAATAATCCGGCATCGTCTTTTTCCTGACCTCTTGTTTGATTTTCATTCTGAAAACTGAATGTAAAACTTTTTGCATCAGTATCATAACCGGCATCATTAAATGCTTTTGACAAAGAAGATGCATCTTTTTGAAGCATATCAGCCGTTTCGGCACGAGAAGCAACTATCTCGGCCTGAACTTTACCGTCTTTACCGATATACATTTTGATCTGTACTTTTCCCAAATCTTCCGGCTTTAACTGAATATCAATAGTATCAACACCTTTTATGGCTGATTTGGTAATATTTACCTTAATTTGTTCAATAACTTCTTTGCTCATGCCTTTATAATTATCTCGAGCAATAGTCTCATTTATTTTAGCAAAAGCTTCATTCTTTGAAACATTGACAACCTCGGACACAACTTCTTTACCGGAAACGGAAGTAACAACCATATCTTTGGTTGCAGCAGCTTTAACAGTTTCTTGAACTGACTTAACCTCACCATACAAAATACTTTTTACTTCCTGTAAAGTTTGAGCATCTTCCGAAACATTTTGAACAGTTTCATCCAAAACAGCTTCAACATCTTTAACTTCCGAAGCATCTTCAACCATCTGGAACATAGAATTTATTTCAAAACTGTTTTTCAAAACATCTTTTACAACAGGCTCGGCAATTTTTTCCTCTGAAACACTAACTTCTATTTTTAACTTTTTATCTGACGCTACTTTTTCATCAAAATATTTTGCCTGTTCCATAAGCAAAGCTTCTTCTTCGGTCATTGGAACCATTTCTGTTGCCGGAGCTTTCGAAACTTCTGTTTCGGCTTGTTTTTGAATTTCCGAAGCAATAACTTCTTCAACATTATTTAACACAACATCAAAACCTTCGGAAACGACCACATCTTCAACAGCAACTTCTGTTTGCAAAAAACTGCTTAACACTTTTTCATCAAGACCTTGAGCGACTACATTTTGAGCTAATGTTTCACTTGCCGCAACATCTTCCCCCGCATTGTTTGCTTCAGCATCAACAACTTCTTCAACCTCGTTTGTTTCAACTTCATTTTTTTCTTCAACAGGCTTGTCTTCTTTTACAGATTGATTTGTTGCAACAGCATTCTCTTCTTTTACATCTTCTTTTTCTTTAGCTTTATTTTCTTTATTTTTATTGCTATCAATAACCTTATCTTCAGATTTTTGAGAAGTTTCTTTTTTAACATTATTCTCCAAAACCTTATTATTCTTTTTAACATTCAGAGCGACATCGTTTTTAACACCACCATTAAATTCAACATCTTTTATATCTTTAGAAGAAACATCTGCTTGAGATTTGGTTGATTCCAAAACATCTGCAAACGAATTACCGTCAAAAGAAACTTGGGGTTTAGCCTCTTTTGCACCAACAAGAATTTGTAATAAACTGTTTCTATCTTGTATTTCCATCGGACAAATCCTTAAAAAAAATTAATCTGTGAAAATATATGCAAAATGCGTGCCATTTTTTAAAAGACGACTTTTTTATATTTTTTAACTCATATTTTTAAAACAACGTTTTTTACTGTTTTTGCTCATTTTTATGCAAAAATCGCTCTTTTTTTGGTAAAAATATGTATTTTTTATTGTTTTTTTGACTTTTTCTGTTATGTTGTTTAATCAGGAATAAGGACACGTATTTTTTATTTACGAAAGAGAGAAAATATAATGGCAAACGCTGTTGATACAAAAATTATCGGCAAATTAGCCGACGTATTAAATAAAAATAACTTAAGTGAGCTTGAATATGAAGACGAAGGTTGTCGTATAAAATTAAAAGGAATGGTTTGTGCCGCTACTGTAACGCCAGTCAGTGTTCCCGTTACCGGTCAACAGGCGGCTCAAGTTCAGCCAACCGGCATTATTCCGGCAAATGTCAGTAAAGAAGATACTTATAATTCTGATGAATATTCCAGCAATGCCGGAACTGTTAAGTCTCCGATAGTCGGTGTTGTATATTTATCTCCTGACCCTACAAAACCTGATTATGTCGGTATCGGGGATACCGTCAAAGAAGGCGATATCGTATGCCTTATCGAAGCTATGAAAACTTTTAACCCTGTAAAAGCTCATCGTACAGGTACCGTTACCAAAATTTTGGTAGAATCAGGCGATCCTGTAGAATATGGCGAATCTTTAATAGTAATTGAATAAGGTGAAAAGCCTATGTTTGAAAAAATACTGATTGCCAATCGCGGAGAAGTAGCTTTAAGAATTCATCGAGCTTGTCGTGAAATGGGAATTAAGACAGTCGCAGTTCACTCCGAAGCAGATGCCAATGCAATGCATGTTCGCTTGGCTGATGAAGCCGTATGTATCGGTCCGGCTCGTTCTTCAGAATCTTATCTGAATAAATCGGCCATAATATCAGCTGCCATTATTACCGGTGCTGATGCTATTCACCCCGGGTTCGGTTTCTTATCCGAAAATGCCGACTTTGCCGAAATGGTTGAAGAACACGGAATTACATTTATCGGACCTAAACCGGAACAAATAAGAATGATGGGCGATAAATTAAAAGCCAGAGAAGCCGCTATATCATCGGGTTTGCCGGTAATTCCCGGATCTCCGGCATTGGAAAATGTTGATATTGCTAAAGAGTGGGCAACAAAAATCGGTTATCCCGTCATTATCAAAGCTAAAGCCGGTGGCGGTGGAAAAGGTATGAAAGTTGCTTTTAATAAAGACGAAATAGAAACAGCTTACACCATGGCCAGAGCCGAAGCTAAAGCATCTTTTACCAGTGACGAAGTTTATATGGAAAAATATTTACAAAAACCTCGGCATATCGAAATTCAAATTTTGGCTGATACATTCGGAAATGTTGTTCATTTAGGCGAAAGAGACTGCTCTATTCAAAGAAAAAATCAAAAAGTTATTGAAGAAACGCCTTCTCCGGCTCTTAATCAACAACAACGTGATGAAATAGGTGAAATTGCTCGTTCAGCTGTTGAAAAAATCGGTTATTCAAGTGCCGGTACTTTAGAATTTTTATATGAAGACGGCAAATTTTATTTCTTGGAGATGAACACAAGACTTCAGGTAGAACACCCTATTACCGAAGCCGTTACCGGTATTGATATTGTCAGAGAACAAATCAGAATTGCCAATGGTGCAAAATTGGGATATTCGCAAAGCGATATCACATTTAACGGTTGTGCTATTGAGTGCCGTATCAATGCCGAAGATCCCGCAACTTTTGTGCCTAATCCGGGAAAAATCACCGAATGGCATGCTCCGGGCGGGCTTGGAGTCAGAGTTGATTCGGAAATCTATTCCGGATACAGCATTCCCCCATATTATGACAGTATGATAGCAAAACTTATTGTCAGCGGAAAAACTCGTAACAGTGCTTTGATGCGATTACACAGAACTTTGGAAGAATTTGTAATTGACGGAATTAAAACAACTATTCCTTTACACCAAAAAATTATATCCCGACCGGATTATATTGATGGTGTATATGATATTCATTGGTTGGAAGACCTGCTTGAAAAATAATAAAAAAGGCTGTGATTTCACAGCCTTTTTTTATTCATTCTAATAAAAATACGAAACTATATTTTTACCATAGGTTTGGCGAGTATATAAAGTTATCGGCGAAAGTTCATCTTTAAAAGCTTCTGCCTTTTTTTGAGCTTGTAAAATTTCATCAATTTTCATTACTGCTTCAATAGAATTACGTTTAGAAACCGCAGTTGTTCTTCCTCTTACCGAAGCCAAGTTATAAAGAACATGTGCATCTTCTATATTTCGCGTATATTTTTTTCCTTCAGACAAAATATCTGCCAAACGTTCCATAGCACCGGCATCTCCTTGAGCTATTGCTTTATTTAAATATTTTACGGCATTATTATAGTTCTGCGGAAAACCAAGACCATTTATATAAATATCAGCAATAACTGTTTGCGCCTCATCAAATCCGGCATCGGCAGCTTCTTTTAATAATGAAGAAGCTTTAGAATAATCTACCTCACGATGCAACCCTTTATAATATGCGTATCCGACCATAAATTTTGCGGCGGGAATATCTGAAGATAATGCCGTTTCAAAATATTTTAAGGCCAAAATAATGTCTTTTTTAGCGCCTTTTCCGCTCGCATGCATAAATCCTATATTTACGGCAGCATTAACATTTCCTAATGCAGCAGCTTTTTTAAATAATATTGCAGCTTTTGATACATCTCTTTTTATTCCGATACCGCCATAATATAAACTTCCCAAATTATTTAACCCGGTCGGATCATTTTGAAGTGCTGCCATACTATAATATTCAAATGATTTATTATAATCTTTTGCGACTCCTTCTTCACCATATAAATAAGCATATCCTAACGCCAGTTGAGCTTGTAAATTTCCTCTTTCGGCCATTTTAACAGTATCTTCAAATGTTAATGACTTTTCTTTTGGCGTCTCGTCCTTGGAAAAAGAAAATATTTTTTTGGGAATTTCTAAATTCATAAAAGAAAGAAAACCTTCTTTTTTTTCTTTTTGCTCCGGAGTTTCTCGTACAGCGTCATCTTCATCATCAAAAAGCGAAACAACACTCTCGTCAAATGCATATAATGAATTTGAGAAGAAGAAAATTCCTAAAAAAAGCACAAAATATTTAAACATAAAAGAACTCCCAAATATATGTTTTATTCTATTATATGAATAATTTAGTTAATATTTGGTTTCATAACAATATATTCACGACACATATTATTAAGTCACAAAAAAAGGGACGATATTTGAAATATCGCCCCGTTTATATTCCTTTGATTAATTATTAGAACAAGCTCAATATTGATTGTGCAGATTGAGAAGCTAATGCCAAAGAATTAATAGCTAATTGCTGACGTGTTTGTAATGCCAAGTAGTTAGCTGATTCTTCGTTCATATCTGCCAATACAAGCTTATCCGAACCTGTTTCCAAAACATCAATCATTGCTTCGGTAAAGTTTTGACGAGTTTCAATAACAGTAAAGTTATTACCAAGTTCACTAGCAAATGAACGCAATTTTTCTACTGATGCAGTAATTTCGTCAATAGATGCCGTAATTTTCGCAACGCCTGTTTTCCAGCCTTCGTCACCGGAAGCAGCTGTTATTGCCATTTCATTAACAATATTTTTACCGGTAACTGTCAGATCATTTGAACGTACTTCATTAAACACAACTTTTAATTTATTTCCGATTAACAAGTTTACACCTTGATATGATGAATCTTCCGCAATATCAGTAATTTGAGCCTTAATTGCATCAAACTGTGCAGCATAATCCGCAACTCTATCCGCATATCCGGCAGCATTTGCATCAAGAGCTGCAGCTGATTCTGCAACTGACTTCATTTGTTCAACATAAGAAGTAATAGCTTCGATACCTTCGTTAGCAGCTTGAATTGTTTGAACGCCTTGTCCCATGCTGTCCAATAAAGAATCCAAATCGGCAGCGCGGTTTGTCAAAGAGCGAGCTTGATAATAAGAAGATGCATTATCAATAGCAGAGTTAACTTTCTTACCTGTAGAAAGTCTCTCTTGAGTTTTATCCATTTGAGTTTGAATTGTTTTTAAAGACAAAAGATTTGAACGCATACTTGCGGTTAATGTAATAGTAGACATGGCTTTTCTCCCATATAAATAAGTTTCACATTACTTGTGGTGCTTCTATTTACACTACACCTTCATTATACCACAAATTTCAAGTTCAAACAACTTTAAAACGCCAAAAATGACGTTTCACAAAATACAACACATTGTTTTTTATGTGTTTTCTTGTGAAACATTTTTTATAAAGAATCGATTCTCGAATCGGAAAATAAAAGTTAATTTTTAGTAAAAAAACGGCCTCTCTTGGTATTATAATACCGTAAATGGTAATATTATACCTTTTGTGGTAATATATTACCATTTTATTCGTCAGAGCCCTAATTTTTTGCTTTTTATATTTTATAAAAATCTTAAATTCCTAGGATTTGATATATTTTTTTATAAATCGGGTATTTTTACCTAAACGTGACATCAACTCATAAGAAATTGTTCCGGCATCTTTTGCAACATCATCTAACGTATAAAAATCGGCGGCAAAATATGCCATATCTCCACATTTTAAATTTTCGACATCGGTAACATCACAAATAACATTATCCATTGAAACACGTCCTAATATTCTGGCTTCGATTACTTTTTTGCCATTTTTAAAAAACACCTTACCGGTATTTGACAAAGAACGAGGCACTCCGTCACCATATCCTACGGAAACAATGGCTATTTTTCTATCAGAGCTTGCTCTATAAGTTGCCGAATAACCGACATATTCGCCTTTAGAAAGCTTGGTAATTTGCAAAACAGGGGCTTTTAAGGTAACAACATTTGCCATTTGATTTATACGATAAGGAGCGGTATTTATACCATACATACCGGCACCAAGTCTTACCATATCCTGATAAAAATCTTTATCAAGAAAAATACCGTCAGAAGCAGCAAGACTTCCTTTAATGTTTGGAAAATATTTATCTTTTAACATTACAAAGCTTTCAACTTGATAATGATTCATAAAGTGATCTTTTTCATCGGCACAAGCTAAATGCGACATTACCAAACCGAATATTTTTTTATCTTCATGGCTCAAATTTTTTAAGTCATCTTTGCGAAAACCAAGTCTGTTTAATCCGGTTTCAATTTGAATCACCGGTTTTACATCATTAATTTTATTTTGCTTCCAATACTCAAACATTTCCGGTGAGCTGATTACAGGTATAAGATTTTTAACTTTTCTGAAAACATCTATAGAATCTGCTCCCATGCCTTGCAAAACATATATTTGAGCTTCCGGCACCAAAGAACTAATCCTTTCTCCTTCTATTGCATGAGCTACAAAAAAATAACGGCAACCGGCTTCATTATACAACATCGGCGCAATTATTTCGGCCCCAAGTCCGTAAGAATCATCTTTTACAACAGCTGCTGCTATAGCATTTTTAGCAATAGCGGATAGTGCATTATAATTTTTTAATATGTTAGATAAATTTATTTCTAAAATCGGTCTTGTCAAAATACTCATTATTTTCTACTATCTTCTTAAATATATTAATACAAAAACATTTTATCGGTACCAATATGCAATTTATAGATTCTCATATTCATTTGCAAGACTATAAAGAAAAAAATGTGCAACAAATTATAAAAAAAATGCAAACACAAAATTTTAAAAAAATAATTTGTGTATCATCTCACCCGTCAGACTGGGATAGTATTGCTGAAATTACTAATAATAATCCTGATTTTATTATTCCGGCTTTCGGTATACACCCTTGGTATATTGATGAAGTATCTGAAGATTGGCAAAACCTCTTAAGCAACTATTTAAATAACTTTCCTTATGCTTTAATCGGAGAATGCGGGCTTGACAACCTAAAAGCTTATGACAAAGAGCTGCAAGAAAATATTTTTATTAAACAAATTAAAATTGCCGAAAAATATAATCGCCCTCTTTGTGTTCACTCCTTAAAAGCGGACAATCAACTTGAAAAATTATTACCTCAAATATCTGTCAAATTTATGGTGCATGCTTTTAACGGAAGTGTGGAATTTTTACAAAAAATATTAAAGTCAGGAGGATATATTTCGATATCCGATGCAATATGTAAAAAGAAAAATCATGTTGATATCATCAAACAAATTCCCGAAAATAAACTTTTGAGCGAAAGCGACGGACCTTATATGTCGGATTTTGAAAAAATTAATGCCTTTATTACATATATTGCAAAAATAAAAAACATTGATAAAATCGCTCTTACCAAACAAATTTATCATAATTTTGAGGAGTTTTGCCGTGTCTGATAAAAGATTTGCCCGAACTCAAATGCTTTTGGGAGCTGAAGGTATAAAAAAATTAAACGACTCAAAAATTATGATTATCGGACTGGGAGCCGTCGGCGGATATGTTTTGGAAGCATTAGCCAGAAGCGGAGTTGAAAACTTTGTTCTGGTTGACTTTGACAAGTTTGAAGAAAGCAATATAAATCGCCAAATTTTAGCCGTAAGCGAAACTATCGGTATGGAAAAAACTGAAGTTGCAAAACAACGCGTATTAAGCATTAATCCAAAAGCAAAAGTTAAAACCGTCAATATTTTTGTAAATAACGATACCATTGATAATATCTTACAATACAACCCTGACTTTGTGGTTGATGCGATTGATGCTCTAAATCCGAAATGCTGTTTAATCCAAACATTAGTCGAACGAAAAATTCCTTTTATATCATCAATGGGCGCGGCCTTAAAAACTGATCCGTCAAAAATCAAACTCGGTAATTTAAGCAACTCAAAAAACTGTTCTTTGGCAAAATTTGTACGTAAAAGACTTCGCAAACGCCAAGTTGATATTTCAAAAATAAGATGTGTATGGTCTGAAGAACAGACAACTTTATCAGAACAAGCCATAAAATTTAATGATAATGACAATTCGACAGGACGCATTCGTCATACACTGGGATCATTACCGACGATTACCGCTATTTTCGGTCTGACAATCGCCAATGATATAATTTTAAGATTATCCGAATACAAAAAATAAATTTTCTTAACTTGTTCTTAAGGTAACATTTTTATAATGGCGTAAAAAAGTATGACTTAATTGTCCGGATTATGCCAAAATGAAGATGATTAAACCTATTGTAAACCTTTCAAAAATAGCCAACGATTATGACACTTTCGTTTTTGGCTTTAATGGTGTTTTGTACGATGGAGAAAAAATTTTTCCCGAAGCACTGAAAACATTAAATAATTTGTCTGCGTTGGGTAAAAAAATCGTTATTATTTCAAATTCTCATTTGCGAATTACCGAAATTGCCGACATTTTGAAAAAAAACTCCGTTGATATAAATATATTTTCCAATATTGTTACTGCCGGAGAAATATTGCACTATAAACTTAAATATGCGCAAAATGATTATGAAGCCATAGGTAATAAATACTTTCATCTGGGCAACAACAAAAACAAAAGTGTTTTTTACGGACTTAATTTTGAAGAAGTTTCCAAAATTGAAGAAGCTCATTTCATCTATATGAGTGAAGTTTTTTCACCGGAAGATTCTATTGATATATATAAACCGTTTTTAGATCAGGCTATTTCTTTAGATCTTCCTTTTGTTTGTGCCGGTAACGATATTTCCTGTTTTATCGGAGGGAAATTATGTTTGGCATCCGGCGCAATCGCCGAAAATTATGCTATTTTAGGCGGCAATATTTTAACCTTGGGCAAACCGGATGTCAGAATTATACAATATGCACTGGAAGATATTAGTAAAAATGAAAATATTTTAATTATCGGCGATAATGTGGCTACAGACATAAAAGCAGCGTCATTATTGGGCTTTGATTCAATTTTGATATCTAAAGGTCGACATGTTAATTTCTTGGGCGAAGGATATATCCCCGATGTAGCAAAAACAAGAGAATTATCAAACAGTTATGATGTTTCTCCCAGTTGCGTAATTTCTGCAATAAGGTGGTAAGCATGAAACCATTAAAAAAAATCAGCATCACTTGTGTTTCATATATTCTGTTAGGTTGGTTTATTTGTAAGCCTCTGACAGAATTAGGCGTACATAAAACTTATTTTGAAATGCCTGAACAAGAACATGAAATATCTTTTGATGAATTAGATGCATTTTTAAATATGTGGTCAAAACTTATGCAATCACGCTTTGCCGAAGATTTTAACAAAAAATCATTAAACATAAAAGGCGAGCACCCGAAAAATTTAAAAAAATGGCTCAAATTACAATATTGGGATATAGAAAGATTTTTTTATGACGAACAACGTATCCGTGATCTGTTAGAATATGTTGATATTAAATTACAAATTAAAGAAAATCAAAAAATATCAAAAATGTCAGGTGATATGAATTTAAATAAATTTAACAAATCATTGAAACAACGCCTTAAAACATCATCTTTCAGTGAAAATGAACTGAAATTAATAGAAACCAACAGATATCAAATAACCGAAATTTTATCGGGAGAAGCTGTTTTAGAAAAAAAAGAATAATGGGATAATTTTCATGACGACAATTACAGAAACAAAATTTTCAGATTTATATGTTATGTCAGAAAGTAAAAAAGCTTATATTCCTGACAGAACGACCATGAACGCATTAATGGAATTTCAGCCTGACGATCTCGATATTTTTTATGATATTTTAGCTAATGCTTATGACGGAAAAAATACAAGCTATTCCGTAAAATATAACGGGATTTTATACCGTATTGAAAGAAGCGAAGGTATTTCCGGCGTACAATATTGTGCAAGAAAAATGCCATCGCAAGTGCCTTCCATTAAGGCTTTAGCTTTTCCTCCGGAATTAGTAAGTTTTTTAATGTCCTTACGAAATTATTCCGGTTTAATTTTATGTTCCGGAGCAACAGGTTCCGGTAAAACAACAACAATTTCTTCACTGCTTAAAGAATATTTGGTGCATGAAGGCGGCTTTGCTTATACGATTGAAGATCCTAACGAACATCCGTTAGACGGAGTTTATAATGTATTAGGCGGAGGTATCGGTGTTTGTCGTCAAACAATTCCCGTTAACGGTCAATGGGGAGAATGCTTAAAATCAGCTTTGCGCTCTCGTCCAAGATATATTATGTTGGGAGAAATTCGTTCTCCTGATGCTGCAAGCGAAGTTTTACGAGCCGCAACTTCCGGACACTTGGTCTTGTCGACAATTCACGCAAATAACATAACTGATGCAATTAATGCTGTTGTAAAATATGCTGCATCAAGTGATATGAGTGAGGATTTGGCATATGATTTATTTTCTCGAGGAATGTTAGGAGTTTTACACCAAACCCTTGAAGGCAAAGGACTAAAAACCCCTAAAGTAAACTATTTGTTTGCCAATCCTGATACAACTCAAGGATGCCAAATACGAGGAATTATTAAAAGCGGAAACTTAAATTTAGCAACAGCCATTGATACTCAAATGACTCGATTGGCAAAAGGTATTAATCTTTTTCCCCAAACGTCTTAATTAGAAATTTCTTCGGCTAATATTACCAATTCTAACCAAGCTTCTTCTTTTTCAAGCTTTTCTTGTTGTTTTAGTTCAAGATACTGTGAAGCCTCGTTAAAACGTGAGGGATTTTGCTTATATAAGTCAGGGTTAGAAAGCTCTGTCGTCAACTCAATAATTTCCTTATCTAAAACTTCAATTTCTTGCGGTAAAACTTCCAGCAGTCGCTTTTGGTTATAACTTAATTTTTTGACTTGTTTTACTGTCGGTTGTTCAACTTTTACAGATGTTTTATTATTAGGTTTAACTTTTTCCGATATGGATTTTTGGCTTTTTATCTTTTCCAAACACTCGGTATAGCTTCCGGCATGTTCAAATGCCGTTCCGTCACCTTTTAAGTATATAACCGAGGAAACAACCCTGTCCAAAAAATCTCGATCGTGGCTGACTATTAAAATTGTACCGGCATATTCATCCAAAACTTCCTGCAATAAATCAAGCGTATCCATATCCAAATCATTGGTAGGCTCGTCAAGCACCAAAAAATTTGATGATTGCGCCAACGAATATGCCAGCATCAAACGATTCTTTTCACCTCCGGATAAGGCTGCAACCGGTGTATGAGCTTGAGCCGGTTTGAATAAAAAGTCTTTCAAATATGCCACGACATGACGCCAATGTCCCTGCACCATAATGTGATCGCCTTTGTCACACAGTGTTTGCCACAAAGTCTTTTTGGGATCTAAAGTAAGGCGATTTTGATCAAAATAAGCTTCTTGTAAATTTTTGCCGATACGAACAAATCCGCTATCCGGAGCAAGACGTTTGGTAAGAAGTTTTATCAAAGTAGTTTTGCCGGCACCGTTCGGCCCGACAATACCGATTTTATTGCCTCGTATTATACGAGTTGAAAAATCTTTAATAATATCGCGGCCGCTATAAGCTTTGCAAATATTTTTAGCCTCAATAACAAGTTTGGAACGAAAATCACCCTCATCTATATTAAGGTTGATATTACCGACAGCTTTTATTTGTTCTCGTCGTTCTTTTCGCAGCTCTATTAACCGACGCAAACGTCCCATATTACGACGGCGGCGAGCAGTTACCCCTTTGTGAAGCCACTCTGTTTCTTCGGCAATTTTTTTATTTAAATTATTTTGAGCGATTATCTCTTGATTTATTATTTGTTCTTGCCACTCTTCAAAATGAGCAAAACCTTTGTTATTTAGGTGCATATTGCCTCTATCTAACCAAAAGGTTGACTTTGAAACATGATTTAGAAACATTCTGTCATGAGAAATAACCACCACTGCTCCACGAAATTCATTAATTATTTCTTCTAAAGTTTCGATTGTTGAGATATCCAAATGGTTAGTCGGTTCATCAAGAAGCAAAATATCGGGCTCGGAAATAAGCGCTTTGGCCAGAGCTGCTTTACGGCATTCACCTCCGGAAGACGCTTGAGGGTTTGAATTACCGTTTATTTTTAACCTATCAAGCCAAATGTCGGCCAGATAGCGATTATTTTGTTCATCGTTCGGCAAACCGGAAAGTATAGCTTGTTTGAGTGAAGAATACTCTTTCAAATCCGGTTCTTGAGGCATATAGGCAATTTTGGTTCCGGGCTGAATAAAAATTTCTCCACCGTCAGCTTCGATAACACCGGCAATAACTTTTAACAAAGTAGATTTGCCGGACCCGTTGCGTCCGACCAGACAAATCTTATCACCTTTATTGATATACAATTCAACATTTTCAAAAAGTTGATTGTCTCCAAATGCCAAGTGTATATTTTTTAATGTATATATAGGAGCTTCAGCCATTTTTTTTAACTTATTAAAAATTTTCCGAGTCGCAACAGATATTATTTTCCGAGTCGCATTTGAGTTTTCTTATATTATAGTTATACACAAGATGCAAATAATTATTTACATTTTACAGCCATTTAAATAGCATATTTGGTAGAAATGTTAAAATAACAGGAGTTTTTATTCGAAAATGTCATTAAAAATAGAGTTGAAACCTCACGAAAGCATTATTGTCGGAGAAGCCCTCATCACAAACGATAACGATCGTGTTCGTTTTTATATTGACGGCAATGTTCCTATTTTGCGTGAAAAATTTATCATGCGCGAAAAAGATGCAACAACTCCGGCAAAACGAGTATACTTCATTGTTCAACAAATGTATCTGTCAAAAGGATCTAAAGATTTGCAGAAAATCTTTGTTGAGTATATTCGTGATTTGAATGAAGCGGCCCCCAGCTTGCGCGAATATTCCAATCCGGTAGTCGAAGCTATGATTGTCGGAAATTATTATAACGCAATTAAGGAAGCTTCAAAACTTGTTGAACAAGAAGATAAAGTTTTTGGAGAAACATTGAAAACTTTATAATTACAATTATTTTATCACTTATAAAATATTTCGTTATCCTAAATCTAATCTTTAATAAATATTAACTTTTAAGAGGGATAATGATATCAACTCAAAAGTATTTGAGTTTAACGTAATTAAAAATTTGGGAGAAAAACCATGGCTCAGACCAGTATTACATTGACCGCAAGTATGCGTTCTAACCTTTCGTCTTTAAAATCTATCCAAAAACAAATGGATACGACTCAAGAAAGACTTTCTACAGGTAAAAAAGTTAACTCTGCTATTGATAATGCATCTTCTTATTATCAAGCTCGCTCTTTGACAAACCGCGCTGCCGATTTGGATTCTTTATTGGACAGCATGGGACAAGGCATTCAAACAATTCAAGCTGCTAACGAAGGTATCGAAGCTATTACTTCTTATGTTGAACAATTAAAATCAGTTGCAACATCTGCTTTGGCTTTGGACCCGACAGCTAAAACTTATGGTACAGAGTTACAAGCTTATCAAGATCAGTACAATGCTATCTTGAAAGAAATTGATACTATAGCAAAAGATGCATCTTATCAAGGTGTTAACTTGCTTAAAGGTAATAAGTTGACAGTTATGTTCAACGAAACTCGTACTCACAAATTAGATGTTCAAGGCCATGATGTTACTGCTAAAATGACCGAATCCGGTGCCGAAGGCTTTACATGGGGTGCTGATGCTACTACAGGTGAAACAATCGGTAATATTACTTGGGTTAAAAATAATGTTGAACCTACATATTATGCTCAAGATGCACAAAAAATGACAAAAGTCACCACTAACAGTGAAGACGACTTCGATGCCGGTAAATATTATGTTGTTGCTGGTGGAGAATTTAAGGCCGCCAATGATGGGGTAGCAACATATGACGCCGATGCAGAATATTATACAGCCGGTGAAGTATATAAAACATATACAACCACTGCCGCAGGTCAAGATGATGTTACAAGCGGAACCGGTGATTTAATCCATTATGGTGCTATTGATGATGAACCCAAATATGTTGATAATACAGGTACTTTACCAACTGTAGCTAATGCTCAGGATGATATTAACAAAACTTTGGATGCTATTGCTGCTGTTAACACATATTTGCGTTCTTATGCTACAGAACTTGGTAATAACTTTACCATTATCGAAACACGTCAAAACTTTACAGATGCTTTGGTTGATGTTCTCGAAACCGGTTCTGACAACCTCGTATTGGCTGACATGAACGAAGAATCAGCTAACTACTTGGCATTGCAAACACGTCAACAATTAGCTATTAACTCTTTGTCATTAGCTTCTCAATCTGCACAATCAGTATTGAGCTTGTTCTAATCGTTGAGATAAACATAGCTTATGTTTTAAGGTGGCGACTTTTTAAGTCGCCACTTTTTTTATAAAATGTCATGCCTTGAGCCAAAAAAATGTCATTCCTCGTGCGGCGCTGTGTGTAAAAAAACAAATGTCATGCCTTGAGCGAGAATCGAGCGAGATTAGGCATCTTCAAATTATTCTTATGTTACTTTTGAATGACCAAAAGTAACCAAAAGTCACCTCGAGAAAGTTTTTTTATACGCTTTTTTTCAACCGGATGTGCCTTTCACATTCGTTGGCAGGCTTGGTCGTATAAAAGGAGAATCTCCGATTGAAAAAAGCTAAAAAACATAAATCGCGGTTGTTGTTTTTTTATTTAAAATGTCATGCCTTGAGCCAAAAAAATGTCATTCCTCGTGCGGCGCTGTGTGTAAAAAAACAAATGTCATGCCTTGAGCGAGAATCGAGCGAGATTAGGCATCTTCGATATATTTTAAAAATTCGAAGATCCCCTGACGTTTTCTTAACGAAAACGAGGGATGACATAGAAGAGTCATGCCTTGAGCGAGGTACGAGCGAGATTAGGCATCTTCGATATATTTTAAAAATTCGAAGATCCCTTGACGATTGCTTAACGCAATCGAGGGATGACAATTTAAATTTTTTGCTCGGAGGGATGACAATTAAAATTTTTTATACAAAAAAAGCTCCGTCGGGAAAACAATTACGACAGAGCTTCTTTTATCTGTTTCAGGTACTCTTATTTATAAACAGACCGCTGAAGTTTGTTTGGAGTAGTGATTATGGTCTGTAAGATATAAAGTCCTATTTCGACAGATAAAATCTTTAATTTTAATCACTATCCGATTCTATTCTTGACAAAATATTGACATAATTTTAAAAATGAGTCAATACACTCAATTCAACTTTCTTTATTTTATCTGTCAAATCAATGAGTTAATCCTGCATTTTATTTTTATGTTCAATAAGAGCATTTATATCTGATTTAAACGCAGAAATTTCTTCTTCATGCTCTATTTCGTCATGCAAAATCTTTACTGACATGTGATAAGTCTCATAATCATTGCCATGCGTCATCTCACAAATCTTTTGATAGCGAACAACCGCACATCGTTCGGCAACCAAATTTTGTTCTAACAAATTCATTACATAAGGTTTGCTCGGTTCATCATATTTACAAAGTGCAACTTCTTGCCATTTATCAGGATTAAGAATCGGTGTTCCACCAAGTTCGATAATCCGAGTCGCTAATTTTTGAGCATGATCCAGTTCTTCCGTCGCATGTTCAATAAATTCTGCGGCTATTGCTTTACGTTCCGGACCGACAATAAGTTGAGCGCCAAGCCAATATTGATAATAAGCCAACCACTCTTCCGCAAATGCAATATTTAATATGTTTAATAATTCTTCTCTGTCGACCTTTGAAATTTTTTGAGCCATTTCACTCATATCTAATCTCCTTATATTGATAAAAAAACAGCAAGAAACACATAATCATATTTTGAAAAGATACAAGATTTGCATTGCTTTTTTTATAGATTAACCATATCCTTAAATATATATAAACCTCTTTTGAAAAAGGATTTCCGATATGGTAAAAATTGCTCCCAGTATTTTGTCGGCTGATTTTTCCGATTTGAAAAATGAAATTATTCGACTCGATGAAGCAAAAGCCGATATGATTCATCTTGATGTTATGGACGGTAATTTTGTACCAAACTTAACTTTTGGTCCTTGTGTCATTAAATCAGTTCGCCCTTATACCAAATTGCCTTTTGATGCTCATTTGATGGTCGAAAATCCTGATAAAATGATTGAATGGTTTGCTCTGGCCGGCGCTGATATTATTACTGTTCATGCCGAAGTCTGTCCTCATTTGGATAAAACTTTAGACGCTATTCATAAATTGGGTATCAAAGCGGGTGTTGCTCTTAACCCTTCAACTTCGGAAAAGGTTTTGGAATATGTTTTGGATAAACTTGATTTAATATTAGTTATGACAGTCAACCCCGGATTTGGCGGACAACAATTTATGAACAACCAATTAGAAAAAATTACAAAAATAAAAAAAATGATCGGTAATCGCGACATTATTTTAAGTGTTGACGGAGGCATTAATCCGATGACCGCAGCCGAAGCAATCTCCGCCGGCGCCAATATGCTTGTTGCAGGTTCTGCCATCTTTGCCGGTAATGATTATGCTAAAAATATTGCAAATTTAAGATAATTTTAACCGTAATATTTTTATAATATCGTCATATAAATCTAACCTTTTTTTTGATTGGCGGTTAATATGAAACATTTGATTATGGTTGTAGAAGACGAAGAAGCTATCGGTATTATGCTTAAATATAACTTGGAAAAAGAAGGCTTTGACGTTATTATTCAACCACGCGGAGGAAAAGCTATTGCCGATGTGGAAAAATATCATCCTTCGGTTGTGTTGCTTGATTGGATGTTACCGGAAATGTCCGGCGTGGAAATTTGTAAACTTATTCGATCAAAACCTGATCTTAAAAATATTCCGATAATTATGCTGACAGCAAAAGGTGAAGAAGAAGATAAAATTAAAGGTCTTAATGCCGGTGCCGATGACTATGTAACCAAACCGTTTTCAATTCCTGAACTTATTGCTCGAGTAAAAACTCAACTTCGACATGCACCTGAAGCCGTTGCTGAAGAAGACCTGATATTTGAAGATATCAGAATGGACTTGATTGAGAAAAAAGTTTTCCGTGGTGAAAATTATGTTCATCTGGGACCAACCGAATTCAGATTACTCAAACTATTTTTAGAAAATCCCAAAAAAGTATTTTCTCGTGAATATTTACTTAAAAATGTTTGGGGTAATAATATCTATGTAGAATCTCGCACCGTCGATGTTCATATCAGACGTTTGCGTCGCGCTTTGAACGAATATGGAAAAGACTATATCAGAACTGTGCGAGCTACGGGATATGCTATTGATACAACAGCTTCTGACGAAGAATAAAGCTTATTTAACTACTTGCTTTTAATGCTTAATTAGTGCATTATCCTTCTATTATACAAATTTAATTTAAGGATATTTAAATAATGGCTTTAAAATTTGATATTTTAGCCACCGACGGCAAATCTCGTCGGGGCCAACTTCATACAAAACACGGAACTATTAATACTCCGGCCTTTATGCCTGTCGGCACTTGCGCTACGGTAAAAGCAATGATGCCGGAATCGGTTGCGGCAACAGGTGCCGAAATTTTGTTAGGCAATACATACCACCTTATGCTTCGCCCCGGTGCTGATTTAGTCGAAAAAATGGGCGGACTACATAAATTTATGAATTGGAATAAACCTATATTAACCGATTCAGGCGGTTTTCAGGTTATGAGTCTTTCCGGATTGAGAAAACTATCGGAAGAAGGCGTTAGATTTTCTTCACATGTCGATGGCAAAAAGTTTTTCTTATCGCCGGAAGAATCTATCAAAATTCAATATAAACTTGATTCAAATATCACTATGTGTATGGATGAGTGCGTAAAATTGCCGGCAAAACACGATGTGGTAAAAAAATCAATGGAAATGTCTATGCGTTGGGCAAAACGCTCTCGTGAAGCTTTTGTTGACAGAGAAGGATATGGAATTTTCGGTATTCAACAAGGGGGCGATTATGAAGATTTGCGCGCATATTCCGCCGAAAAACTTAAAGAAATCGGCTTTGACGGGTATGCAATCGGCGGTTTGGCCGTCGGCGAAGGTCAAGAAGTTATGTTCAAAGTGCTTGACTATGCTCCGGGAATGTTGCCTGCTGATAAACCTCGCTATTTAATGGGTGTAGGACGACCTGATGATATTGTCGGCGCTGTTTTGCGCGGAGTTGATATGTTTGACTGTGTAATGCCTACACGTTCCGGACGCACATCCCAAGCATTTACATCTCATGGCACAATCAATATCAGAAATGCTCGTCATCGAGAAGACCCTCGCCCTTTGGAAGCTGAATGTGATTGCCCGTTGTGTAAAAATTATTCACGCGCATATATCCACCATTTGCAAAAATGTAACGAAGTTCTTGCAGTTATGCTTTTGACATGGCACAATATCAGATATTATCAAAGATTGATGCAAGGCTTGCGTGATGCTATTGAACAAGGAAAATTACAAGAATTTGCTCAAGATTTTTATGCAAAACAACAAGCCGGCGATATTGAGGAGTTATAATTGATGGATAATTGCGAAAATAAAGTAACCAACTTAAGAGTTTGTGTTTCAGGCGGACACTCTTCAGGGAATGATCCGATTTATGAGGAACAAACCTACGAAATGGGACGTCTTATTGCCAAATTAGGCTTCAGACTTGATTACGGATTTTCCGACAGTGGTGTTATGGGGGCTGTGGCCAAAGGTGTGTTAGATGAATATGAATCTCATAGAGATAAATATTATACAGAAGTCAGCCCTATTGTCGGAATTACGACTCAAGAATATTATAATCTTTATCAAAAAAATGAAGTTTTGGAAAAAGTTACCAATGTTGTGGTTACCGATACTATCGAAAACAGAAAGAAAAAACTTTTTGATGCCGATATTATCGTTTTTGCTCCGGGAGGTGTCGGAACATTAGATGAATTGGCATATGACTGCGTGGCAATGCAAGACGGTTTTATAAAAACTAAACCTTTTATTATCTATAACATTAACGGATTTTTTTATCATATCTTGGAATATTTGAAAGAAATGGTTAATACGAGGTTTGCAGAACCGGTTCCGTTTATCGTAGTGGATAATAATGAAGAATTGGAAATTGCATTCCGCTTATTAAAATTAAGATATAATGATTGTGCAAGCTTTAAAGAAGCATATTATCAAGCCAGAAAATTAGCTTATGAATTACCATATTTCATTAAAAATAAGGTTGGAACCGTTTGGGTTGAACACTTAATCGAAAATATGGATAATATTGAACTTAACGGCTCAAAAGAAGAAAAAGAAAATCTTTCCAGCGAAATCGAAGAAGCTTATTTGGAAAAAGAAATTTCACGTATGTATGAACGCTTGGCCAGATCAGGTAAAAATACGGCTGTTATCAGTGAAAAACTTACCAAATTAAAAAACCGCAAAAAGAAAAAGTCTTAAACAAATTTTAAATTCACTTATGATAAAATCCCCTTATTATTTAATTTGGGGATTTTTTATGCTTAATTTTATCTGGGCAGGATTTTTTATTGTCGCTTTTATAGCAGCAATTTTTCAGTCTGTTAGCGGAAACCTGACTGTTTGGACAGCAATATCCGAAACACTGTTTTCTACGGCACATTTAGGATTCAAAATTGCTTTAGACCTGACCGGTATTATGTGTTTTTGGCTCGGATTAATGAAAATTGCCGAAAAATCAGGCTTGAGCAAACTGTTAGCAAAATTTCTTAAGCCTTTATTTCATAAAATTATGCCCGAAATAAAAAAAGATTCTCCGGCCTTTGGCGCTATTGTCATGAATATCGCCTCCAATGTTTTGGGACTTGATAATGCTGCAACCCCTATGGGAATAAAAGCAATGGAATTATTGCAAGAGGAAAATAAAAGTAAATCAACAGCCTCAAATGCTCAAATATTATTCATGGTAATAAATTCTTCTGCCGTTACTTTAATCCCTATAACAATTTTAATGTATCGTTTTCAAGCCGGCTCAACCAACCCTACGGCTATATTTATTCCTATTTTAATTGCTACATCAATATCTACATTATCAGGATTTTTGGCAACTGCATGGTGGCAAAAAATAAATATCTTTAATCGCGTGGTTATGAGCTATGTTTTAGGAGGTGTTGCTTTTATCGGATTTAGTGTATGGGGTTTTTATAAACTGGAACCTCAAGACAGAATCACAATTTCTTATATATTAAGTAATGTTATTTTATATGGACTGGTTGTTACTTTTATAATATCGGGACTGATAAAAAAACTAAATATATTTGAAACTTTTATTGAAGGTGCTAAAGACGGTTTTACGACAGCTGTAAAAATTATTCCTTATTTAGTGGCTATGTTGGTAGCAATCGGTGTTTTCAGGGCATCAGGTGCTTTAGAATATATAGTCGATTTTATCAAGATTATTGTGGCAAAATTTGGAGGAAATACCGAGTTTGTATCTGCCTTGCCGACAGCTATTATGAAACCGCTGTCAGGAAGCGGCGCAAGAGCTATGATGCTTGATACTTTTAACGCCTACGGAGTAGACAGTTTTGCAGGATTTGCCTCTTCTATAATTCAGGGATCTACCGAAACAACATTTTATGTTTTGGCCGTTTATTTCGGGGCTATAAAAGTCAGTAATACTCGTTCGGCTCTTCCTTTGGCATTATTTGCCGATATTATGGGAATAACATCGGCTATTATTTTAGCTTATTTATTTTATTAAAAAGGATTTTAATAAATGAAAGTTCTTATTCAAAGAGTTACAAACGCAAATGTCGTCGTTGATAATACAGAAGTTTCCAAAATAGGAAAAGGTTACTTAATTTTAGTCGGAATCGAAAAAGATGATAACAAATCAATGGCTGAATATCTGGCAAAAAAAACAGCTAATTTAAGAATTTTTGAAGATGAAAACGGCAAAATGAACCTATCTGTAATTGATGTCAAAGGTGAAATTTTAGCTGTCTCTCAATTTACTTTGGCAGGTAATACATCTTGCGGGAATCGCCCCGGCTTTGATACTGCTGAAAAACCCGAACTGGCCAAACCTTTATACGAATATTTTGTTGATTGTCTTAAAAATTATGGCATTAACGTAAAATGCGGAATTTTCCAAGCTGATATGCAGGTTTCTTTAACAAATGACGGACCTGTAACTTTTATGTTAGAAAGGAAATAAAATCATGAACGATATCGAAGCAAAAGAAAAAGTATTGGAAATTATAAAACAATTAATCACTTTTTCATATTCGCAAATATTTGATATCTCTCCTTTAGAACGAGATTTAAGTATTATACATATGAATAACCCCAATATTGCCGAACCGCTTATAGGCATGATGTTTTGTGCTATAATGTTAGGAAAAAAAGATCAGGCCATTGATTGCGGTAACAAAGCATGGAATATAAAAAACAACTTACCTGACAATATAGAAATGCTTTATGCCGACTGTTTAATAAATGTGGGTGAATTTGAAAAAGCTCGAATTTTAATCAGCGCAAAAATGGATAATCTTGAAGAAAATTTGGATTTATTTTTTAATACCGTAGTAAAATATGCTTTATATACCGGAGAATTATATATTTTAGATAATTTAGCCAAGTATCCTGAAATATATATGTCTGAACCATTATTATTCGATTTCGCAAAAAAATATTATACAGGTATAAACAACAAACATTACCATGCAATCTTAAAGATTATTAATGATACCGTAGGGAAATCTGTTTGTAGCGTTGAATATTTATTACATAATGACGGTAATATTCAATTATGCCTATACACCTCATCAAGCATAGAAGAAAACAACAAAAATCAAGATATTATTTTTGAAAAAATCGATGGGTATTACTTAAGTATGCAAGAAAAAATTAAACGCGAAATATTCATTCGCCTTGATAATATTAACATACATCCGCAATGGTGGTAAAACTATTTTGACGGAGGAGTAATTATATTACCCGAAGGTGTCCCCGTTTCATTAAGTTGTATATGAGGCAAAATTTTGGCAATACCGTCAGATAAAAGTTTTTTAACTAAAGATGCGGCTTCAGTTTGTGCATCTTCTGATGCATTAAACAAAATAAAACGATTTTGATGCTCTGTTGTTATTTCTGAATTGGAGGTATCGGTAAGTTCTAATCCGACAACAATATGAAGCCTTGATGTTTCAGCATTAATATTATCAACTTTGGCTTTTAGGACATTGGTCTTTAAAATATAATTCGGATTATCAAATTTTGCCTGAACAACAACATTGCCTTTTTTCAAAATTTCTTGTTCTATATGTGCAAAGAAACCGTTTGTCGATGTGTTATTGTAAAATGAAGTTTTATCAACAAATATTGAAATTTTCTTATCCGAATTATCGTTTTTTTCTTCATTAATATAAAAAATCTCCGAAGTTGTTTGATTATTGTCTTCATTAATTTCTTCAACTTCATCTAAATCATCATAAGCAATTTGTTCATTTATATTTATTTCCGGTTTAGGCGGAATTATAATATTAACATTTTCTTCAATATTTTCATTTTCAACTTCTAATATCTCATCTTTTTCATCATCTTTGGCTATAATATCTTGAAAAACCTCATTTACAGATGAAGCTAAAAGATAGGCACTGACTTCTACACACACCTCTTGTGATGACTGCGAGATGACATCTATAGACATATCTTCAAGATAATTATCAATCAATTTATATATTTTTAAATTGAATTGATGCGGATCAAGATATTCTCTGAAACGTTTTAATTCCGGAATTTCTTCCACAGCTTTGAATGAAGCTTTATCCGAAGCACGCAACCGAGCAGAAGATTTACTTTCTCCACTTGATATTTTTTCACAAACATTGGCAAAAATATTTATTTCATCAGAGCTTTCATCAACTTGAGCAAATAACGGTTTTGCCAAACTTAATGCAATAAAAAATGCCAGCTTAACAAATTTCATTACCACCAACTTCCATCATCATTTTGAACCTGACGAATTGTATCAGACCAACTATCAATCAATTTATTACTGATGTCATACAAACCTATTTCATATTTAAAAACAGGAACTTCCGGCGTATTAATATTGCTTACACGACCTTTTAGTGTATAGTTTGCTTTTGTTTTATCATCAACAACCGGTATCATTTTAGAGCCGATAATAATTTCTTTAGCAGTAACTCCGGCAACGTCAGGTGAAGAAGGCATAAATCTATCACCATATACGGTTTCTTCCATATATAAAACAGGATTTGTTTTATCAGCAAAATATGCCGGTATATCAGTCAAAAATTTATTTACTACTCGCGATGCCAAAACAGCATAAACATTTGGAGAAATCGCGTCTTCAATATCTTTATATCTTTCGGAACGTTTAGTAAGAGTATAAGTTTGAGCGTTTTTATCAGGATTTTCCGTTTCAATAATTACCTCTTTAACGATAATGTCTTCATCAATATTTTCAGCCACGTTTTCTTGCGTATTCTTTTCAACCTCGACATATTTAACTTCTAAATCATCATTATATTTATAGTCACTATGTCCGACAACTTTTTCATCAGAAGTTTTTTGAGGAAGTTTTTCTACATATGAAACTTTTACACCTTGTGAAGTCTCAACAGTTTTTTTTCCGTCACCCCAGACAAACATATCTGCAAGCGTACTGTAATTTCTTTCGCCGGGGGTCCCTGCGCAAGATGTTACAAACAATATACATAATCCCAAAATAAATTGTTTTTTCATCACATATACTCCAAAAATACGGCTGTTATTTTTAATATAAAGAACTTGTAGGCAAATGAGAAATATATTTTTTTACTTATTCACTATTTGATTTTTTTTATTCTTTGATATATGAATATTTAAACGTCTGTAATTTTGAAAGATTTGATAAAATGTTAACTGTTGCTTTTTTAATAATATTATTAGGATTGGCTGCACTTATTCCTCCTTTAAGATATAATAAGTTTTATATACTTAATATTGCTTTGGTTACCGGAAGTGCTTATTTTTTTGAAAATAAAATCTATGCCATACAAAATATTTTAACTTATAAAACATTATTACTGTTTATTATCTTTCATTTAACGGCAATTAATATATCAACATTTATAGCTTATGGAGTTGATAAAAAAGCAGCTATAAAAAAAACATGGCGCATACCCGAAAAAGATTTGCATACTTTAGAATTTTTGGGCGGATGGATAGGCGCTTTTGCGGGGCAAAAAATATTTAGACATAAAACAGCTAAAAAAAGTTATCAAATGACTTATAAGCTTATGATTATATTAGAATTTGCTCTTATTTTCGGACTATTAAAATATTTCAGTTTTATTTAGTTTGCGTTGACGTTTTAATAAGACATAAAAAGCTCCGCTACCGCCATCAGATTGTTTGGCTTGAGCAATACTTAAAACAAATGGCCTTATATCAGGATGATTTATCCAGTTTAATAAAGCCTGATTTATAACACCCTTGCTTTCATACCAAGGCTCATCTTCTTTTTTTATACCTTTACCGGTTATAATTAAAATACACCTTTTATTTTGAATATAACTATCTTTAATAAATTCAGCCACCGCCAAAAAAGCCTCTTTTTCAGTATAACCGTGTAAATCTATTCGAGCATCTATTTTATAATTGCCTTTAACAAAACGAGATGCCGTATTTTTATCAATATTATCCGTATTACCCAAGTTGATTTCATTAAACGAATTCTGATTATACAGCCCCTCACAATGCAATGACGGCTTTATTTCATCTATAACCAATGGTGCAACAGGCTTTTCTTCCGGCTGATTTAAAGGGGTTATTTCAGCTGTTTCCTCATACCATGAATCAATATCTTGAGGATAATTTTTTATATCAGGCAGCTTTTTCATCTTCTTTATTTTCTTCAATTTCTTTTTCGATTGAAGCTTCTTTATTTTCTTGAGTTTTTTCTTGCTTTTTATCAACCATATATTGAGAATAATTCAAAACAATAAACTCTTTCCAGTTAGCTTCAGGAGCAATACAGCATTGTTTTTTATCTGCCGAATTTATTAAAACAATTCCTCCAAAATCCCATAGCTCATTACAAGAATTATAATCAGATATAAAATAAGCTTTACTACGCTCAAATAAACGTTGTTCCATTTTCTTTTTAATCAGATTTGATGATAACATAATTCCGGCAATCATAAACAAAAGCCCGAAAATAATTCCTACCATCCAAATCAAAATCAATCCAATCATTGACGGGATTAAGGTTGGAAGCAAAACTTCCCAAGGATTATATACCGGTGAAGACGGGATATTTATCTTTGAGTTTATCAGAGCAATTTGTAATTCTTCCGTTTCAACAGCTTTTTGCAAAGCTTTAAAAGTCATCTTATCAGCTTTATTAATTCGTTTTGCCATTTACAGTCTCCACATGATTGGGAATTAAAATATAATATTGACCTTGAGAATTCATCTTTCCGGCTTGCTCTAAAATATCATCACCACCGGAACCCCAAAAATAATCGCCTCTGACAGCTCCTTTAATAGCACTTCCGATATCTTGCGCCATAACTAATTTATTTAAATCTTGAGAATTCGGCATTGTAGTTTCAAGCCACAACATTGCTCCCAAGGGAATAATTGTTCTATCAACAGCCATTGATCTTCCTGCCGTTAAACTAACTCCTTGTGCACCTATCGGGCCTTCTGCATCACTTATTTTGTGAAATATATAACGTTCATTTTCGTTCATGCTTTCTTTGGCTATATCAAAATTTTCATTAAGCCATTTTTTTATATTTCCCATTGATGCTTGAGATGCGGGAATAAGTTTTTTAGATAATAAAATCGAGCCTATTCCTTTAAACTTACGGCCATTACTTTCGGCAAAAGATATTCTTATTTTATTACCGTCAGGTAAATTGGCAACTGCAGATCCCTGAATTTGCATAACATATATATCGACATAATTGTCAGCCCATAATATTATGGGAGCATTTACACCGTTTTTATAAATTTCTTCCCGCGTATAATATGGTATTAATTTACCATCTTCGACACGTCCTAAAATTTTTTTATTAGGTAAAGTCTCATCAAAATCTTTTAAATTTAACTCGATTAAATCATATGGTCTGCCATATATAGGATATTTATATTTATCATCTTTAATATATGAGGCATTTATTTGAGCTTCGTAATAAGCCGTAAATTTTCCTTGAGAAGAACCTTTATGTGATACCAGATACGGAGTAAAATTAAATTTAATAAAATCCTTAAACTTTTGAGGATTTATACCGGAAGATTTTGAGCAAACATTAATATAGTCATCACGATTTATTTTAATAAACGAAGTATCAATAAACTCTCCTGTTTTTAACAGTATTACTTCGCAACTTTTTTGAAAAGCTTCATAAACTTGCGAAGCATCATCATTTTCAAAACCTTTTAATTCTGAAAATGAAACCTTTTCAAGTTCGACTTCATCTTCTTTTTTTAAGCAAGATGTCAGTAATAGTAAAATTAAAATAAAAGACAGATATTTTTGCATTATTTTTTAGTAGATACCAATACCCAGTTTAATGTAGATGCATCAAGCTTTTTTTCAAAAGTCCAAACATCTCTGATTGTTTGAATATAATTTTCGTCTCCCTCAATAATTTCATTATCCTTATTTCGCAAAAGATTTAC
>JAZQZB010000015.1:0-6691 GCA_045633825.1 Alphaproteobacteria bacterium | reverse complement strand
TCAAGCCTAAAAGGCGTAGAGTAATCCTCTCGAGATCGCCAATTAAAGAAGAGGTTACACCTTGTGTGTGACCTCTTTTTTTTGACTTCTCTTGAGGTCGAACCTAGGGTTCGTTCTTTGGTATTTTATCCGATTATTTTTAAGTATGAACTCATCAGTTTTTTAATGCTGCCGGATTGAAAGCATACTTGAACTGTGTTGCCGTCTTGAGCTACTATTTGACCATAGCCGAAAGTTTGATGATATACTTTTTTGCCGATATTGTTTTGAGGCTTTTCTCTTACATAACTATATCTTTTGTCGCCGTCGTATGTTGTTTCTTCGTAAGGATTTTCGTATTTGTTTTTATTGTTGTAATTCGGGCGAAAATATGACTGATTTGAGCCATAGTAAGAACATTTGTTTATTAATTCGATGTTGGCACGAGGAAGCTCGTTGATAAAACGAGAAGGCAGATTATTTTGCCATTGACCGTACACTCGACGAGAATGAGCCATTGAAATATATAAACGGTGCTTGGCTCGGGTTATGGCAACATAAGCTAAACGACGTTCTTCTTCCAAAGCATTTTCGCCTTCATCAAGAGCTCGTTGATGAGGAAACAAATTTTCTTCCCAACCGGGCAAAAATACGACATTAAATTCTAAACCTTTAGCCGAGTGTAAAGTAATAATACGAACTTTGTTTTCTTCTGTTTGATTATCTGTGTCGGTAACTAATGAAACGTGTTCCATAAAAGCCGAAAGATTGGGATAATTTTCGGTATCAGCCATAACATTGATAAGTTCTTTTAAGTTTTCGATGCGACCGGGGGCTTCGGCTGACGAATTGTTTTTAAGCATTTCAAAATAACCGCTTTCTTCTAATACCAAACCGGCTAATTCATCAGGGTAAATTGAGGTTGATAAATCACGCCAATGTTTAAAATTTTCCATTAAGTTTTGCAAAGAAGTTTTTGATTTTCCACTAATTGTTCCTTCGGATAACATTTTTTCAACAGCCATATACATTGATATATGATTCAGGCGGGCTTCGGTTTGAAATTTTTCTACTGTTTTGGCTCCGATGCCACGAGCCGGTTTGTTGATGATGCGTTCAAAAGCCAAATCGTCATTCGGTTGGATTATGACTCTGAAATAAGCAAGGGCGTCTCTGATTTCGGCGCGTTCGTAGAATTTTAAGCCGCCGATAACCTGATAAGGAATCGCTTCGGTTACAAATTTTTCTTCGATGGCTCGGGTTTGAGAGGCTGTGCGTACTAAAACAGCCATATCGGAGTAGGAATAGCCGTCACGACGAGAATTTTCGATTTCGTCAGCAATGTAGCCGGCTTCGTCTTCACTTGAATAGGTGCTGACAACTTTGATTTTAGAATTATCGATTTTTTGTGCCGGAGAATTTTGAGCAACTCGCAATGTTTTGCCCAAGCGTCCGGAATTATTGGTTATAAGAGCAGATGCTGCTGATAAAATATGTTGTGTGGAACGATAGTTTTGTTCAAGTCTGATGATAGCGGCGTCTTCAAAGTCTTTGTTAAAACGTAATATATTTTCGATTTCGGCTCCGCGCCAAGAATAAATCGATTGGTCGTCATCACCGACACAGCATAGGTTGCGATGTTTTTGTGAAAGTAAGCGAATCAGCATATATTGAGTGACGTTAGTATCTTGATACTCATCAACCATAATATATTTGAAGCGCTCCTGATATTTATCCAATACATCTTTGTGATTGAGTAAAATTTCTAAAGTATACAAAATGATATCGCCAAAATCAACACAGTTAAGTTCTTTTAGACGAGTTTGATAAATTTTATAAATTTTGGTTAAATTGGTTTCTTTGTAATTTTGGCAACATTTTTCAACAGTAATGCCTTTGTCTTTCCAAAGACTTATTTTTTCGACAATAGATTGAGGAGGGTACTTTTTATCATCAATGCCGTTTTGTTCCATAATTTGCTTAATAAGTCTTTTTTGATCATCTTCGCCCAAGATGGTAAAGTTATTGTGAAGTCCGACAAGCTCGGCATAATTGCGCAAAATTTTTACACAAATACCATGAAACGTGCCAAGCCATACTGAAGAAGCGGCTTCGCCAATCATGTTATACACACGTTCTTTCATTTCTTTGGCAGCGCGATTGGTAAAGGTGACAACCAAACATTCCCAAGGATTTGCCAAGTGTTTGAATAATATATAAGCTAAACGAGTGGTCAAGACTTTGGTTTTGCCGGTGCCGGCACCGGATAATACCAAAAGAGGGCCTTGTGTATTTTGGACGGCACTTTTTTGTTCGGTATTGAGTTCGTCAAGCCATGCGAAACGAGGCATCAATAATGATGCGTTATCCATATTATCAGAATCGTCGTCGGTTAGTTCAAAAATATTATCCATTGCTAATCTTCTTGTTTTTTTTACTTTTTAGAAATATATATAATATAAACTAATATGAAAAGAACAAAATAAGACTTTTTAGCAAAAAAAAGGAATTAAAAATGTCAGAAATTCGCTCTAAAATCGTTGAACTTAAAAAGAATATGAATCTTAATATTTTGGGACAAGAAGATTTAGTAAATAAACTTCTTATTACAATGTTGGCAGACGGTAATGCTTTGGTGGAAGGTGCTCCTGGTTTGGCTAAAACTAAAGCGATTAAAACTTTGGCTTCGATGATTAAGGCTGATTATAACCGAATCCAATTTACTCCCGACTTATTGCCGTCAGATGTTACGGGAAGTGAGATTTATGTTGCTCAAAGCGGAAAGTTTGAATTTAGAAAAGGTCCGATTTTTGCTAATTTGGTTTTAGCTGATGAAATTAACCGCGCTCCGGCAAAAGTGCAAGCAGCATTGTTAGAGGCTATGGCAGAACGTCAGGTAAGTGTCGGCGGAAAAAAATATGAGTTACCGAAGTTGTTTATGGTTATGGCAACACAAAACCCGATTGAACACGAGGGAACATACAATCTTCCGGAAGCCCAATTAGACCGTTTTTTGATGTATATAAAAGTTGATCATCCGGATAGCGAAACCGAAAAGAAAATATTACATCTTATCAGAAATGAAATCAGCGGTGAAAAAGTTTCTACATATGCAGGTATTTCTATAGAAGATGTTTTAAGCGCCAGAGAAGAAGCTTTAAAAGTTCATATGAGTGATGAAGTGGAAGAATATTTGGTGCAACTTGTCGGAGCTACAAGACATGCCGAAAAATATGATTCATCATTTAAGGGATATATTGCTTATGGAGCAAGTCCTCGTGCTACTTTGGCTTTAGACAGATGTGCAAAAGTTCATGCGTGGTTAAACGGTAAAGATTTTGTGTCGCCGGAAGATATTCACGCAGTTGTTTATGAAGTTTTGCGTCATCGAATTATTTTGAGCTTTGAAGCGCAAGCCGAGGGGTATACAACTGATGATATTATTGCTTCGTTGTTGAAGTCGGTGCCGTTACCGTAAAGGATATAAATTTTGGTAAAGTTGAAAAAAATTGCTTCAAAAATTATCGCTCCTAAAATGTCAAAAGTTTCAGGAAACGGTTTGTTCGTCGAATTGGACGAGTTGATGAATATGCGCAGATATGCAACATATTTACAACATGGTAAAAAGAAAAAAACTTATTCCAATCAGGTCGGTGATGTTAAATCTGCTTTTAAGGGCAGGGGAATTGAAATGGATGAAATCAGAGAATATCAATTCGGTGATGATGTTCGTGATATTGATTGGCGCGTTACGGCTCGAAAGGAAAAACCTTATACCAAAATTTATACGGAAGAACGAGATAGAGAAATATTTGTTTGGCTCGATTTGTCAGCATTTATGTTGTTCGGATCAAGTATGGAATTAAAATCGGTTACGGCTTCAAAAATTGCGGCACTTATCGGTTGGATAGCTCTTAACAATAAAGACAGATTCGGTTGTGTGATTTTTGACGGTGAAAAATCGTGGGTGTTTAAGCCGAAAGCGGATAGAGCTTATTTGGGAAGTGTTTTTAAAAAAATTTCGCAAATTTCTCAAAGTGTTTTGAATAAAAATCAAAATGATGATAAGGAACGAATTAAGTCGTTAAAATTGTTGCAGGCAAATGTAAAAAACAGAGCAAATATTTTTGTTATTTCATCTTTTATGTATTTGGGCGATGAATATGATAATATTTTTGCCGCATTAGCTAAAAAAACAAATATGTTTGCTATTAATGTTTTTGATAAATTGGAAGAAAAAGCACCGATTAGCGGACAATATATGGTTGAATATGAGGGGGAAAAATTGCTTCTCGATACATCATCAAAAATTTATAAGAAAAAGTATAGCGAATATTTTGCCGAAAAAATGCAAAACAGAGAAAATTTTTGTTATAAAACGTCTTGTAAATTTATAAATTTTTCTTCGGATATGAGCTTTATCGGAGATTTAAAAATATTGTAGTCGGATTGTTGACAAAATAAGATATTTGTGGTACTTTTGAATCGGAAATTATTTTGAACTTTATAATTGAAAAGAGAGAGTTATGGTTAAATCAAACGATAATACTTCATATAAAAGAGGTCAGGAACTTCTTGACCAGGGAATGTACAGAGAAGCAATTTCTCAATTTGATGTTGCTATTTCAGAACAACCGGATTCATGGAAAGCTCTTAATTCAAAGGGTTTTGCATTTCAAAAATTGAGCAAATATACCGAAGCTGTTGAATGTTTTGATAAGGCTTTGGCTATTAATCCGACTTCGGTCGAAGTTTTAAATAATAAAGGCGTGACATTGAGTATGCGCGGCCTTTATAAAGATGCTATTACTTGTTTTAATGAGGCTGTGGCTTTGGATAAGACCTCGTTAGAAGCTTTGAATGGTAAAGCTATTGCTTTGCAACATATGTTTGCTTATAAAGAAGCTTTGGATGTTTTGGAAGATGCTATGAAAATTGATCCGAAACATTCTCAATCATTGCTTAGTGTTGCAGTTACATTGCAAAAGCTTAAACAATATGAACGTGCTATTTCTTTTTTCAAGAAAGTTTTGGCTTCCGATAAAAATAATATTAAGGCATGGAACGGTGTCGGCGTTACCTATCAGCTGATGGGAGATAATGCTTCGGCAATTAAGTGTTTTACCAAGATTTTAAATATTGACAGTCGTGAAATTCAGGCTTGGATTTCTATTGGTTTTGTATATCAAAAAATGATGAAATTTAATGATGCTCTAAAATGTTATAAGAAAGCTCAAATGATTATCGGAAACCGTTATCATCACAAACTATATGACGGACTTGCATCTTGCCTTACAAAGTTGTCTGAATTTGATCAGGCTTCCGAAGTATATCAACAAATTTTTCAACGTGAAGAGGGTAAGAAAAAATGGGATGCTCAACGCTCATTGAAGTTTGTAAATAAATTAAAACGTAAAAAAGCTGTGGGAACTTTGCAAGCATTGGTTCCTCAAGATGAAAATGCTCCGAAAATCGTTATCGATCTTCCAAAACCGGAAGATATTGATTAGAGTTTGTTTTTTTTGTTGAGATTAAAGCCGTTTTTTAGTGAAACGGCTTTAATTTTTTTATTTTATGTTTATATCTTTTTTGAGTTTTATTTTTGATAAAGGAGGAAAATATGAAAACAATATTTAAATATCTTTTTTATTTGGTTTTGATTGCTGTTTTGTATATTGTTATAAGCGCAATGTTCGGAGGTAAAATAAACGGTTCTTCAACAGTAAGTGAAGTTGGCGCCCAAATATCGTCAGATATGAAAAAAATGGCTGATGATACTGTAAATACAGTGGAAAATGCAGTGCAATAAGCTAAAATTTAAGCAAATTCATCAATGTCGGCAATATGTTCATTTTTTTCATAAAAATGTTTAAGATAATTGCGACCGGTAATTTCAACATCTTTATCGCGGATAATTGATTGATTGTTGCTATAAACATTGATTTTATTCATTTGTTGATGAGAAAAATCTTGTTCTTCCGGTGACATTGTTGCAGCAATAGCTTCAATCCCATTGATGATATCCGGATTAGATGATTTATAATTGGTTGTTTGTTCGTTTTTTCTTTCCGGTTGTTCGTGATGATGTCTTTCATCGTTATTTTCATCTTTAACTAAAACATTGTTGGTAGTGTCAATATTTTCGACATATTGAGAATAGTTGTCGGTTACAGGATAACGCTTATTTACTCGAGAAGCTGCAGATGATCCGGAAGATATTTTACGTGTTGAACTTATACTCATATGGATTCTCCCATAATAAAAGCCTAGATACTTTAGGTTTATAAGTGCATTATAACATACTTCACATAAATATTCTATGGAAATTTTATTAAAAAACATAATAATATGGTGATGCCGTTAAATTATTCGGCATCAGTGTTTTTTGTTTCTTCTTTAGCGTCTGTTTCAGTTTTTTGGGTTTTTGAATTGTTTTTTTGAGCTTCAATATTTTTGCTTATTTCTGTAGACTTTTCTTTTACAAATGTTGTTGTTTTATTGATTAGTTCACGAGCTTTAGGTTCGTATTTTTGAGCAAATGATTTAATTTGTTCAACTTTTATAACTCCAAAGATAAAAGCAACAGTTAAAATAATCAGAATCCATGTAAACATTTTTTATTCCTTTGATTGTAGTTTATTTAATACTTCTGTAGCATCATAAGTTTCTTGGTAAGGAGTAATATTACCGATGATATTATTATATTCTTCAG
>JAZQZB010000014.1:0-12055 GCA_045633825.1 Alphaproteobacteria bacterium | reverse complement strand
GGTTCTTTAATCATATCTTCAACAATTTTTTTAGCTTCAGAATAAGTTTTTCCTTCTTTTATGAGCTCTTTTATTTTCATATTTTTTTCTTGCCATGTAAAAACATTCAACAACTGTCTGCGCTCATTAATATCTTTATTTTTTATGCCGCGACGAATAGATTTTTTGCCTTCTGTTTCAAAAGCAATAATCTCTTCCGGAGAAAGCTTTACCGGATTACCAGCCGATTCTTCTTCAACTCCTTCGGAAACAACATTTTCCGAAGATGTGCCGGTTTGATCGCCGGACACAACATTTTCTTCATCAGTTTGGCTTAAAACGACACTATCTTTTACCGAATTATCTTCCATTTGCCCTAAAGTTTGCGCATGCGAACATACCGGCAAAATAACAGCAATTAAGAAAAATACGATTTTTTGTAACATAAGCTGTAGCACCCTAATCTTTTGATAACAAGTTGAGACTGTTAAATAATAAATTTTCAACATCTAACCCTGTGCCATCTTCAAACACATCCAACAAACCGGAAAACATTGTATCAAACGGATTATTTTGATGACCAATTCCATTATATGCTTCTTGCAGTTCTGTCTTATAATCACTCAAGAAATTACTATATTTGTTATTATAACTTTCCGGAATTTTATAACCCAAATTACGTAAATGATCGAGCATAATTTTTATATTGTGCTGATTAACTTCGGGAGCTAACATTTCCTGCCCCACCGCATCTCCATAAGTTGTAACTTCTCCGGTATAATTTAACTTACCGAATTGTCCGGATCCTCTCCAACTTGAGCCATTATTTTGAATATCCTGTTGTAATGCGACACTGGTTCCTTTTGTCGCTACATTCGGAGTTTTAGCATCCAATGATGAAATTGACTTTACGGTAACACCTGTTTTGGCATTACCTTTAGAATCTATTGCAGGAACATATTTAGGAGCAGAAGCTTCAGCATTTATGGGTTTATATTTTACAGGTGGAATATAATTTTCACTGACATCAGCTTTAGCCGAAATTTTAGCCACTCCGCCCGCTTGCTGTTGAGATGTGACCACCTTATCAAAATCACTGGTGTCCCAAGGATTAGCAGGAAGCTGTGCATAGGCGGTCCCTGCAAGCATTAACGCCATAAAGCATGAACATAAAACCTTTTTATTCATAGCAGATACCTCCCTACAAATTAGTTCTTATTACTATAATAACACAAAATGCAGAGATATGATATTACAAAATTGTTATATTTTTATTTTTTTTGCTTTAAATAATCTTTAAGTTGTTTCTCAAGTGCCTCTATTTGACAAAGAATCGGGTCTTTATCTGACGCACAAGCTCCATAAGCAGAAAAAACATCAGGTTTTACTTCCGTTTTATCGACAACGTGACCAGGAACTCCGACAACAGTTCGATTTTCCGCCACATCTTTTAATATTACGGCATTAGCGCCTATTTTTACATTATCTCCTATGGTTATAGGACCCAAAATTTTAGCTCCGGCCCCAACAACTATATTATTTTTTAAAGTGGGGTGTCGCTTTATCAGCTGTTTGCCTTTTTTATCAAAAACTGTCGTTCCGCCTAATGTTACGCCATGATATAAAGTTACATCATCACCGATTTGTGCCGTTTCTCCGATTACAACTCCCATCCCGTGATCAATAAAAAATCTTTTTCCGATTCGCGCAGCAGGATGAATTTCTATACCTGTAAAAAAACGAGCTATTAAAGCCAAAAATCTGGACAACATTTTCCAATTTTTGTTCCACAGCCAATGATTTAAGCGATAAAATATTATAGCGTGAAGACCGGTAGAAAATAAAAAAGCTTCTGTTTTATTTGATGTTGCGGGGTCTTTAGTAACCACAGCTTCGGCATCTGACAAAATTATCTTGAATTTTGATTTCATTTTATGGTAAATTCCTTGAAAATTAAAAAATTAACTTTTTGTAAGATTATATAGTATATAATAATCGAAGCAACAATATTTTAGGTCAAAAACAAAATGTCAGAAGTTTTATTTAACGGGCATGCCGGCAGATTAGAAGGTCGTTATCATCAAAGTGATAATCCTAATGCTCCCATTGCCCTAATTTTACATCCTCATCCGCAATATGGCGGAACCATGAACAACAAAATCGTATACACATTATTCAGTGTTTTTCAAAACTTGGGGTTTTCGGTTTTAAGATTCAATTTCAGAAGTGTCGGACGCTCTCAAGGCGAATTTGAAGACGGTCCGGGTGAATTATCCGATGCAACCGTTGCTCTTGATTGGTTGCAGGCAACGAATCCTGAAGCTCGTCAATGTTGGATAGCCGGATATTCTTTCGGAGCATGGATCGGTTTACAGCTTTTAATGCGCAGGCCTGATATTAATAACTTTATTGCCGTTTCTCCACCGGCTAATGAAAAAGATTTTTCGTTTCTCGCTCCTTGCCCCACATCAGGATTAATTACTCAAGGAAACATTGATGATATCGTTATTCCTTCAAGTGTTACCTCTATGGTAAAACGACTAAACACTCAACGCAATATTTCCGTTGATTATGCTCTGATTGAAGGTGCAGATCATATGTATAATAATCATTTGGTCGATTTATACAAAATAGCCGGACATTACATTATTGATGCCATGAAGAAAAAAGCTCCGACCAGAAAACGTCGCGGCAGACGAAAAAAATCGGATATAGAAGATGAAACATTAATGATCGAATCGAGTAATGATGCAATGAATGATGACATTGATGATGTTAATGACGATTTCGACGAAGAATAAATAAAAAACTCGGGACAACATCCCGAGTTTTTTATTACATTTTAGCTAACTGCTGAAGCTTTAACTCTCTTAAAACATACAATCTTATAGCACTGGAAAGATTGTTGGTACGTTTGTTACGATCAATATCAGTAATAAGTTCATTTAAGCTTTTGTGTTTAATCAATGCAATTCTTTTTAATTCGTGCAAAAACTCTTCCTCCAAGCAAACACTTGTGGAATGTCGACCGGCAATTACAACAGATATTTTTTTCAATTTTACCTCTTTCTGAAAGCGTCTATCGATACAATTTCAGCAGTTTCTCCTGATGCTTTTTTCAAATGTTTCTCTTCTTCACTTATTGCGCCCGCATTATAATCATTCGGTGCAAAACTTAAAGCAAATTTAGCATAAGGATCAGCAAAATATGTTATTGATTCATACGGAATACGCAAAGTATGCGGAATATTAGAGAAACTTAAATCCACTTCGAAATAATCTTCCGATAACATTAAATTTGCAAACTGATGTTGCAAAACTATGGTCATATTTTCAGGATATTGATTAAGCAAATCAGACGACATTCTGACACCTGAATGATTAGTCTTAAAAGAAATATAAAAATGATGCTCTCCGGGAAGCCCTTCTTCAGACGCAACCCTTAATGCCTCTATAACCACGTGTTTTAAGGCTTTTTCCATTAACTTATCATAATTAATTTCGTTTGTCATGCGACCTCTTTTTATCTTTATTAAACGGGACTTTTCTGTTGATAGGAAAGCCCCAAACCCCACTCAAAGAGCTCTAGTCTTTAAGAATTTAAGTCGTTGCAAACTACCAATTAGGCAGCCATAGCAACAGGAGCTACGTTATTATCGTTAGCATTTATTTAAATTTGAACCGATAACGGTGGTATCTTGCCGAACACAACTTACCTATCTTTACTGAACCCTGTCAAACCTGTGTCACCCCCTTAAAACTTTTGGTGGAGGTGCCGGGAACTGCCCCCGGGTCCAAAGCTCCTATTTCATAGAGCCTCTAGTGTCATAGTCAAAAAAACTTTTGACAATTAAGTAATATAATACCATTTAATGAAAAAAGCAATAGACTTTTCCGCCTGCTTTGTAGATAGAATCTTCAATTTTGTTGGTTTTTTATTCAAGCCTTTTATAATAAAAAAAATTATATGGAGTCGAATAATATGACAAAAATTGCGGTTTGGTGCAGACATAAAGAGGATAATATCATCGGAATTGGTCCGAACATTCCTTGGCACATATCTTCCGATTTTAAAAGATTTCGTCGAATTACCGAAAATGCATGCATTACATGCGGGCAAACAACTTACGAAAGTTTTCCGAATCGAACATTGCCGAACAGAAAAATTTATGTATTGACCTTTGATGAAAACTACGAAGTTTCAGACAGTAAAAATCATTTTGTAATAAATGATGCCAAAGTTCTAAAAGAATTTGAAGAACCTTTGTACATTTGCGGAGGCGCCAGCATTTATAAGATGTTTATGCAAAAAATGGCTCCGGAAATTATCGTTGATTCATGTTTTATGGGTGATATAAACCAGCAATTAAAAGGTCAACCGGTTAATATAAGCGAATGTATTGAATTGATGAAAAAAAATTACAAACAAATTTCACCGGATTATGAAGAAGACAATATAGTTACAACTGTTTGGGTAAAAAAAGGCGAATTTATTCCGCAAGAAGTTTTAAAACATATTACATTTTCTATAATTAATAATTAAAAAAAAGGAGTTTTTATGAAACAGTATTTAGATGTATTAAAAGACATTATGGAAAACGGACAAGATGCGAACAATCGCACCGGTGTCTATGCTCGCAAGGTTTTCGGGCGTCAAATGCGTTTTGACTTAAGCGAGGGTTTTCCTTTGGTTACAACCAAAAAAACTTATTTAAGAGCCATTATTCATGAGCTTATTTGGTTGTTGTCAGGTAATACAAACATTGAGTATTTACATGACAACAACGTCACTATTTGGGACGAATGGGCTGATGAAAACGGTGATTTGGGACCTGTTTACGGACACCAATGGCGTAATTTTAACTCACAAGACATCGATCAGATTAAAGATGTAATTGAGCGTATCAAAAACAATCCTCAAGACCGTCGTTTAATCGTAACAGCATGGAATCCGGCGCAAATCGAAGACATGGCCTTACCTCCTTGTCATTGCTTTTTCCAGTTTGATGTTACCCCTGACGGTAAATTGAATTGTATGCTTTATCAACGTAGCTGTGACATGTTTTTGGGCGTTCCGTTTAACATTGCGTCTTATTCATTGTTGACCATGATGATTGCACAAGTTTGCGGTCTTAAGCCGGGTGAGTTTGTGCATACTTTGGGCAATGCTCATATCTATTCTAATCACTTTGAACAGGTTAAGCTTCAGCTTTCTCGCGAGCCTTATCCGTTGCCGAAAATGAAGATTAATCCGGAAGTGACCAATATTGACGACTTCAAATATGAAGATTTTGAACTCGTTAATTATCAGTGCCACCCGACTATCAAGGGTGATGTAGCAGTATAAAAAACTACCTTTAAAATGCAGAAACGCTAACCGGCTTTATTAAAGCGGGTTAGCGTTCTTTTTTTATTAATACTTGGCATTAGCATCAAACCTTATGCCCTTTGAAGAATATCCAACCAGATATCCTTCTACGGGAGTACGTCCCTTACGTAGAGCGACAACCTTCAAGATTTCGCAGAACTCCTCTTTTTCCGAAGATGTTCTTACTCGACCATAAGGTCCGATTTCTTTTGGGGTATGTGAAGAATGTTTTTTCACAATCTTATATGTTCCGAGATACGGTGTAAAGCCATGCTTTTCAGCATACGCTAACATCCTATTCTCTCCGAACAACTTCGCCTCACTTCCCATCGCCAGTTTTTTAGCAGCCATAATGAAAAAATTTTAGTTAATTAATTAAACATAATTGTATTTTTATATGTCGCTATATTATCACAAATAAACAGAATAGACAATAGCAAATATTCATTTTGTCAAAAAAATATTTAAAATAAAAAACCCCAAGAGTATTTCTTTGCACGAAAGAGCACTGTTGGGGTTGGAAAAAAAAACGAATTGACGATGTAGGATTGTATCCTGTTTTTCGTGAATGACGAGGTAAAAAAACGCGTCATTTATATTAGGAAGGCAGTGTGCGAGACAATATGGCAGAACTAAAAGAAATCCGGATTTTCTTATAAAACTCACACACTACCTTTAAACATCTAGTTTATAAATAATTTTTAATTATGACGAGGATAAAAACATAATTTATTTATTTTGTCAACTATTTTGTCAAAAAAAATACACCTTGATTTCAAAGTGTATTTTTTAATTTTTAACAATCGGCAAATTTACTTTTCTTCACCCTCGGCAATTATGCCCTTTATCAATATAAATTTTGGAGTTTTTCCGTTATATGAATTATATTTTTTTACCAAATCAAGAGCTTCTTTATCTTCTACCACATTAAACAAAGACTTACTCTTTTTTTCCGTTCGGATATCCGGAGTTTTGACAGAATTATCAACTTCTTGTTCTTTATTTTTATCAACCTTTATTTCTTCAGGCGCCTTTAATATTTTTTGTAAAATATCTTGAGTTTCTTTAGAGCGACGATTAGTATATACTATATTTTGTTTTTCAGACGGTAATAAATCCAAAATTTTTTCAAGATTTTCAAGTTGTTTATTTTTCTTGATAAGATTTATATCATCAACGACCAAAATATCGACTTTTGATAAATCGACCTTTTCATTATTTACAACATCAAGCAATAAATCCGGCGCACCAATAATAACATTTGCTTCATCAGCAACATCTTCTTGACCATCTTGAATAGCTGCAGAATTTATTTCGTGATATTTATTAAAAATCGCCAAATTATCAGATATTGTAACTGCCGATTGTGAATTTGAAGCCACAATCAAAATATTTTTAGCTTTTTTGGCGTTAATAATATCAAGAAGAGGCAAAACATATGACATCGTTTTTCCGCAACGAGCCGGGGCTATGGTGAAAATATCACGACCTTGCAGAATTGCGGGGATAACATCTGATTGAACTGATGTCGGTTCAACAATTCCAAACTCATCTATTGCTTTAACGGTTTCTTCACTTAAACCTAAATCTTTAAAATTCATATTTAAAATCCTTTTAACTAGCTCGACCATACTTATCTTCAAGGCGAACAATATCATTTTCATCTAAATTTTCACCGGTTTGAACTTCTATAAAGACTACATCTTTATCGGTATCATTTTGTATTCTGTGTTTGGTTTCACAAGGTATATAAATTGCATCATTTGCCTTTTTGACCAAAATATCTTCACCCAATGTCACAAGGGCTTCACCTTCAACAATTATCCAATGTTCACTACGATGGTGATGAAGCTGTAAAGATAATATGCTTTGAGGTTTTACAACTATTTTTTTTACGCAATAATCAGATGAAGATTCCAATACCTCCCATGTTCCCCAAGGACGTGTATCTCTATCGCCTTTTTTATATGTTGTAGCCATTTTTACTCCTTAATAAAATCAGTTTTTTTCTTGATGAATATGAATATAAATAATATAAGTAAAAACGCAAGGTAAAAAAAATTATATGGTAAAAAAATTATGAAGCCTATGGTTGTAAATAAAGCGATCGAAATGTCCAAGCTGTTTAATAAAATTTTAAACAGCAAAAAATCTGTTTCAGCCAAATTTTCTGCCATTACATCAATGATTGCCAAACAACTTAATGCAGACGCTTCCGTTTGTTATTTGTTGATTGATGATAATTATATAGAACTGTTTGCATCTCATAATATTTCGCCCAAACTTATCAACCACATTACCATTAAAGTGGGTGAAGGCATTATCGGAGGAATTGCCCAAAGCAAGCGTACCACCGAAGTTGAAAACATTTGGCAACACCCTGACTTTTTATATCGAGAAACCGCCGACGAAGAAAAATACAAAAGTTTCTTGGGCGTGCCGGTTATGCGTTGGGGGCGTGCCATCGGGATTTTAGGCTTATATCAAAATGAAATTTATAACTTCAAAAAAGAAGAAGTTGTCGCTTTAGAAACTTTAGCGATGGAGTTTTCAGACTGGTTAGCGTCAGACGAAGTCAGAGAATATAAAAACTCTTTTATGAAGAAAAAAGGACATAACACCAAAGATGTATTTAAAGGATTATCCTTAAGTCGCGGATATGGTTATGGTCCTGCTGTTGTTCATAGAAGAAGAAAAGCTGTTACCAAAATTTTTGCCGATGATAAAACCGCTGAATTAGAGCGCCTGAAAACAGCTCACACACAAATGAACAATGATTTGGATGAAAAGTTTAATCAAAGCAAACTGGGAATTGGTGAGCACACAGATATTTTAGATGCCTACAGAATGTTTGCAAAAGACAAAGGTTGGTATAATAAAATTGCCGGACATGTTGAAGCCGGACTTACTTCAGAAGCTGCCGTTGAGCGTGCTTATGAAGATATGTGGAATCGATTATCGGCAACACAAGATGTCTATCTTCGAGAACGTTTACACGATTTGCGTGATGTGGCTGACAGGTTATTAGGATACTTATGTGGCGATACAGGCGAAATAACGCCGGCGAATTTAGATTCATTTATTGTTGTGGCTCAAATGATGGGGCCGGCAGATTTAATGGATTATGATTATCATAAAATACGCGCTTTAGTTTTGGAAGACGGCACTGCGACAATGCATGTGGCAATCGTTGCCAAAGCTTTAGGAATTCCTGTTGTTTCAAAAATAAAAAGTATATTTAAAGAAATTAAAAGTGGCGAAATACTCGCCGTAAACGGAGACGAAGGCTTTGTCTACATTCGCCCTGATGAAAAAATTATTGAAAAATTTAAAAATAAAATTGCCGAAAAAGAATTTCAGGCAAAACAACTGGCCGAACTGAAAAAATTACCGCCAAAAACTTTAGATAAAATAAGAATAAACACCTATATCAACGTCGGATTAGATTTTGATTTAGATTATATCGAAAGCACAAATTGTGACGGTGTAGGATTATACAGGACAGAAATACCGTTTATGGCCGCAGAAAAAATGCCGGATGTGGAAACTCAAGTTGCTTATTATAAAAAACTTATGGATAAAGCCGGTAATAAAAAGGTTGTATTCAGAAGTCTTGATGTCGGCTCCGATAAACTGCTCCCTTACTGGACATATTCGGGAGAAGAAAATCCGGCCATCGGTTGGCGATCTATTCGAATAACTTTAGATCGACGCGCCATATTGCGCCAACAAATGCGCGCATTTATCAGAGCTACAGCGGGAAAAGAGCTGAATGTTATGTTTCCGATGATTGCTAATTTAAGTGAATTCAGAGATGCCAAAGAAACATTACTTATTGAGTTAGAAAAAGAGCAGCGACGCTCAAAAAATACCCCGAAAAAAGTTAATATAGGACTTATGATTGAAGTTCCTTCAGTTGTATTTCAACTTGATGCCATATTACCGGAGGCCGATTTTATATCTATAGGCACAAATGATTTAGCTCAATTTATGTTTGCTTGTGACAGAACAAACAATCGCTTGGCCGAACGATATGATGTATTATCCGTTCCTTTTTTAAGAGTTCTGCAAGAAATTATCTGCAAGGCAAAAGAACATGACGTATTTTGTTCTGTTTGCGGGGAAATGGCTTCAAACCCCATCGAAGCATTAGTATTAATCGGTTTAGGATACAGAAATTTATCAATATCCGGAGCATCATTCGGAAAAGTAAAAAAAATGATACGCTCTATCAATACCGAAGAAGTAGAAGACTATATAAAAACTTTGCTTGATTATAATCAACGCACTTTGCGACCACAATTAGTTGCATATGCAAATGATCATGCTATTGATATTTTTTAAAATATATGTAATATATGTAAAATATAAATTTAACCCTGTAACGAAAGAGATTATAACGTGAAAAAAGAAAAGCAATCAGAAACAGAAAATAAAGTTTTAACAGATAATGAAACTTTATCGGATGGTAATGATAAAAAAGAAAAAGCCCCCAAAATAACAAGAATTGGCGCTATGCTTAAAGAAGTACGTCAACAAAAGGGGTTAAAATTAGTCGATATCGCAAAAAAATTATGCATCAGAAAATGTTATTTGGATGCTATTGAAGAAAGTAACTATTCTGAAATTCCGGTATTTCCTTACGGAAACGGATTTATCAGATCTTATGCTAATTTCTTGGGACTAAACGGAGACAATATTATTGAACTTTATAAAGAAGAAACCTCTTCTTCTAAAGAAAAAAATATGAATGTTTTAGAACCTCAAGCTGAAGCCACAATGCCTAACATTCAACACATTTTAATCAGCTTATTGGCAATCGCATTAATTTATGCCGGTTGGTTTTTCTATGGACAAAGTAATGAAAATAATGAAGTATCAGATACAACAACATCTGTAAACGAAGAAAACATCAATAACTATGACAACATAATTACGGTTGAAGAATTTAATAATGAAACCATAAAAGAAGCTATAGCAGAAAATCCCGCAGAAAATCAAATCGTAATTTCTGACGAAATTTATCAGGAAGCATCTTCATCAGAACCAGAATCAGAAACAGAAACAAAAAAAGAAGATAATAAAAAAACAATCGAAAATAAAGCTGTTGAAGAGATTGAAAAATTAAACAAACAGGAAATTCCAAGTAACGGCGTCTTTGTTGAGGTTTTAAAAACAACTTGGGTCGAAGTAAAAGATAAGGATAAATTATATTTAAGCAAAGTTTTGCAACCGGGTGAATCTTATAAAGTTCCCGAAGGTGAAGGAAAAATTTTATCCGTAGGAAAACATGATGGAGTTAATATATATGTAAACGGGGTTTTGACAAATATTGTTCGTCCTCAAAAAAAGATAAACATTCTTTTAGATAAATATATTAATCCGGAATTATAGGTATTTTATTGACTTTTGAAAATAGCAGCAGCCTTTGGCCTGCTATTTTCGTGTCTTAAAAACAAACAAGTTTAAGGAATATTAAAATGAACTTCAGTGAAAAATTGGCAAATGTCGTAAACAGATATAATGAGGTGGAATCGCTGATTGTCGACCCTAAATTATCATCTGACGAATTGATAAAAATGAATAAAGAACTAGCATCTTTATCGCCTATTGTTGAAGCAATAAAAGAATTTAATTCTTTGGAACGAAATATAAATGATGCCAAAGAAATGATGCAAGATTCTTCTCTTGATGCCGAAATGAGAAATTTGGCTGAAGAAGAATATTTGGAACTGAAAAATGCCTTGCCGGAAAAGGAAAAAGAAATAAAAATATTATTATTACCTAAAGATGATGATGATGAAAAAAATGCCATATTAGAAGTAAGAGCCGGAACCGGCGGTGATGAAGCAGCTTTATTCGCAGCTGTTTTATTTGAAATGTATCAACGTTACTCTGTTTTACAAGGATGGCGTTTTGAAGTAAACGATGTTACCGAAAATGAGCTTGGCGGATATAAAGAAGCATCTGCCAAAATTACCGGTAAAAATGTTTTTGCCAAACTCAAATTTGAATCAGGAGCTCATCGCGTTCAACGAGTTCCTGTTACCGAAAGTCAGGGACGAGTTCACACTTCTGCTGCAACAGTCGCTGTTTTGCCTGAAATTGAAGAAGTTGACCTATACATAAATCCTGCTGATCTTAAAATTGATGTATATAGAGCATCAGGCGCCGGAGGACAACACGTTAACCGTACAGAATCTGCAGTTCGTATTACTCATATTCCGACAGGTATTGTAGTTCAATGTCAAGACGATCGCTCGCAACATAAAAATAAAGAAAAGGCAATGAATCACTTGCGGGCAAAACTGTATGATCAACAAAAAGAGAATATTGACAGTGCTTATTCGGAAAAAAGAAAATTACAAGTGGGAAGCGGTGATCGTTCCGAAAGAATCCGAACCTATAACTATCCGCAAGGACGCGTTACAGACCATCGTATTAACCTAACCTTATATAAACTTGATGATGTTGTTTCAGGTGATGCTTTAGGTGAAATTGTCGATGCGCTAATTACCGAAGATCAGACTCAAAAATTAGCTGAACTAAACTAAAAAAAAGCGCCTTTATTAAAGGCGCTTTTTCTTTTTATTTATCTTTATCATAATACTTTAAGAACTGATAAACATGAGCAAAAAAAGCTCCCTTAAAACTTGCATCAAGCACAGCTAAACAAATAGTTACAAAAACAAAACATAAATTCATTAC
>JAZQZB010000013.1:0-57876 GCA_045633825.1 Alphaproteobacteria bacterium | reverse complement strand
CCAATAAAAAAACCACCCAACAGGGTGGTTTTTTTATTGGCTTTTTGCTTGCCTGCGAACAGGCGAAGCCTGTGAAGAATCAGCTCGAGGATAAAAACAACAAATACTCTTGTTGTTTTTACCACAAGAGGCGTCGTTTTGTTATTTTTTTGAGCCGGTGTAAATCGGCGATAAAAACATTACAAAACAAGTGACCGACGCGCACTTGGCGAACAAAGTGAGCCTAGTAAGCTAGAAGCCGGAGCCAACAAAAAAGACCTACTTTATGTAGGTCTTTTTTTGTTGTTCCTTGCTTGCCTGCGAACAGGCGAAGCCTGTGAAGAATCAGCTCGAGAAATGGCTCTTCTATGTCATCCCTCGTTTTCGTTAAGAAAACGACAAGGGATCTTCGAATTAGATTAAATAGCCAAAGATTGTCATCGCTATTTTTTGCAAAGCAAAAAATTCAAGCGATCTTCGAATTTTTTAAATATATCGAAGATGCCTAATCTCGCTCATTTTACTCGCTCAAGGCATGACATTTGTTTTTTAACACACAGCGCCACACGAAGCATGACACTTTTAAATAAACGAACCACCCTTTCGGGTGGTTCTTTAAATCTCTACTTCTTTGGTACATATCGATGTGGCAAATATATTTGTCTAATTTTGTAAAAATTATTATTACAATTACATTAATAAAAGAAAGAGGAAAAACACTATCCTCTTTCCATTTTAAAACATCTTCTGACTTATCTCACAAAACCAATTAAAATTTAACTTTTTCCGAAAACTTCATTAAGCTGACGATTAACTCGATAAAAAGTAGTACATTTCGGAATATCTTTTAATCTTCGGGCACCTATATATGACATTGTTGAACGAATACCGCCCAATATTTCCATAATCACATTTTCGACACTTCCTTTATAAGCAACTTCAACAACCTTACCTTCTGATGCACGATAACACGCCATACCGCCGAAATGTTTTTCTTGAGCTAATTGCGACGACATTCCGTAAAATTGTTTATATTTTTCTTTTTTTTGTAAAAAGCACAATTCTTCGCTCTTTTCATCTCTCTTCATAAGTTGGTTCGTTTGGATTACTTTTTCAATCAGCTCTCCGGCAGCCTCATCTGTTCCGGCGAACATTCCGCCCAACATAACAAAATCGGCACCTGCTCCAAATGCTTTTGCCACATCACCGGCACAAGTACAACCGCCATCAGCACAAACAAACCCTCCGACACCATGCGCCGCATCAGCACATTCTAATATTGCCGAAAGTTGCGGACGGCCGACACCGGTAAGTTTTCTTGTGGTACAAACAGAACCGGGCCCTATTCCGACTTTTACAATATCTGCGCCGTTTAAGATTAAATCTTGTGTCATATCGCCGGTAACAACATTACCGACCATAATCAACAAATGAGGAAATTCTGCTCTGACTTCTCTGACAAATTCAAGTAGCTTCGGAATATAGCCATTAGCAATATCAATACACAATTTATCAATCTTAAAATTATTATCATTCAAAACCTTAAACAATTTCTTCTTATCATCTTTCAAGCCGGTAGAAATAAAAGTATAAGAATTTTTATCACTTTCTTTTTTATTATAATTTTCGGCAATATATTCAAAATTTGTTTTTTCTTGAAAGTCATAATGCTTATGCAAACAGGTTATAGCCTGATATTTTTGCAAAACATTATTTATTTCAAAAGTTCCTGTTGTAGCCATATTAGCAGCCATAATTCCACAAGTTTTTAATATATGCGGATAATATTTAAATTTATATTCCCTAATAACATCAGCCTCACTACGAGAATTGAGAGTAGTTCTTTTAGGCTTAAATAAAACATCACAAAAATCAAGTTCCGTTGAATCTTTTATTTGTGTCATATTATCTTTCTCCTGATTTGAATTTGACCATAGGTCTTATATTTTGATTTTCTTTTTGTATCGGTCTATGATTTGCAAACACAGCCACACTATGTGGTTTAATAATATATTTATCACCTTTTTTATATTCTTTTTCATCTTTATAAGTACACGATTTTGAAGTATCAAACACCAAAGTCCACTTTCCCTTATGTGGCATATCCGGCAATTTTACTTCCATATCCCCGCTTGCATTACCCGATACCATTACCAAAAAATCATCATCAATTCTTTTACCTGTTTCATCTTGCCCGTTTAACACATATGCTAAAAATCGGTTTTCATAAAAATCCCAATCATTTTGCTGCATATATTCGCCGTTAATATTAAACCATTCCCATTTTGGTTTACCATTAGGCATAACTTCGGTACCGACATTTTCTGCCTGACAAAAAACAGGGTGTGCTTGGCGAAAAGCATTTATTTTACGCTCAAACAAATATCTTTCTTTTTGCGCTTCTGTCAAATTTTTCCATTTAATAGGAAAACTTTTAGCATATCCGTTATTATTTCCTTGTTGAGTATGCCACACTTCATCACCGCTCAAACTCAACGGCACACCTCTGGCCAAAACATTCAAAGCATGTGCTGTTTTTGTTTTAACTAACTTTTCATCTTCACTGATTGACGGGCTATAATAATTATCATTACTTCCGTCACGATTTTCTTCATTATTTTCATAATTATTTTTTTCATGATACGAAACCCAATCATATTGAGTAACACCATCATGTTTAGTAAAAATATTTATCTTATTATTAACTCCGCCTCCGGCCATATAATAAGCCAACGCGCCAACCTGTCCGTGTTCACCTCGAATAAACTTTCTTAAAACTTTTTCATGTTTATCATTCCATTCGCAGATACCTTCCATTGAACCCAGAAAATATCCTCCCACCGCACTCCAAGGCTCTCCACTCATTTTTGCACCGGTTTTTTCGGCAACTTCTTTTACAATATTCATAAAATTACCGTTCGGATTAAACTGCAGATTATTATCTAATGCGCAATCTCCGGCCAAATCAAATCTAAATGCATCAACGCCGCAAGTTTCAGCAAAAAACATCAAACTGTCTTTAATAATCCTTCCGCCTTGTTTGGTGTTGGGATTATATCCGTTACCGCAACCGGTCGTATTTACAAAACTTTTATTATCTTGAGGCAAATAGCGATAGTAACTTTCGGCATCCAACCCCTTATAAGACAACAAGTACAAATCCGGGCCAAATTCACCCGTATGGTTATAAACCACATCCATACAAACTTCTATACCGTTTTTATGCAGATTATTTATCACAGACAAGAAATCATATATACTACCATATCTGGCATCAATCGCATGATGATTTATCGGATTATACCCCCACTGATCAATCAATCCCTTATCTTTCACAATTTGCTTACCCACCATTGTCGGAGTAATCGGCATAAACTCTACCTGATTATAACTCATAGACTTAAAATAATCAGCCATATCCGAAACAGCTTTTAACTTTCCTCTGTTTCCCTGTTCAATATCCGGATGTTCAGCACTAAAATTACCGACATTAAGTTCATAAATGTGAGTTTTACCCCATTCTATCTTTGGTTTTCTATATAAATAAGGATATTTTTTCTCCAGTGATGCCTTGTCCAAAAACCTTACCACACTTTTGGGTGCAATATCTGCGGTATCTATATTGTTATCACCGCACAGTGCCTTTTTTTCTTCTTCGCTTAAGCTGTTCAAACTCCTTGTAACTTCATAAGCATACGGATCAACAAGCAATTTATTGGGATTAAAAAAGCATTTATTATCCGGATTATACTCACCATGGCTTCTATATCCGTATTTTTGCCCCTCTAAATTTCCATCAATTTTTATATGCCAAATTCCTTCATCATCTTTTATCATCGGAATTTTTGTTTCCTTGCTTTCATCATCGGAAAACAAGCAAAGTTCCAACTTTTGAGCTTTAGGCGCATAAACACAAAACTCTGTACGATTATTTTTTAATCTGACACCTTGAAACAAATCACAATCCTCACAAAATCAACCACTTATAAGAAAATTGTAAAGCATTTAAACAAAAAAACAATTAAAAATAAAATAATATCAAAAGGTTATTGCACATACATACGAATTAGCAACAATACCCTCTATTCCTCCCAAATATACCAAATAAGCAAAAACTAACAGCATAATAAAAGTTATTTTGCTCGGTTTTTCAAAAAAGCAATATATCAAAATAATATATGCAAACGCAAACAACGATAATCTGCAAACCAAAGCACCGCAAAAAATATACACCAAACAAACCGCAAGATTTTTCTTTAAGCTGTTTTTTATTTTATCTTCAACAATTTTTTTCAACATCAAGGCTAAAACACAAACAAAAAACATATATAAAATATTAAACGGAACACCGGCTGTATTTACTCCTGCCACTTGCAATAATTGCATTATCAGAAATGTCAAAGCGGCAAATATTCCCAAACGAATCAAATATTTTTTATAAATTTGATATTTATACAAATGATACATCAAAATAAATGAGAACATCGGGAAAACAATACTTCCGAAAAGCTATAAAACATCACTCAACGGAATTAATGAAAATATCTTGGCAATATGATCTGTCGTCATCAAAATCAATGCCGTTATTTTCAACCAATCCGAATTAACCGAGATTTTATCAAGTCTCATAATTCACTCCAAATTCAACCTTTTGTCATTCTGATATTTTTTACATTAAATGATCATAACCAAAATTAAATAACAATCACTTAAAAAACAAATATCCAAAAAAAGGGCAATTTATTATAAACTGCCCTTTTTTATTATTCATCTTCAGATTCTTCCGTAACATTTTTCTTCTTACTGACTTTTATTCTGGTTATACGCATATTATCAACCGCCATAACCTCATAAAAACAATATTCATCTTCAACCTTATCGCCGATTTTGGGAAGTTGTCCCAACAAACCGAAAACATAACCGCCGACGGTTGATTCTTCATGTTCGACTTCCGGCAACTCCATACATTCAAAAGCATCTTCAATTAAAACCGTACCGTCAAATTCGCAAATCATTTCATCAATCTTTTTAATCGGCTCACACATTGGAGCATCGTGTTCATCTAATATATCACCGACCAGCTCTTCCAAAATATCTTCCATTGTGAGCATACCTGCTGTTCCGCCATATTCATCAACTACGATTGCCAAATGAATTCTTTCACACATCATTTCCTGCAATATTTCGGAAATAGACTTATTTTCAGGCACAAACAAAATCTTACGAGAAATTTTCTTTAAGAAATCTTTGTCTGTTTTTTCACTGCTATGTTCCAAAAAATCTCTGATATGGATCATACCGACCACATGATCACGATCTTTATTACAAATCGGAAAACGATTATGCGCATGTTTTTTTATAAACTCTAAAGCCTCATCAAAAGAATAATGCGAATAAAGACATTTCATATCTTGTCTGGGCATCATAATTTCATGAGCACAAATTTCTGAAAAATTAATAGCATTTTGAATAATTTCGCCTTCAGTTTCATCAATAATTCCGGCTCCTTGTGAAGCATCAATAATGATTTTAATTTCTTCTTCCGAATGAGCATTTTCATCTTCAACGGCTTGTCTGACACCCATAGCCTTCAAAATCCAAATTGATACATGATCAAAAATCCAAATAAATGGTGAAAACACTCTGTTAAAAGTATACAAAGCAGGAGCGATTCGCAAAACATAACGTTCCGTATCTTGAATAGCCAAAGACTTTGGCACCAATTCCCCCAAAACAACGTGCAACAACGTAATAAAAGTAAAAGCCACCCCAAAACTTATAGAATGTAACAACACAGAATTATCAGACAACCAAAAACCGAAACATTGTTCCAAAAGCTTCGAAACAGCAGGTTCACCAATCCAACCCAAGCCGAGTGAAGCAATGGTAATACCCAACTGAATAGCACTTAAATAAGTGTTTAATCTGTCATTTATTTTCAAAGCAATCTTTGCACGTTTACTTCCCTGATGAGCCAACTCCTCAAGTTTTGAACGTCTGATTTTAACAATAGAAAATTCTGAAACTACGAAAAAAGCGTTAGCAAAAACCAAAAACAAAACCAACGCAATATTTATTACATATATATAAGCGGGTGTCATAATTCTAAATCAGGTACCTCATTAAATATCAAAAAAAACAAAAGACATACTACATACTAATATTTACTTTGTCAACGAGCTAGAACAAGAAATCAAAAAATAAGAAATAAAAATTGTTGCAAAATACCCGAATAAATGATAATATCCCATCATTCTTTTTTGATTATTGTCGGTATTTTTATAAATATAACAGCTTTTCAATATACTTCTTAACGTGTATAAAAAGTAACTGTTTATCGAAATACTTACAAATCAAAATCGAAAAACTTACATAAAAAAATAAACATATCAACGATTATGACTCTTAGTGAATCACGCATCCTCGATTTCATCGTAAACGAAATCGAAGTAGAAGAAGGTATTGTATTAAAATTCGTCGAGGAAAAAACTGTTCCTCCTGCTGTACAATACGAACTCTGGAAAAACTACCCCGAGACATTGTTAAAACTTGCTCCAAAAATGACTCTTACAGGATATGTCACTATTAAGATGATTAAGTCAAAAAACCCTCTCTTTTTGAAGGTTGTGATGACCAAATCACTTACCGACGTGGAGCAATTAGCAATGGTAGAAACAGTGCCTGAACTCATAAAAGAGTATCAGGATTCACTCTCCGAAGATGATTGTCTTTTCCCTGAAGTAGAAAAGGCTTACCGAAAAGCTAAAGAAGAAAATCCTCAACTTCCGGATATCACCTACATCTGGACAACAGACTGATTTTCAAACACTCACAAAGAAAAACGACAGCCCTTAAAAAAGCTGTCGTTTTCTTTTTTTACAAGTTTTTTAACTTAAAAACCCATAGCTCCCATACCGCCTGCAGGCGCAGCATGACCACCGCAACCACATTCTTTTTGCGGAGCTTCGGCAACCATAGCTTCTGTAGTAATTACAAGACCGGCTACAGATGCAGCATCTTGCAAAGCAGTTCTGACAACTTTGGTCGGATCGATAATACCGGCTTTAATCATATCGGTATATTCACCCGCTTGAGCATTATAACCATAATTTGTATCTGTGCTTTCCAACAATTTACCGACTATCAAAGCACCGTCAACACCTGCATTTTCGGCAATTTGACGAATAGGAGCCTGTAAAGCACGACGAATAATATCGACACCGACTTTTTGATCTTGATTTACAGACTTAACTTTTTCCAAAGCTTTTGTAGCATAAAGCAAAGCACAACCGCCACCGGCAACCACACCTTCTTTAACAGCTGCTCTGGTTGCATGCAAAGCATCATCAATACGATCTTTCTTTTCTTTAACTTCGACTTCTGATGCGCCGCCTACTCTGATAACTGCAACACCGCCGGAAAGTTTACCCAAGCGTTCTTGCAATTTTTCTCTATCATAATCAGAGGTTGTTTCTTCAATTTGTTTTTTGATTTGAGCAACTCTGGCTGCAATTAAATCTTTTTCGCCCATACCATCAATAATTGTGGTATCATCTTTTGAAATTTCAACACGTTTTGCCGTACCGAGCATAACCAAATCAACATTTTCGAGTTTCATACCCAAATCTTCGGAAATAACCTGACCACCGGTCAAAATAGCAATATCCTCCAAAATGGCTTTTCTTCTATCGCCAAAACCCGGAGCTTTAACAGCGCAAACTTTTAAGCCTCCGCGCAATCTGTTAACAACCAAAGTAGCCAAAGCCTCACCCTCAATATCTTCAGCAACGATAATCAAAGCCTTACCTGATTGCATAACTGCTTCCAAAACCGGAATAAGAGGCTGTAAATTGGTAATTTTTTTATCATACAACAAAATATAAGGTGCATCATATTCACAAATCATTTTATCGGGATTTGTAACAAAATACGGAGACAAATAACCTCTGTCAAATTGCATACCTTCAACCACATCCAACTCTGTTTCCAAACCTTTAGCATCTTCAACGCTGATAACACCTTCGTTGCCGACTTTCTCCATAGCTTTAGCCAAATATTCGCCGATTGACTTATCGCCGTTTGCCGAAATTGTACCGACTTGAGCAATTTCAGATGAATCTTTAATCATAACCGAGCGAGATTTAACATCTTTAACCACTGTTTCAACTGCCAAATCAATACCTCTTTTCAAATCCATCGGGTTCATACCGGCAGCCACAGCTTTGCAACCTTCTTTAATAATTGCTTCAGCCAAAACTGTTGCTGTTGTAGTACCGTCACCGGCCTTATCAGCTGTTTTTTGAGCAACTTCTTTAATAAGTTGAGCTCCCATATTTTCAAATTTATCGGTAAGTTCGATTTCTTTAGCAACCGATACACCATCTTTAGTAATTTTTGGTGCACCATATGCTTTATCCAAAATAACATTACGACCTTTAGGTCCTAATGTAACTTTTACCGTTTTACCCAAAGTTTCAACACCTTTAAGCATTTTTTCTCTGGCAGAAGTACCAAATTCAATATTTTTTGCTACCATTTTAATATTCCTTGTAAATTAAAAAATTATTCTTCAACAACGCCCAAAATTTCGGCTTCTTTAATTATAAGTCTTTCTTCACCGTTAACCTTAACTTCGGTTCCCGACCACTTACCGAACAAAACCTTATCACCGACTTTAACATTCAAAGGAACGACTTGTCCTGTTTCAACTCTATATCCGTCACCGATAGCCTCAACAATTCCTTCCGAAGGTTTTTCTTTTGCCGTATCAGGAATTATAATACCGCCTGCAGTTTTGGTATTTTCTTCCAATCTTTTAACTAACACTCTATCATGCAAAGGTCTGATTTTCATTTTTTATATACTCCATAATATTTAATTTACGCTATCCTTTTAGTTAGTTACCAAAATTTAACTTGTCAAGAGACGGCTTATAAAAAAAATGCCCTTTTTCACAAGAGCATTTTTTATATCAACAACAAAAGCTATTTTGTTTCTTCTTTTTTCATCAATACCAATGTTTGAGTAATTGATGCCACCAAAAAGCTTGTTACAAACAAAAATGAGAATAATCCCACACTACCGAAGAACAACCAAGCTTCAGGATAATAAACCATAACCTGACCGGCGACAATACCCATCCAACCATCAACAACAAAAATCTTTATCAATGTATACATTGCTACTTCCAAATCAGCAAACATTGCAAAGGTTGTGCCATAAAAATTAACCGCTAAAATTGCAAACACATAAAATGAAATTACAAAGATTCCCAAAAAAGCAAAAAATAACGGCAACAGCTCTAAAAACACGCCTATCAATTTATCCATTTTTGTCAATCTTGACACATACTTAAACAACCTGAATAATCTGAATGTTCTGAATACTATCAATGAACTTAAGAAAGGTGTTGATGAAACAGCCACGATTGTCAGATCAAAAATATTCCAACCGGATTTAAAAAATTTCTTTTTCAATGCAAACATTTTCAACAACATTTCGACAATGAACACACCCATAAATATTCTATCCAACAAATATAAAATATTACTGAAATAAAAATCCATTGTCGGAGAAGTCATCAGGCCCAGCACTATCGCATTAGCCAAAATAACACACATAATAAACAAATCAAATTTTCTGCCCGTAACCAATTTGGTTAAACGTCTTTGATCATCGTCATAATACAAATTTTTTACAAATTTTTTACCAACTGCTGATTTTTTACTTTTTTTATTAGTTTCAACCATCTCTTTTCTCCACAAAACTTAAAACTTCAATATTGCTACCACAATTCCCGCAATAGCGATCATCGGTCCGAACGCCAATGATGATTTTCGTTTTAATAAGGCGTATACAATACCCAAAACCGATGCCACGGCAATAACATTCAACAAACTTTCAACCCCGAGCCAAGCTCCTAATGCTGACAACAATTTTATATCTCCGCCGCCAAAAGCATCTTTTTTATACCATGCGATTAACAATGTAACAGAAACCGGCAAGAAATAACCGACTAATGCACCCACGACACTATCTTCTATCAAAATCGGGCTCATATTAAAACAAGCTACAAACAAACCGACTAACAACAACGGTATTGTCAAAATATCCGGTAACAACAAACTTCTGAAATCGATTTCAGCCATAAGCAACAACAAACATATATACAACGTTAAAAATTCCGGATTTATTGTTGTAGTAAAATACAAAGCTAAAAAAACCATCAACGCATTTATCAACCCGCACATTAACGAGCGCCACATAAATTTTTTATACAATTTATTTTTTCTGATAGCCTTCATTTTTTTTTCATGTCTGAACAGCTCAACCAAAGCTCCGGCAAAGGTTGCCGGCATAAATTTATTAAACCGTCTTGCCATATACGGGACGCAAAAACCAAAAACAAATGCACAAAAAACAAAGAGCATAATCGATTCCTTTTTTTCAATTATGCTCTTTTATTATCACAAAAAAGATAAAATTTAATTAACTTAATGCTTTCAAAATATAATTAGCCACAGTTGAAGCATAAAAAGACGGATCAGATACAGGTTCGCCTTCTGCTACTTTTGATTGATCAAACAAAATTTTAGTAATTTCTTCAATTCTTGATTTATTAGCTTCATCCATAACCATATCGCTTAATTTTATAATCAATTCGTGATATGGATTAAGTTCCAAAATTCTGGTCGAAGCAAAAGCTGTTTGTTGTTGATGATTACGCATCAATCTTTCCAAGTGCAGACTCATTTGTCCACCTTCAACGGTCAAACTTACTGCCGAAGAAGTTAATTTTTCGGTAGGAACAACCTTACCGACTTCGTTTTTCAAAACTTCGCTCATAAATTCACAAAGCTTATTTAAGCTTCCCTCATCTGCTTTTTTCTCTTCACGTTTCCAGCTCATATCAATATCTGCTTGAGAAATATGCTTAATGGCATAACCTTTATAATTTGGCAAAACCTGAGGCCAAAATTCATCAATCGGTTCGTTCATCAACAAAACTTCGATTCCCTTTTGCTTAAAAGCTTCCAACTGCGGATTGTTACGCAATACGGCAATATCATCACCGGTAATATAATAAATTACCTTTTGTTCACTATTGCAACGAGAAATATATTCATCTAGCGAAGTCAATTTTTCGTTATCGTTTGTCGAATAAAAATACGAAATTGTCGCAATATCTTCACGATTTTTAATATCTTCGTAAATACCCTCTTTTAAGACAATACCGAAATTTTTCCAAAATTTGATATAATCATCATAATCTTTGGTTTTTTTCTTCAATTCTTTTAACAAACGCGAAACCGTACCGTTCTTAATTTTTTCCATCAACGGCGAATTTTGCAACATTTCACGAGATATATTCAACGGCAAATCCGCGCTATCAATTACCCCTTTGACAAAGCGCAAATAATTCGGCATCAGTTGCTCGATTTTATCGGAAATAAACACTTTATTTATATACAGCTTAAACGAATTTTTCTTATCAGGCTGAAACAAATCATATGGAGCTTTTTGAGGAACAAACAACAATCCGGTATATTCCAAATTACCTTCTGCCTTAAAATGAAGAGTTAACCACGGGTCATCAAAATTATGAGAAATATGCTGATAAAAATCACGATATTGTTCTTTAGTGATTTCAGCCTTATTTCTGGACCAAAGTGCCGAACCTTTATTAATAACTTCTTCGCCGACCTTATCCAAATCGAGCACGATTTGATAATCGATATGATCGGAATAAGTTCTGACAATTTGTCTTAAATAAATGGTATCAACATAATTTTTTTCATCTTTTTTCAAAAACAATTTAATATCTGTACCATTAACATCTTTTTTAGCTTCAGTAATTTCAAAACCGTCGATTCCATTAGAAACCCATTTCCAGGCCTGGTCTTCACCGGCTTTTTTAGTAACGATTTCAACCTTATCAGCCACCATAAATGCCGAATAAAAACCTACACCGAATTGACCTATAAGCTCGCAAACGGACCCGTTATCCGAAGCATTTTTAACAAAATCGGCAGTACCTGATTTTGCTATTGTACCCAGATGTTCAATCAAATCTTGCTTATTCATACCGATTCCGTTATCCGAAATAGTCAAAGTATTTTCTTTTTGATCCGGTTTCAAAATTATTTTAAATGCACCGGAAGCTTTAGCGATATCAGGATTAGTCAAAGCCATATATCTTAACTTATCACACGCATCAGAAGCATTTGAAATTAACTCTCTTAAAAATATTTGTTTTTCGGAATAAAGCGAATTTATAACAATATCGAGCATTTTACTGACATCAGCCTGAAAAGCAATCTTATCGGACATAAACAATTACTCCCTATAATATTAAATAATTTACAACTATATCCATAGTTAGTAACTTTTTTTGATCATTGCAAGATTATACTTGATTTATTTTGCAAATTGATTAAATTAGAGGCTGATTTTTTTAATAACTAACTGGAGTTTAATATAATGGTATCTGTTGTTAATGATGCTTGCGTAAAATGTAAATCTTGCGTAGAAGTATGCCCTGTTGATGCTTTCCGTGAAGCTGAAAACATGTTGGTAATTGATCCTGATGTATGTATTGATTGCGGTGTTTGTATTTCGGAATGTCCGCAAGAAGCTATCACTCCTGAAGATGAAGCTGATGAAAAATGGATTAAATACGCTCAAGAAAATGCTAAAAATTTGCCAAACGCAAATGAGTAATTTTTAACAAAATCAATTAAAAACTCCTCTTTTGGCAAAGAAAGAGGAGTTTTTTATCTTATTAGAGAGGTATAATGATTAAGCAAACTGAAGTTGCAACTTATTATGATGTTGTCGGTATCGGCAACGCCATTGTTGACGTTTTAGCGAAAGTCGGCGACAGATTTTTAACCGAACGCAATCTTCCGAAAGACTGCATGACCTTATTAAACGCTCAAAATGCCGGTAAAATTTATGCTGACATAGTACCTGAACGACAAGTACCGGGAGGCTCTGCGGCAAATACCGTTGCAGGCATTGCGTCATTAGGTGGCGCTCCTGCTTTTATCGGCAAAGTTCATGATGATGTTTTAGGGCAAGAATTTACCAGAGATATCGGTGCTGCCGGAGTCGATTTTTTTACTCCGCCATTAAATGAGGGTCCGATGACCGGCCGCTCAATCGTTTTGGTTACACCTGATGCCAAACGTTCAATGTTTACCTATCTTGGTGCAAATACTCACCTTAATGTAAATGATATTGACGAAAACATTATCAAAGCAAGTCGCATTACCTATATTGAAGGTTACATTTTAGATTATGATAACGGTATGGACATTGCTAAAAAAGCAGCTGAATTAGCTCACAAATATAATCGCCAAGTTGCCTATACTTTGTCAGATATAAGCTGTATAAAAAATAAAGAAGATATCATTTTAGACTTTATCAAAGAAAATGTTGATATTTTGTTTGCTAACGAAGCCGAAATCAAAGCCTTATTTAAAGGTGAAGATTTTTACAAATGTCTTGATTTAATAAAACCTCATGTTGAAATAGCCGCAATTACTCGTAGCGAAAAAGGCTCGGCTATTGTTAACGGACGCACCAAAACTTTTGTTGAAGCCGAAGTTGTTGAAAATGTAATTGATACAACCGGAGCCGGTGATTTATATGCAGCAGGCTTTTTATATGGAATGACTCAAGGTCGTTCTTTGGGGACTTGTGCTATTATAGGCTCCATTGCTTCAGCCGAAATAATCACTCACTATGGTGCAAGACCGGAAGTTTCTTTACGAGGCATGGTCAGAAACAAACTTCTGTCTTACGGCAAAAGAGCATAATATAAGGCACCGTTTGGTGCCTTTTTTTATAACTAAACATTATCCGAATTTTTTAAAAAACTTTAGATGGCGTGTGCATATAATAAGAAATAAAGATGGCGAAAGCGGAGTGTACAAAATAGTACATGACCGAGCCGGTTATTTTTTAATTTTTGCTCCTAGATGTGCTGTTATACGAGTTAAAAAACTCGGAGAATAGTTCAGATAAAGTTAAAATAAAAAAGCCGGCGAGCGAGTGTACAAAAGAAGTACATGACCGAGCCGGCTATTTGAAATTTTGGCTTTAAATGTGCTATTATACGAGTTTTTTTGAAAAACTCGGAGAATAATACAGATAGAGCGATTTCTAGGAGAGGTAAAAATTTTAGCGTAGATAGACCTACGTGAATTTTTAACTTCCCCGTAAAATTGCTTTAGATGTACTGTTATACGAGTTTTTTACTAAGGATTTGATTCACCACCCCAGGATTAGCTTTACCTTGAGATGCTTTCATCACTTGACCGACAAACCAACCCATAAGATTAGTTTTTCCGGCTTTATAGACTGCCACATTATCCGGATTTGATGCAATAATCTCATCAATTATCTTTTCGATTGCACCGGTATCAGTAACTTGTTTTAGGCCTTTTTCCTCAACGATTTTGGTCGGGTTGTCGCCTGTTTCAGCCATAATTTCAAAAACATCTTTGGCGGTTTTACCATTGATGACATTTGAAGTTACAAGCTCAACCAACTCACCCAAATTTTCAGCCGAAATCGGTGATTGCTCCAAAGTCAACTTTTTTTCATTAAGCATAGCAAAAAAGTCACCCATAAGCCAGTTTGCCACTTTTTTAGCATCATGACCTTTGGCAGCTCTTTCAAAAAATTCGGCAGTTTCTTTATTTTCGCAAATAACTTTGGCATCATAAGATGTCAAACCGAGTTCTTTAACAAAGCGCTCTTTTTTCTCATCAGGAAGCTCAACCATATCAGCCTTAATTTCTGCAATAAATTCATCAGTTAACACCAATGGCAATAAATCAGGTTCCGGAAAATAACGATATTCATGAGCATATTCTTTTTTGCGCATAAATTTAGTTTCGCCGCTTATCGGATCAAACTGACGAGATTCCTGTTCCATTGTTCCGCCATTTTCATAAATCTCGAATTGTCGATTTGCTTCATATTCCACCGCCTGACAAGCAAACTTAACCGAGTTAACATTTTTAATCTCGGCACGCGGACGAAATTCTTTTTCTCCGACCGGACGAATAGAAACACTGGCATCACAGCGCAAAGAACCTTCATCCATATTACCGTCACAAGTACCCAAATAACGCACAATAGAGCGAACTTTTCTTAAAAATGCCCCAACCTCTTCCGGTGATCTGAAATCAGGTTTTGTAACCAATTCCATCAAACCCACACCGGCACGATTAAAATCAATAAAAGTCTTCGTCGGCGAAATATCATGAATAGATTTTGCGGTATCTTGTTCAATATGCAAACGCTCAATTCCGATTTCTTTGGTTTCGCCATTTTCAAGCTCGATTTTTACCACACCTTCGCCCACAATCGGAAATTTGTCTTGTGTAATTTGATAACCTTGCGGAAGATCGGCATAAAAATAGTTTTTACGAGCAAAAGCCGAATATTTATTAACTTTTGCATTCAGTGCTATACCTGTTTTGACTGCTTGACGCACACATTCTTTATTCAAAGATGGTAACATTCCCGGCATTGCAACATCAATAAACGATACATTTTCGTTTACATCAGAACCGTATGCGGTTGATGACGGAGAGTAAATTTTTGATTTGGAAATAATTTGGCAGTGAATTTCGAGCCCGCAGATCATTTCCCAGTCATTTTTTTTACCTTTTAATATCAATGCACTCATCTTATTTCACTCCCACAAAACCGGCTTCGTTTTCCAAAGCTGAAGCAACTTCAAACACACTTTGTTCATCAAATGCTTTACCGATAATTTGCATACCCAAAGGCAAGCCATTTTTATCCAAGCCGATAGGTAAACTCATTGCCGGCAACCCTGCCAATGATACCGAAACGGTATAAATATCATTAAGCCACATAGCTATCGGATCTTCTTGCATTGTCTTATCACCGATAGGAAATGCCGAAACAGGAGAAGTCGGAGTTAAAATCACATCACATTTTTCAAATGCTTTAATAAAATCATCTCTGATAAGACGGCGAACTTTTTGTGCTTTTAAGAAATAAGCATCATAATAACCTGCCGACAAAACATAAGTTCCGATCATAATGCGTCTTTTAACTTCTTTACCGAAACCTTTACTGCGAGAGTTAATATACATCTCATCAATACTGTTGCCGTCAACCCTGTTGCCATAGCGCAAACCGTCATAACGAGCCAAATTACTCGAAGCTTCAGCCGGTGCGATAATATAATAAGTTGCCAAAGCATATTTAGTATGAGGGAGCGAAACCTCAACAATTTCAGCACCTCTTTCTTTTAGCATTTCGGCAGCCTTATCCCAATAAGAAGCCACATCTTCGTTTAAGCCGTCCACACGATATTCTTTAGGAATTCCGATTCTCATTCCTTTAATATTGCCGGACAGGAATTTTTCAAAATCAGGAACTTCAGCTTTTACCGAAGTAGCATCTTTTGCATCATAACCCGCCATATTCTTAAGCATAATTGCGCAATCTCGCACATCTTTTCCTATAGGGCCTGCTTGATCTAATGATGAAGCAAAAGCAATCACTCCATAACGAGAACATCTGCCATATGTTGGTTTAATACCGGTAACTCCGCAAAAAGCCGATGGCTGACGGATAGAACCGCCGGTATCGGTACCGGTTGCAGCTGCGCACATATTTGCACTGACTGCCGCTGCCGAGCCGCCGGAAGAACCTCCGGCAACCAACTTAACATCTTTACTATACGAATTAACCACCGGCCCGAATGCCGAAGTTTCATTACTTCCGCCCATAGCAAACTCATCCATATTCAGTTTACCTAAAAATAAAGCACCGGCATCAAGAAGTTTTGATGTAACGGTCGATTCATAAGGAGGTACAAAACCTTTCAAAAAATTTGAACAAGCTGTTGTTTCAATCCCTTTGGTACAAAACAAGTCTTTTACCCCCAAAGGAATACCTTCCAAATCTCCACCCAAACCTTTTTCGATTTTCATCTGGCTTAAATCAGCTTGTTTCAAAGCATTATCCGTGCTTTCGCAAACAAACGCATTTAATTCGCGTTTTGCTTCCATGTTTTTGATATATGCCTGCGTTAATTCAACAGCGGTAAACTCTTTATTTTTCATAGCTTCACGAGCTTGAGCAATAGTCAATTTTGTTAAATCAGTCATTTTTTATTTCCTATTCAACAACTTTAGGTACGGCAAAATAGCCATATTCTTTCATTGGCGCATTAGCCAATATTTCTTTTGGACATTGGCCTTGAGTTACCTCATCTTCACGCAACAAAATAGTATTTTCATTAACCGAGATTAAAGGTTCTACATTATCCGTATTAACCTCTTTTAACTGATCAACCCATTGAATAATTTTATTAAATTCCTCTTTTGTAGCCTCTTTAGCATTATCTTCAATTCTCAAACGCGACAAAAAAGCAATTTTATCAACGGCATTTACATCTATACTCATTTATATATTCCTTAAAACCTAAATCATAAAAACAAGGAAGCAAAACACTTTTATCTTACATTTCAGACAAAGCCTTAACAGTATTTTCTATTTGGCTTATTTTCAACATACCTTGGACATGGTATCCGTTATCGACATGGACAACTTCTCCGGTAATACCGGAGCCGCAAGCCGACAACAAACCCAAAGTTGCCATGCCTACTTCTTCCTGAGTAATATTTCTTTCCATTGCCGAATGAAGTTCGTTCCAATGTAATATTTTTCTGAAATCGCCGATACCGGAAGCAGCCAAAGTTTTAATCGGTCCGGCCGAAATTGCATTGACTCTGACATTTTGCGGTCCCATATCCATAGCAGCATAACGAACAGATGCTTCTAAAGCAGCCTTTGCCACTCCCATAATATTATAGTTAGGAAATACTTTTTCCGCCCCCATATAAGACAAAGTAACAATCGAACCGCCTTCATTCATAATCGGCGAAGCAAATTTGCAAGCTTCAATAAAAGAATAACAAGAAATATTCATAGTCATAGCAAAATTATCTTTGGTTGTATCAATCATACGTCCACGAAGCTGATTTTTATCAGAAAAACCGATAGCATGAACCAAAAAGTCAATTTTGCCCCATTTTTCACCCAATTCCTTAAAACAAGCCTCAACACTTGCACTGTCGGAAACATCACATTTAATCAACAACGGTTCTTTATCTAATTGTTGTGCCAAAGGGTGAACTCTTTTTTCCAAAGCTTCATTTTGATAAGAAATAGCTAACTGCGCACCTTGATCGTTTAAAGCTTGCGCAATACCCCATGCGATTGACTTATCATTAGCCAATCCCATAATTAAGCCTTTTTTACCTTCCATCAAAAGTTTTGACATATTTAATATTCCTTATATATAGTAACACACACAATACACAATAAAGTTTTACTCTATTGCAATTCAATACAAACTTTTATAAAATTTGTCATCATTTGTAAACACCTTTTTAAAATGAAATGGAACAAATATGAATATTAACTTTAACAAAATAAAAACAATTTCAACCAATACAGGCAAATTATGTCGATTTGTAGCATCTCGCATTCAAACTGATAATATTTTACGAGTAGCCTCGTCTTTAAGTTATACATCACTTATTGCTCTTGTTCCTTTAATTGCTATCGGTTTGGCTGTATTTTCGGCATTTCCGGTGTTCAATGAAATAAGAGCTCAACTTCAAGACACCATTATTCAAAATCTTGTCCCCTCAATCGGTAAAGAGATAAGTCAATATTTTAACGAGTTTATTTCAGCTACCGCCAAACTGACCACTGTCGGCGTTGTCGGTATCGCCGTAACCGCAATTTTATTGCTCTCGACCATTGAAAATTCGTTCAACTACATTTTCAAAGTCTATAAACCTCGCAGTATCAAAACCAAAATCACTCTTTATTGGACAATCATAACTTTAGGTCCTCTTTTGTATGGTGTCGGATTTTCTTTGAGGGGGTATTTTTATACTTTGCAAAAGTTTATGCCTGAATATATGGGAACTGACTTTTTCTTATCATCAATATTACCAAGCCTTTTAACTTTAGGCGCAATAATGTTGGTATATATTTTGGTCCCCAATAAAAAAGTACGATTTATTCATGCTTTTGTCGGCGCAATTATAGCGTCTATTGCTTTTTATATTATGCGCAAATTCTTCGGAACATTTATTGCCTCATCAGTTGCCTACACAACCTTATACGGAGCATTAGCCGCTATTCCCGTTCTTCTTGTGTGGCTGTACTTTACTTGGGCAGTAATGATTTTCGGCGCCGCCATAACCGCCGCTTTAGGAGAATATAAAGAAGGTTTAGAAAATAAAAACACTGAAAATTCAAGGGCTAATAACAAATATTATCCGAGAAGAAAAAATTATCAAAAAAAGTTCTTGCAAAAAGAACATAAATAGAACATTATACTTATAGATATCGATTCTATTTTAAGAAACTTTTTAATAAACGGAGAGAACTATGGATAAAGATAAAGCGCTGGACGCCGCCTTAAGTCAAATTGAAAAAGCATTCGGTAAAGGCTCAATTATGAGAATGGGGCAAGACAATGCCCATGTTGATATTGAAGCAGTACCCACCGGCTCACTCGGACTTGATATGGCTTTAGGTATCGGAGGTCTTCCCAAAGGTCGTATTATCGAAATATACGGCCCCGAAAGTTCCGGTAAAACAACACTTGCTTTAAGTGTTATTGCTCAAGCTCAAAAAAACGGCGGAACCTGTGCTTTTATTGATGCCGAACACGCTCTTGATCCCTCATATGCAAAAAAAATCGGCGTTGATTTAGAAAATCTTCTTATCTCTCAACCTGATGCCGGCGAACAAGCCCTTGAAATTACCGATACTTTAGTCCGCTCGGGGGCTATTGACGTTTTGGTTGTAGACTCTGTTGCAGCTCTTGTTCCGAAAGCAGAGCTCGAAGGCGAAATGGGCGATTCCCATATGGGTTTACAAGCTCGCTTAATGTCTCAAGCATTGCGCAAACTTACTTCAACCATTGCCCGCTCAAACACTTTGGTAATTTTCATCAACCAAATAAGAATGAAGATCGGGGTTATGTTCGGCAACCCCGAAACCACCACCGGCGGTAATGCTTTGAAATTTTATGCTTCGGTTCGTATTGATATCCGTTCAATCGGCAAAATCAAAGACAAAGAAGATATTATCGGTTCACAAACCCGAGTCAAAATTGTCAAAAACAAAGTTGCTCCTCCGTTCAAAGTTGTTGATTTTGACATTATGTATGGTGAAGGTATTTCCAAAACCGGCGAAATCGTTGATTTGGGTGTCAAAGCCGGCGTTATTGAAAAATCGGGCGCATGGTTCTCATACAACGGCGACAAAATCGGTCAAGGTCGTGAAAATGCCAAAACATTTTTACGTGATCACCCCGAAATCGCTGAAGAAATTGAGAATAAAATCAAAGCTGAATCAGGCCATTTAAGTGCCGAAATGATTGGCGGAGAAACTATCGGCGACGAAGAATAATCACTATATAACTTCAATTAAAAAGGCGAGGATTTTCCCCGCCTTTTTTCATGAAATTTAATTAGAATGAATATCTAGCCCCGATAGAAAATTCTGTTATATCCTCAACAACATCACTATCAGAATCATCTATTTTAACATAACGAGCCATACCATTTACAGCAACATTATCTGTAAGATTATATTGCAAACCTAATCCCAAGCGAATTCCTACATTGTCTTCATCTTGTTTTTCTTTTGCCACACCGATTAAATTGTATTCAGCCTCAAAATCATATTTTGCAAAACCGACAGAACCTAGACCTTCTAATTTATCTGTTAATGGCAAATATCCTATTACATCAACACCATATGCCTTAAATTCTGTTGATATTTCTGCATTCGCACCCAAAATGGATGCCGTAGCGTGCTTTTTATCTTCTTCGCCTGATTGTTGATAAAAAACTTCTAAACCAAAATTTTTATTCAATTTAGCACCTAAGTCAAATTTAAATGAATTATATTTTGTTTCATAAACTACATCAGCATTATCTTTCATTCCTGCATCTGAATAAACATAATCCAATCCCATATAAGGTTTAAATTCAACGGCCTTAGCATTTATAGCAAACAACGCTGTGGCAACACCTGCCAATAATAACGTTTTTTTCATATTTTAACTTCCTTTCTTTTAGTTCAAAAATTAAATCGCCTTGATTAGAGGCGACTGGAAGTTAGAACCTATTGAACAAATAGTACGGTATATTGACCGCAAGGTTTATTTTACCGCCTTCCAGTCATTTATATAAATAACCAGAGGCGTGCAAAATTTAACGTCCTATACACTAAAGACGAGTTCAAAGAGGGTTCTAAACCTCACATTGGTAATCAACCAATGCAGATACAGAATATGCCTAAACAAATTCACTGTCAAACAAATTATTCTATCTCGAACCATTATTTTCAAAAAAACGGATTATAAGCCCACTGAAGTAAGGCTTGACGCTGTTTTTTTCGACAATCAAAATCCATCATTGCGCAGTTTCGCTCCAGTTGAACCTTGTGTCGTCGAAAAGCCTTCCATCTTTTAATCTGAATTTTATCAACCCCTTCGATTCTGCGTCCCATATAATATCTGCAATACCATTGAAACCAACCTCGGACATCAGGCTCAATAATCCACCCTTTTTTCCGCCAAATATCCAAATCTTGTCTGGATTTTACTCCAAAACAATTTTTAGTTACATCCGCCTTACCTTCCGATAATTTTGCCCCCTCAAACCAAGTTGAAGGAAACTCTGCTCTACAATCATTAAGATAATGCCCTTCAAAAACTCCCAACATTAACATTTGCTTGGGTGTTAATTCCGGCTCAAACCCTTTAGCAAAATTTATTCCCTCCGGCTCGGTCGTTTCATAAACATACCCCTTTTGCATTTTATCATTTACATATATTTTCATCAAAAAAACTCCTCCATATCTCTAAAAGATAAGAAGGAATTTTAAATTTTAAACTTTTTACAAAATAAATTTTATCCTATTTCTATTCCGAAAAACGTTTTAGCTGCCAAGCCGATTAAGAAAGAAATTAAGGCAACCGAAAGGCTGATTGCCGACATCTCGATAAATTTGGGCAAAAACGGCTCTGATTTAACCGTGGCAATATAGAAGTTAAACACAAATACTAATAACACCACAATCGCAATCATACAAATAAGTGCCCACAAAAACATCTCATTTGGAAACAGCAAATAAGGAGCCACCAAACACACAACTGTAACCAAATAAGCAATTCCGGTATAAAAAGAAGCCTTCAAAGCATTTGGATTTCCGTCAGCTCGCTCAGCCAAATAATTTGATGCCGCCATTGACAAAGTTGCCGCAATTCCGGTAATAACTCCCGACATCGCAATCAAAGTAGTATTCATCAACACAAAAGTCAAACCGGCAATCGCACCGGTCAACTCTACCAACGCATCATTCAAGCCTAACACCATTGCCCCGATATAGTTCAATCTTTCTTCATCAAGCATATCAATAAGCTGTTTTTCATGGTTTTGCTCATCTTTGATAATATCTTCGACTTCGGGAATTTCCTTTTTCAATTCTTCCAAGCCTTTAATTCCATCATATTCATGAAGTTCCAAAAGTTTTATTACAAAGGTATATCCCAATAAATATGTCAAAATTCTATACCACCACACTTTAAACATATTTGGACGCATATGTTTACCGGTATATTTTTTCCATACTGTTGCATGATGAGCCTCATCATTAGCAATTTGCTGCAAAATTTGGCAATTTTTTTTATCTTTATCACAATGCGCAAAATGAGCATAAATTGCCGCGCTGTTAAGCTCATCTTGTTGAAAAGCTTTCATCAATTTATATGATTTTTTTGAATATTTATTTTGACACATTTTACAACTCCATTTCTTATATAATATATAAATGGATACACACTCTTACCACTATGTCAAGAACTAAAAATTTATCAACCTGAAACTATTCAATCTTTTAAAATACACCACACTCAACGACAACATCATCATTCCTGACAATATTGTCTTGGAACAAATTAATATTTTACTTAATTCAACAGCGCTATAGTCCACAAACAACAAACTTCCCAGAAAAAACACTATCATTCCGCCGACGATTGTAGGAACCCAAGCCAACGACATCAAGCATTGCGATAACAAATCATGTTTTTTCATCATATTTTTTATCATATTCGGAACAATTTCAAAATAAACTGCAACCACATACAAAACAAATGACCAAAACAACATCTCACACCAAAAATTGCCCATACCGCCAAAAGCAATAAACAATCCTCCGATTAAACAACCGAAAATACCGCCGACAACCAAATTTTCTTTCCCGCTTATTTTTATCATAAAAAATCTCCCCGACTCGTTTTTTTGTTCTTATTATGTTCTTTTATATGTTCTGATTATGTTCTAAAAATTTTCTTTGTCAATCACTTTTTTATTGTCAAAAAATTTTTTTACGACTACTCTATTAAAAAACAAACGGTTAAGGATAAAAAAAATGACAGATTTACGTGTAGCGGCCAAAGCTTTAGTTATCAAAAACGACAAAGTTCTCATTCTTAAACGCAAACGCACCTCTTCTGATGCTAAAATCGAATGGGATATCCCCGGCGGAGGCATTGAACAAGGCGAAAGTTTTGAACAGGCTCTTCATCGTGAACTAAAAGAAGAAGCCAACATTACCGGCGAAATTATTGATATTATTCGCGCATGGAACTGTTTAGATGAAAACAAAATGCTCTACGGGGTAACTTTTGCCGTTCGCTACATATCAGGCGACATTCTGCTTTCTGACGAGCACGAAGATTATCAATGGATGCCCCTATCTCAAATTCAATCATCTGATATTGCCAAATGGATAAAAGCCGAAGCGGCAATTTTACAAAAAAGATTGGAACAAAAATAAAATGAGCGCAGAAATTCATCTTATACACGGTTTTATGGGCTTCGGTAAAACCACTTTAGCCAAACAACTGGAACAATCTCTTCCGGCTGTTCGTTTCACTCATGATGAAATTATGCTCGCTCGATACGGCCGAACACCTGATAACTTTGCCAAATGCTGTGAAGAAGTTACTCAATACATCAAGGACGAAGCTCAAAAAGCAATAAACAACGGGCATAATATTATTTTAGATTTTGGATTTTGGGATATTAAAACTCGACAAGAATTTTATAACTGGGCCAAAACCTTAACCGATAAAATATATTTTCATACTCTCATTTGCGATATCAAAGTCGCTAAAACCAGAGTTTTAAATCGCACCAAAAATAACCCTGATGAACTCTATATTGATGAAAGCTGTTTTAACGACAGATTAAAAAATTTTTCTCCTATAAATGATAATGAAAACTATAACATTATCAAACATTATAACAACTAAAATTTTTCTTGCCCAACAGTTCAAACTATGATATAAACCGCTCATTCAAGTTAAACATTATAAAACTATGTCGCAAGACTTCTTTGAGATAACAGACGAGGAAAACACAATTCTTCGCAAATATCTCGGAAGCACTTATTACAATAAATTCTTTATTGTAAAAAAATAAGCGAGAAACATCCGCCATTAAAGAGCTCTATCCAAAAGATACGAGCTCTTTAAATTTTTAAAAAACTTAAAATTTCATCAACCGATTCTTGAGGAGTTTGCGCTGAATTATCAATAGTTAAATCGGCATACTCACGATTATTATACCCCTCATCATACATTTGTTTAATTCTCTTTATTTCCCATTCTTCAAGTTCTCTTTGCCCTCTGTTTTTCAAACATACTTCCAAACGTGGCGACAAAGTTATATTAATAAACAAAGTATTCTTATCTTCCCAAGCTTTCCATTCATCATACAATTTTCGAGTTATCGGATAAGCAAATACAACCACATCATATTGTTTATTTTCTTTATATTGATTTATCAATTTACTTAAACGATTAGTTCTCTCGCCCCAACCCTCTTCCATTGTTAAACCTAAAATTTCTTGCTCCTCATCTGAAAGCAAATCATCTACTTCAATAAATAATGACCTGCCAATCTTTTCAATCAACAATTTTGATACCGTAGATTTCCCCGAATTTATCGGCCCGTTTATATTAACAATTTTCATTTTTTACCTTTTATGAACTATTTAGATTTATCTTAAATATTAAATATAACTCAAACATACTACAACACATGAAAAAAGCAATTACTTTACAAATAAATCAAGACATCTTAAAAATCATTGCCATTTTGACAATGACCATTGATCATATCGGATACATTTTAACTCCGACTTTTGAAACATCTCTTCGGCTTATCGGGCGTTTAAGTTTTCCGATTTTTGTATTTTTAATGGTTTTTAACTTAACACAAAATGTCAGTTTCAAAAAATATATTACTCGCCTTTTTGCTTTTGCCGTAACTACATCTTTAATTTTAATTCCGTTAAAACTATCGGTTAACTCCGTACTTCCGTTTAATATTTTTTGGACATTGTTACTCGGTATGATAACGATTTACGGCATCAATAAAATAAATAATGAGATTAAAGATAAAAAAATTCGCTTTATCATAATATTTTATCTGCTCCTAATAAATTTAATGCTGTCATTTTTAGCTGATTACGAATTTTTCGGACTTTTATATATCTTAAGTTTTTATGGCTGGTTTAAGACCAAAAACAAAATATTTGCTATTACCAGTCTTGTTTTAGGCTTTTTAATAAATCTACACATTTCAATACCGGCTTCAATTATAAGTTGCCTAACAACCCTTATATTTTTATTACCTCTGTCAAAATCACCCAAAGCCAAACGATTCTTAAAACCTTGGTGGATATTTTATGCATATTACCCCATTCATTTAGCAATTTTATATGCTATAAAAATTTACCTCTAAACCTTTTTATTACAGCCGAAATACAAAAAAAGAACTCCATCTTCAGAATGAGTTCAAAATGTTTGAAAGGATATTTTATAAAATTGATGATTTTTATAAGAAAAGAATGTAAAAAACTCTTGACCTTTGAAAATCTTTAATATAAAAGAATTCTCGAACCGCATGATTTTGTAAATGGAGAGGTGGCAGAGCGGTTTAATGCAGCGGTCTTGAAAACCGTCGAGGGGGCGACCCCTCCGTGAGTTCGAATCTCACCCTCTCCGCCAATTAAAAATACCTACCTAAAAAGGTGGGTATTTTTTATTGTTTGTGAAAGGTAGAAAGAAAATATTTTTTATTAATGTATCATTGACACAATAGCCAAAATATGATATTATCAGTCTATTGAAAAAAATAATTATGGCTATATTATGTAATACAATCTTCTGCTTTTGCAGAATAGCCATATATGTTTAACATTTTAAAAACAATCAGTTATGGCAAAAGAAAAAAAGAAAAGCGGAAAAGCAAACGGAAGGAGTCTGACACAGAAACAGAGAGAGTATCTTCAAGAGACCATTCCTACTCTACCTACAGAGTTGCTGAAAGAAATGGGAAGAAAAATTGACGATGCGCAAAAATTAAGTGCAGAGTGCATCTTCAGTGATTTCGACATTGATTTTTCAAAGATCACACCGGCTTGTTGTCGGTGGACAGTGAAAATAATAGACCAAGAACTCGCTGAAAGGCAAGAAGATGCCCGCGATTATTTCCAATATTAATTCAGCTTTCGAACACCTCTACCTGTTTAGGCAGGAAGAGGTGTTTCTCTTTTAAATCACCCACCGCAATAATCACCATTAAAATTATAATCAACAATTATCGAATCTTGTATCACAAAACTTGTTTTACAATAATAATCATCAATTTGTTTTTCTTTTGGTGGTCCAAACAAATCACTCAAAAATCCCCTATTTTCGCCCATTCCCTGATAATAAAGCTCATTCTCATAAAAATCCGAATCACCGGACACCGAACTTTGAATATAAACAACAACTTTTTTATCCGGCGTAACAAAAAACTCATCTTCCGGATTTCCCCAAGCATTATAAAGCTGATACTCACTTCTTCCGACCCATTTTTGCAAATCTGCCGAATATGATGAACTATCAGACAAACCGACACATGAAGCCACCGAACACATAGAAACCAATGTCATTATTTTTCGCATTATCTAATATCCTAAAAACATTTTTAATAATAAAAAAAATAACTATTTACCCACCTTTTTACAACTTATCTAAACTAAAGTTTATTTACCTAAAACCTTAAAACAAAAAACGTTATATCCATCAACGATATAATAAATATTTTTTACAAAAGATAACCTTTTAAAAATATAAGAGTCTCTTCTTTAATTAAAAAAATATACAAATATAAAAATTTTGCTGGACAACAAAAAAAATATGTTCTATAAAGCATTTCGTTGTCAAACGAAAGACAATGCTCGGGTAGCTCAGTTGGTAGAGCAGAGGACTGAAAATCCTCGTGTCGGCGGTTCGATCCCGTCCCTGAGCACCATTTCAAAGCTCCCTTTTGGGAGCTTTTTTTATTGCTCTATCCAATCAGACTTTGCTTTTCAAGCTCGTCTTCTTGGGGACGGGCCCCGCTTGGGAATGTAAGTTCGCCTTCAATAATGCTTCGCTTTTATTTTGGCTTACTAACATTTTCCAAGATTTTGCAGACAACAACAACCAGAACAATGGTTGTTGTTACTTAGCAATCCCAACTCGCACCATTTCAAAGCTCCCAAAAGGGAGCTTTTTGTTTATAATCTGCAAGGATCGAACTAAAGTTCGTCTTGCTCGATAAGTTCACTTTCGTTCACTAACTCGCTGCGGTCACTCGTTTTGTAATATTCGCTTCTTTGCGCTATCGCTTCTCGCTCATTAACAAAACTTCGCCTGTCGTTAAAAACACTCCGTTAAGAAGTGTTAAGGCAAAAAGAGTAGCATTATCTAATATTGGAGTTCCATTTTGATAAAGCATAATTTGCTTCTTCCTCTTCTTTTTTTATTTTTTGATTTTTTTATTGAAATTTAATTTCATAAGTGTATTTTGTAAAAAATTTTAGATAATAACATCATGTCACTTTTACGTTTCTTTTATAAAAGTAAATGCCGGAAGTTATTTTAATTTTGCAGTGTACAAATAAAGGGACACAAACGAGCATTTTATGACATGATAATACTTTAAGGCATGACCTTTTTTCTCATAAAGTGTCATGCCGGAAATAAAATGCGAATGCAGTGTACAAAATAAGGTACATAAGCAAGCATTTTATGACATAATGATACTTTAGGGCATGACCTTTTTTCTCATAAAGTGTCATGCTGGAAATAAAATGCGAACGCAGTGTACAAAATAAGGTACATAAGTAAGCATTTTATGACATGATGATACTTTAGGAGAAAAAGAAAAGATGAATATGAGAAACATTGCCATCATAGCCCATGTTGACCACGGAAAGACAACAATGGTCGACGGATTATTAAAACAAAGTGGCACATTTAGAGAAAACCAACAAATTGAAACCTGCGTTATGGATAGTAACGAACTGGAACGCGAACGTGGAATTACCATACTTTCAAAATGCACCTCGGTAAATTGGAATGGTACACATATTAATATTGTTGACACACCGGGACACGCTGACTTTGGAGGAGAGGTAGAACGTATCTTATCAATGGTAGACGGTGTTGTCTTGTTAGTCGATTCTTCCGAAGGTCCGATGCCTCAAACCAAATTCGTACTTGGCAAAGCCTTAAAATTAGGATTATGCCCGATTGTTGTTATTAATAAGGCAGACAAAGCTGATGCCCGTTGCGATGAAGTCTTGAACGAAATTTTCGATTTATTTGTAAGTTTGGACGCTAATGACAAACAGCTTGACTTTCCTGTTTTATATGCTTCCGGCCGCAACGGTTGGGCTGTTAATGAATTAGAAGACGAAAAAAAAGACTTAACCCCGCTTTTTGAAAAAATTTGTGAGTATTTTCCGGCTCCTGATTGTCAACCTGATGCACCTTTTTCGATGCTTGCAACCACTTTGGAAGCTGACAAATTTATCGGACGTTTGTTAACCGGCAAAGTCCAATCGGGAACTTTACATGTTAATGATACCGTAAAAATCTTAAATGGAGAAAATAAAGAAGTTGAACGCATTCGCATCAGTAAAATTTTAGCTTATCGCGGTCTAAATCGCGAAAGTTTAGAAGTTGCACATGCCGGTGACATTATTGCCGTTGCCGGAGTAGTAAAAGGTACTGTTGCCGATACAATTTGTGCTTTTGATGTAAACGAAGCAATTAAAGCTCAACCGATTGACCCACCGACATTAGCCATGACTTTTTCAATCAACGATTCTCCTCTTTCCGGCCGAGAAGGCGACAAAGTTACATCTCGCATGATTTGGGACAGACTTTGCAAAGAAGCCGAAGGTAATATTGCTTTGAAAATTTCTCGCACTGATACTTCTGATGCTTTTGAAGTTGCCGGTCGCGGCGAACTTCAGCTTGGTGTTTTGATTGAAACAATGCGTCGTGAAGGTTTTGAATTATCAATTTCTCGTCCTCGCGTTTTAATGAAAAAAGATGAGAATGGTCAGCTTTTAGAACCTATTGAAGAAGTTGTAGTTGATGTTGATGAAGAATTTTCCGGTGCAGTAGTTGAAAAACTCGGTCAACGCAGGGCGGAAATGGTAGATATGATACCGTCACAAGTCGGTAATAAATGTCGTTTGATATTTAATGCCCCTTCTCGTGGTCTTATCGGCTATCATTCCGAATTTTTAACCGATACCCGCGGCACAGGTGTAATGAACCGACTTTTCAAATGCTACGAACCATATAAAGGCGAAATCAATTCCCGTCGCAACGGTGTTTTGATTTCATCCGAAACCGGTGATGCAGTAGCCTATTCCTTATGGAAACTGCAAGACCGAGGCCCTATGTTTATCGATTCCGGTGTACCTGTTTATACGGGTATGATTATCGGTGAACACACCAAACCGAATGATTTAGAGGTTAATCCTTGCAAAGCAAAACAGCTTACCAACATCCGTGCTGCCGGCAAAGACGAAGCTATTGACTTGATTCCTCCAAGAAAAATGTCTTTAGAACAAGGTTTGTCCTATATTCAAGACGATGAACTATTGGAAGTTACTCCAAAAACTTTGCGCCTTCGCAAACGTATTTTAGATCCGATTGCCCGTCGTCGCGCCAAACCTGAAATTATGTAATAATAATAAACCCCCGAAAATTTCGGGGGTTTATTTTAATTGTTCATTTTACTGTTAGCGTAACAATTCTTTATTATTAGGGTTCATAGGCGGTCTGACAAAATCATATATTTTCTTACATTCCTCAGGGGTAGCTTCTCTTACCGGCCCCTCAGCGATACATTTTTGCCCGGCAATCAAATCCTCAACATAACGCGTATCAAGCACCACTTTTGCATACCTTGATGTTCCGCTAGTTAACAGGCTATATCCTGATGTAATTTCCCTCATTGTTGTCATAATAACCTCTCCTTTGTAAGGCTTTTATTTATTGTAACATACAATATCTTTTTATGCAATATTTTATCTTTTTTGTTTTATTATAAAAAATATGTTATATACTTTCATATGAAAAAAACAACAAAAAGATATATAAAAAAATGAACTTATTTAAATCGATAGCAACTTTTGGCGGTTTTACTCTTTTGTCACGTATAACAGGCTTCTTTCGTGACATGGTTTTGGCCAACTTTTTAGGAGCCGGTTTAGTTTCCGATGCTTTTTTTGTGGCATTCAAATTACCGAATTTATTTCGCTCACTTTTTGCCGAAGGGGCTTTTACCACCGCTTTCGTTCCGATGTTATCACAAAAACTGGTATGCGAAGACAAAAAACAAGCCGTTTTATTTGCAGCCAAAGCTATATCCGTTTTAGCATTTTTTGTCGGTTTGTTTGTTGCTTTGGTTGAATATCTGATGCCTTGGGTAGTTACAATATTAGCTCCGGGATTTTCCGATAATCCGGAAAAAATATCTTTGGCAATAGAACTATCCCGCATAACCTTTCCTTTTTTGTTGTTTATTTCCATTGTGTCTTTTCAATCCGGCATCCTAAATTCACTTAACAAATTTGCCGCACCTGCTGCCGCTCCGGTAATCTTAAATTTAATGATGATTCTATCAATATTTGTTTTTGTACCTTTTGCCCCATCTCCGGCTCACGGTATTGCAATCGGTATTACCACGGCCGGATTTATCGAAATATTATGGCTGATGTTCTTTCTTCATCGTCAACAAATATATATAAAACCGCAATTTAAGATTTTCAAAATCATCAAAGATGCTGAAATTAAAACTTTATTCAAACGCATTGCCCCGGGTGTTTTAGGTGCCGGCATTTATCAAATCAACATGGTTGTAGACACTATTTTAGTATCATTAGTCGGAACAGGAGCAATCTCTTGGTTATACTATGCCAATCGTTTACAACAACTTCCTTTAGGCGTTGTCGGAGCAGCCATTTCCGTTGCTGTACTACCGGTATTATCTCGTCACATTACGGCAAATAAAACTAAAGAAGCTGTCGAAGTACAAAACAAAGCCTTTGAATATGGCGCACTTTTATCGATTCCGGCAGCCTTTGCACTGATAACATTAGCTCAACCGATTATCAATATTTTGTTTCAACATGGTAAATTCGGTTTAGAAGAAACCATTATGACATCAAAAGCCGTCATTGTTTATGCTATCGGCTTACCAGCCTATGTTTTGGTAAAATCACTAACACCAAACTTTTTTGCCCGCGGCGACACCAAAACGCCTGTAAAATATAGTATGGTTGTACTAATAACCAATTTAATTTTTGCTATTTCACTAATGAAACCTTTCGGCCATGTCGGAATTGCCACCGCCACCACCATTGCGGCTTTTGTATCACTTTGGCAATATCTTCATGGCTTAAAAAAACGAAAATTTTGGAGCTGTCCGAAAGAATTGGTAATAAAAGTTATAAAAATTTGTATATGTTCACTTATAATGAGTTTAATAATATATTTAATCCAATACTTCCTTAATCTGTATTTTGAAAATTGGTTACACTTAAACATCTTGCCTAAATTAGCTTTATTTTCCATTATATGTTTTTTAGGCTTTATTACCTTTATTTTCTGTGCTAAAGTGACCAACGTAATAAATTTAAGAGAAATTGTGGCGCATTTAATTAAAAAGGAATTATCCGATGCCAAAGAAAAAAATTAAACAACTTCTGAATAAATTCAAACCTTATCTTAATAAGGTAAAACCATATTTTAATAAAATAATGCCGTATATACAAAAAATAAAACCATACGCAATAAAATTTTTTAATATGGTTACAAATATTTATCACAATATAAGAAAATACCTGAAATCAAAAATTACCTCTTGGTGGCAAGTTGCTTTAATTATTTTATTCTGCATCCTTTTCTTATATTATCCGATTGGCGGCATGCTTATTCACAAAATTGATACTTCAGCCAACTATCAACCGCAAACGTCTGACGGAAGACTTGCTTCAATCGACACGATGAGTTACCTGATCAATCGTGAAGTTCATCACAAATTATGGACACCTAATTTACCATTTTTATTTCCGTCATACATTTTAGATAATATGCCCTCATTTCAACTCGGCATAATGTCGACTATTTCTCAAATGGCACGAGCTTTTGATTCTTTAACTTATGAAAAAGCTTCTGATTCTTCCCGAAAAGCCCTAACAGACGGAACCAAACTCTTACAATATCCGGGAAATATTTGGTTATTTTCACCACAAAACAAACTGCTTCCCGTAACCTCATCAAATACTCAATACAAAAAAGGACGTAAAAAATATAATATTTTCAATCAGGAAATTGCTGCAGAAAATACTATTCTAAATCGTTCTGCCAAAAATTTAGAACTTATATTGTTACTCGTAAAAAAAGATTTAGAAAAAAATATTAACAAAACCGAGACACATATAAGAGAAAACTCTTCTTCATGGATTGATTTAGACGCCGACCAAGTATTTTATTATGAAAAAGGCAAATTATATGCCTACTCTTTAATTCTACGCGATTTAAGCCACGACTTTAAAGATGCTATGATAAGATATGATATTTATCCTCAATGGACATCTATGTTAAGCTACCTTAACACTGCAAGTATTTTAGAACCGTTTATAATAAAAAATGGCGCAAAAGAATCATCACTTGCGCCAAATCATCTTATTTCATTAAATTATCTTGCTTCACGCGCTTTAGATAATTTAAATAATATAATAACCAAACTTAACACCTTTACGGATACCAAACAATGATTATAGAAATTCAAGAAACCCCTGATACTAACGTTATCAACTTTTTTCCTCCGCAACCGTTGCTAAAACAAGGTTCTGCCGAATTTGTTGATGCTAAATCAATTCGTAAATCGCCTTTAGCCGAACAAATTTTTGACATCGGAGGAATAGCTTCTTTATTCATAACGGCAGACATGATATCCGTCACCAAACAAAACGATACTTCTTGGGATGATATAAAACCTGTTATTATGGCAGAAATAATGGACTATCTTTCAACCGGCGAAGAAATATTACCAACCGAAACATCAAATAATGATATTACTCAACAAATCCAAGCATTACTCAATGCACGTATCAGACCTGCCGTCAAAAAAGACGGTGGAGATATCAAATTTATCAGCTTTGAAAACGGTATTGTCTTGGTTGAAATGCAAGGAGCCTGCAAAGGTTGTCCTTACGCCATGCGCACCTTAAAAGAAGGCGTTGAACGCATTTTAAAAACCTATATTTCCGAAGTTAAAGAAGTTCGCAACATAGATGAAACAAATGAATAAAATATTGCAATTTACATTTTTATTATTGCTTTTATCTTTTCCGGTAAAAGCTCAAGATTTATGGCTGAAAGATATTACCGTAGAACAACTTGAAGCCTTATACAAAGAAGTAAATTACAATGGCGACATCAAAGATTATCTCTTATTGGATGATAGAAAATATCCTCGTATTTTCTTAAAAAATTTTCCTATCGGCTATGAAAAAATAACTGACGAAGAAAAACGTAACAATCTCTTCTTAAAAATAATGATTCCTTTGGCTCTGAAATTAAATGAAGACCTTGTAATAGAACGCAAAAAATTACTGGCAATTCAAGAAACTTTTGAAAAAGAAAAAAAACTTTCTTCTAAAAATATTAAACAACTCGAAAAACTGGCAGAAAAATATGATGCTTTTACCAGACTCAAAGACAATGATCGTTATTCCTATCTGATATATCTTTTATCAGATAAAATTGATAGAATTCCTCCTTCAATTATCATAACTGCAGCAGCAATCGAAACCAACTGGGGAGCTTCCAGAATAGTTAAAGAAGGAAATTCATTATACAAAATTTTAGAATGGCATACCACCAAAGGACTAAAGCCTATCGGAGAAACCGAAGATAACTCTTATCGCATAAAAATATATCCGGATCTATACAGCTCCATCCAAGACTATGCTTTAAGAATAAATTCTGCCCCCAGCTTTAATAAATTACGCAACTTCAGACGAGAATTCAGAGAAATGAACAACAATTTGGTCGGACATCTATTAGCTCCATACACTTACGGAGCTTCAAATTTAGAAAACTATCCGGGCTTATTTGACTATACTCTTGCATATTATGAATTGCTTGAGATTGACAAATCAACTTTAACTGATAAAATAATTCCCGACAATGTTATAAAAAAATATAAAAAGTATTTAAAAAATTTATAATCCGGAAAATATTATGAATGAAAACAGCCTAAATAGCCAAGATGTCCTTAATTTAGCTCAAAACCCGTCAGTTGAAAATAAAAGTGTAATTGCCTCAAAAGTATCTACACTATACAATAACCGCCAAATTACACCTAATTTAATAAAATTGGCCGAAGATATTTTCCGAATTATGGTAAAAGATACGGAAATAAAAGTCAGAGAAACTCTGGCAAACAGTCTTAAAAATTGTTCAAATTTACCAAAAGATATCGTTGAAAATATTATAAACGATAGCGACAATGTTGCTCTTTCTTTTATTCAAGAATATCCGTCTTTAACTGATGAAGATTTAATAAAAATTATTGATTCGCAAAAATTAAACCGACAACACGCTGTTTCATCACGACAAAATATTTCTTCCGATATTTCCGACTACATCGTAAACAACTGCCCTTCTGATGTTATTGCAACCTTAATATCTAATGAAGGCGCATCCATAGAAGAAACAACCTTTGATACTTTGACAACAAAATATCCCGACAATGAAGAAATAAAAAAACGCATGATTTATCGTTCGGAGCTTCCTGTTTCAATTATTGAAAAAATTGTAGATAAACTATCATACAACTTAAAAAATCATCTTATTTTAAATCACAATCTTCCTAAAGATTTAGCTTCTAATTTAATAGAAGATGTTAAAGAAAAAATTACTTTAACCATTTCCGAAGAATATTCTTCCGACAAACAAACCGAAGAACTTGTTCATCAATTATATAAAGCTAATCGATTAACTCCCGGTTTAATAATGAGATCAATCTGTTTAGGTGATTTAAGCTTTTTCGAATATGCTTTGGTATACATGTCAGAAACACCGATATCGGAAGTTCGTAAAATTCTATTTAACGAACAAACAGACTTCATGATAAGAAATCTTTTACGCAAGGCCTTTATTCCAAAATCGATGTTCCCTGCTATTTTTTCAGCTCTAAAAATTGTTCGTGAAATTCGTTTTGATTGTGGCAGATCAAACAAAAAAACCTTCAAACACAAAGTAGTTGAAAGAATTTTAAGCTATATAAGAGATAATGAAGAACTTGGTTCGGATGATATTAAATATTTAATTTCAAAAATCAATTAACTATGGATTTTTTTTCCAAAAGATATAAACTTACTCTATTATAAATTTATTTAACGGAGTTCTGTTTTGCTGGATATCTCAAATTATGATAATATTTTTTCAATAATATCATCAATTCAAAATAACGACAAAAAAGAAGAACTTATTGTCAAAATTCTCAATCTTGCAGCCGATTTTGCGAATGCAGACGGATTCTTTTTTTATAATGTAACCTCTACAAAATATATCAATTTAGAACATATAAAAATAAATTCTCTCCGTTTAGATATTCAAGGCACATCTTGTAACAAAATACGATCTCCGATTTTTATTCCTGATATAAAAAATAAATCAAAGAAAAAACCTTTAGAGCTCTGCGCAATATCAAACGAGATTATAAACTCTCCAAACATTCATAACGAGCCCCTGTTAGACGTCTCATTTTTTCAAAAATTTGATCTGATTAATGAATACAACTCGGTTTCTTTATTAGGTTTTCCGCTTTTTAACAGCAACGGAGATATAATCTCAATAATTCACTTTATAAATGCTCAATCACCATCCGGTAAAATAATAACCTTTTCACAAGAAATCCAAAATAAAATTATCTCAATTTGTCAACTGATTTCTGTATTATTAGAACGCAGACAAATAAATGAACTCTATCACAAATTTTTAAAAAGCTTTGTATCGGTTTTATCAAAAACAATACAAATTAAAACACCTCATAGAGCATCACACAACAATCATGTTGCTCATATTGCCCGACAACTGGCAATTCTTTTAAGTTCATCTACCGAAAAAAAATTCAAAAACTTTGAAATGACAAACTCGGAATGGGATATACTTAATCTTGCATCATGGCTTTATGACTGTGGTAAAATAATGATTCCGGATCATATTTTAAATAAAACATCAAGACTTGAAACCGTATACAATCGTATTCACGAAATAAGACAACGATTTGAAATTTTAAGACGAGATGCCCATATTGAATACTTACAAAAACGTTTAAACAACACCGCAGACAAAGAAACTCTTCAAGCCGAATTTGTCGAAAAAGTAAAAAAACTTAACAATGATTTTAACTTTATCGGAAAATGCAATAACAGTCTTTCAGATTTAACAAAAGAAGACTTTTTACGATTAGATAAAATAGCCGAACAATCTTTCATCCGGTATTTCGATCGTTCTATTGGCTTATCTCCTGCCGAATTACAAGATATGGATAACCAAGCAACCACCCATAACCAAGTCGAATATTTACTTCAAGATCGTCCCGAACAAACAGCAAATATATATAACAAGGGCGAACTTTCAAACTTAAAAACAAAAACCGGCGCTCTTAACTTAAACGAACGTCAAAAAATACAAGAATATACACTCAACACCTCGAATATTTTATCTGACTTTCCTTTTCCCAACGAATATTCTGATATTCACGAAATTATCTCAACTAATGAAAAAATATTAAGAGACTTAAAATCAACTCCTAATGACAATTCCAAAATCACCATAATTACCAAAATCATTACCTTTGCAAGCATTTTTGCATCTTTAGTTTTAAAAGAAACTCCTTTTTCCAAAGGCAACAAACTTTCTAAAATAATGAAAACAATGCAAAAAATGAAAAATGAAGGAAAAATAGATGCCGATTTATATAACATCTTCATCAAAAATAACCTTTATACAGACTTTGCCAAAGAATTTCTGAACACCGAACAAATTGATGAAATAAATATAGAGGAAATTTTATAAAATGCTAAAAATTGATTATGTATTATGTCGTGCCGGCACTATGGACAACTATTCATATATCTTGACAGATACCGATACAAATATTTCCGCGATTATCGACCCTTCGGAAGCCTCTCCAATTATAAAAAAATGCGATGAATTGGGCATAACCCCTCAATATATTTTAAACACTCATCACCATTTTGACCACACCGACGGTAATTTAGAATTAGCACAAAAATACAATGCTCAAATAGTATGTAATGAGGCAGATAAACATCGTATAGAAAGCTCAAAAATATTTATTAAAGACAATGATACATTTTCATTAGGCAATTCCATTGCTCAAATAATCGATGTTTCCGGCCATACACAAGGCCATATTCTTTACTATTTTAAAAAAGACAAAGCCTTATTCACCGGTGATACATTATTCAACCTTTGTATCGGAGGTCTTTTTGAGGGAACACCCCAACAAATGTTTAAATCATTATCAAAAATAAAAGCCCTTCCTGATGATGTTTTGTTTTATCCGGGTCATGAATATACTTTTCATGCTGCCAACTTTGCCTATCATCACAATCAGGCAAACGAAAATATTATCAAATACCTAACCAAGGCTAAATCAAATTTAGACGACACAGGCCACGTTTTTCCCTTTACTTTAAAAGAAGAAAAACAATGCAATCCCTATTTACAGGCCCAAACTATTAAAGAATTTACAAATTTATAAAACCTCACGTCTTCCCACATGATCGGTTTTAGAAACAATACCCTCATCTTCCATTCGTTCAATAATTGAAGCAGCACGATTATATCCGATACGTAAACGTCTTTGAATATATGAAATTGAAGCCTTTTTATCAGTCCTTACAATCTCAACGGCTTGAGCATATAAATCCTCATCACCGGAACCGCCGCCCATAGAAGTATTATCAAACACCGCACTACCTCCGGATGTTTTACTATCGGTAAGCTCACCTTCGGTAACTGTTTCCACATATTCAGGCTGTCTTTGATTTTTCAAAAATTCAACAATTTTTTCAATTTCACTTTCTTTAATAAACGGAGCATGAACACGTCGCGGACGTTGTCCTGCCGGCATATAAAGCATATCACCCATACCGAGTAATTGTTCGGCGCCCTGCTCGCCCAAGATTGTACGACTGTCGATTTTTGAAGTAACCTGATAACTTATACGTGTCGGAAAGTTTGCTTTAATAGTACCGGTAATAACATCAACCGAAGGTCTTTGAGTTGACATAATAAGATGAATACCGGCAGCACGAGCCATTTGCGCAAGTCTTTGAATTGCGGCCTCAACATCTTTGCCTGCCACCAACATCAAATCAGCCATTTCATCAACCACAATTACAATATAAGGCATTGGGGTTAAATCAAGCTCTTGTTCTTCAAATATCGGCCTACCTGTTTCCGGTTCAAATCCGGTCTGAACTCTTCGCGAAACCTTCTTACCGTTTGTACGCAACTCCTCTAATTTTTGATTATATCCGGTAATATTTTTAACATTAAGCTGGGCCATTGCTCTATATCGATCTTCCATTTCCTTAACAGCCCATTTCAAACCGATAACTGCTTTGGCCGGATCAGTAATAACCGGCGTCAAAAGATGAGGAATCCCGTTATACATACTGAATTCCAACATTTTAGGATCAATCATAATCAACTTACATTCTTCCGGTCTCATTTTATAAAGAAGTGAAATAATCATAGAATTTACACCAACCGACTTACCCGAGCCGGTAGTACCGGCGACCAGCAAGTGAGGCATTTTAGCCAAATCGGCATAAGTATTTTTACCGCCTATATCTTTACCCAAACTGATGGTAAGATTAGCTTTTGAAGTTCTAAACTCTTCACTGTCCAAAAGTTCACGCAAATACACAATTTCACGCGTCGGGTTCGGCATCTCAATACCGATTGTATTAGATCCGGGAACCACCGCAATACGTACCGATACAGCACTCATTGAACGAGCGATATCATCAGACAGCCCTATAACTCGTGCCATTTTTGTCCCCGGAGCCGGCTCTAATTCATACAATGTTACCACCGGACCGGGACGAATTTGTACAATTTTACCGATTACCCCGAACTCTTGCAAAACATCTTCCAATTTAGAAGCTGTTTTATCCAGTTCTTTTTGACTGATTTGTTGAGTATTTTTATCTTTAACAACAGATAAAATATCTATACCCGGCAATTCATAACCATCATCAATTTTCTTTACCGGTTTAGCAATTTTAATTGTTTCATTAACTTTTGTTTCACGTTCAACCTTTTGCTCCGTAAGTCTCGGTTCTTTTTTATGTCTTTGCGATCTTTGCGTTTTTTTAACATTTTTGGCATTTCCCAAAAACTTCCAAAAACCGACAATTTTTAACAATAAAACTTTAAACAAACCGACAATCAGCGAAATTATTTTATTAAATAATCCAAACCAAGCATTAAGAGTAATTCCGCAAGCATAGTTAAATGACATAAACGCAATCATAAAGCTCAATAAAATCAAAAGATATTTATGATACGCAAAAGACATCATTCGATTCATAAAAGTTAAAAAATTTCGCGAAAAAAATACTCCGATATCACCGCCGACATCAAAAACACCCACTCTGTTAAAACACAAATTCAAAAAGATCGAAAAACTAAAAACTCCCAAGCCCGACGCAATAATTCTTCCCCATGAATGCATAAAAACTCTATATCTTATAATTTCATATCCCCACACAATCGGAGCAATAAGAAAAATCGGTAAAGCTAATCCGAACCAACCTAAAATCCATGAAGCATTATATGCGCCGAAAGCTCCTAACAAATTACTTATTTCACGAGAATTAGCGCTATTATACCCGCTATCCTGCTGATTATAAAATACACACGCCGCTATCAATGCAAATGCAAACAAAATTAAAGCAAGACCTAACATAAATACGGCAAGCTTTGCCACCAAAGATTTTTGTTTTTTTCGTTTAGCCATTTTTCTCTCTTTTTCAATAAATTTAAATCTACCGAATTATAAACGGCAAACTGTCAACAATTCCTTAATTATTTTATAACTGAAGTAAAATACTTGACTTTTTTTCATACATAAATCAATTTAAACACAGTCAAAAACTTATAAAAAGGAAAAAATAAATGTTCAGATTAGATGGAAAAGTTGCTTTAATTACCGGTGCAGCCGGAGGACTTGGCGACAAAATCGCTCGCACACTTCATGCACAAGGCGCAAAACTTGCCCTAACAGATATGCGTGCTGAACCAATGGAAAAATTAAAAGCTGAACTTGGCGATAATGTTGAATTTTTTGTTGCCAACCTTTCAGATTCCGAAGCTATTAAACAACTTATTTCCGATGTTGAAGCAAAATTCGGACAAATCGACATTTTAGTAAACAATGCGGGGCTTACTCGTGACAATTTATTCATGCGCATGAGTGATGATGAATGGCAATTAGTATTGGATGTAAACCTCTCCGCAGGTTTTAAATTAGCTCGTGGTATAATCAGAGGCATGATGAAACGTCGTTTCGGTCGTATTATCGGTATTGCTTCTGTTGTAGGTGTTATGGGCAACCCCGGTCAAGCAAACTACGCCGCATCAAAAGGCGGGATGATTGCCATGAACAAATGCTTGGCTCAAGAAGTTGCTTCTCGTGGTATTACCGTAAACTCTATCGCTCCGGGCTTTATTCGTACACCGATGACCGATGTTTTGCCCGAAGATGTAAAAACTGCTCTCTTGGCTAAAATTCCCGAAGGCAAACTCGGTGAAGCTCAAGATATTGCCAATGTTGTTGCCTTTTTAGCATCTGATGAATCACAATACATCACCGGCCAAACAATCAACATTAACGGCGGTATGGCAATGATTTAATCTTGTCGCAAGACATAAAAAAGGCTTTGATTTTCTCAAAGCCTTTTCTTTTTTATTTTAAATCTTGTACCACATGCGGATCATGAAGAAGTTTTTCGATTTTATCAACTTCTTCAAAAGTCTTATCAACTCTGAAATTTATTTCCGGCACATAACGCAAAGAAGTTTTTTGAGCCACTTGCTTTCTGAAATAGTTTGCAGCCAACTGTAATCCGCCCAAAACCGGCTGAACCAAATCATTATTTGAAGCAATAAACCATACCGTACAATATTTCAAATCAGGCGAAACCGTAACCCTTGTCACGGTAATCAAAGTATTTAATCCTTCCAAATTTCTAACTTCACCCCTATCAATAAATTGGGCAATAATTTTTCTGATTTCTTGCGCAACTCGAAGTTGTCTTTGTGAAGGTTCTTTATCTGCCATGTTTTTTCTCCTTAAATCATTTAAGAAGATTATATTCACAAAACACCTATTTAGCAAGTATTTTCAACTTATCTTGACTTATTACGCAAATTCACGTATCAACCTTATAAAAACGAGAGGAAAACATGGGAAAACACAAAGGCGATTCTATACATGGTTGGCTGATTATAGACAAACAAGAAGACATTGGTTCGACTGATGTCGTCAATCAAACTCGCCGTTTGCTAAATGCTTCCAAAAACGGTCACACAGGGACATTAGATCCTTTTGCCACCGGTGTTTTACCCATTGCTTTCGGCGAAGCAACCAAGCTTATTCCCTATGTTGCCGACGGCGACAAAGAATATGAGTTTGTATTAAAATTCGGTTCAACTACCGACACACTGGATTTGACCGGCTGTGTTATACAAAACGGCGGAAAAATACCGACAAAAGAAGAAGTTTTAAATATAATACCTGAATTTATCGGCAAAATTACTCAAACTCCGCCCGCCTATTCCGCTATAAAAATCAACGGGCAACGTGCTTATGATTTAGCCCGCAAAGGACAAGAAATCAATATTCCCGAACGCCAAATTGAAATATATAAGCTGGAATTGTTATCGATTCTCTCTGCAGACGAATACAAATTTAAGGTTTCATGTTCTAAAGGAACTTATGTCCGCACTTTAGGCTCCGATATTGCCAAAAAGCTTGGAACCTTTGGTTATTTAACCGCTTTAAGACGAACAAAATGCGCAAAATTTGACCTTTCACATACGATTTTGCTGGAAAATTTAAAAAATATGAGTTATATTGGCGAGCGCCAAAGTCAATTACTTCCCTTTTTGACATCACTGTGCGACATCACGGTGATTGCCGTACGGGAAGAAGACGCAACCAAACTTCGCATGGGGCAAAAAATATCACCCAAAGCCTATACCATTGCAAATATAATCGGGCAAGAAGTGATAGCCACATGTAATAACGAAGCGGTTGCCTTGGTACGAATTGAAGAAACTCGCATTTCTCCAATTCGTGTGTTTAACTTAAAATAATTTATATAAGGAAAAACAGATGTCGATTTCTAACGAAAAAAAACAAGAATTAGTTAAAGCCTATGGCTTAAGTGCTAATGATACAGGTTCTCCGGAAGTTCAAATTGCTATTTGGACAGCCGAAATCAACAATTTAATCGAACACTTCAAAACTCATGCCAAAGACAATCACTCTCGTCTTGGTTTGATGAAAAAAGTTGCTCGTCGTCGTCACTTGCTCGACTACTTAAAAGCAAAAGACGAATCAAGATATCAAAACATTATCTCAAAATTAAACATCAGAAGATAATTTTTGAAATATCAACAGGTTGCGGGGCTTAAAAAAGCTCCGCAACCTGTCTGAAAAGAATAAAAAATCCTGCATGGGGCAGGTAGAGGTTATATGGAAAATGAAAGGTAAAGAAATATGATCGAATTTAACGAAATCCGCAAAGAAATGGAATGGGGCGGAAGAAAACTCATTCTCGAAACAGGAAAAATTTCACGACAAGCAGCCGGTTCGGTAATTGTCACTTATGGCGAAACAATAGTTCATGGCACTGTTTGTGCCGCAAAAGAGGTAAAGGCAGATCAAGATTTCTTTCCTTTAACAGTTAACTATCAAGAAAAATATTATGCTTCCGGTAAAATTCCCGGTGGCTTTATGAAAAGAGAAGGCAAGCCTTCCGAACGCGAAGTTCTTATTTCTCGTCTTATTGACAGACCAATTCGCCCACTTTTCCCGGATGCCTTCAAAAATGAAGTTCAAGTTGTATGTACCGTTTTAGCTCACGACAAACAAACCGATTCTGATGTTGTCGCTATGATTGCCGCATCTGCGGCTTTAGCGGTTTCCGGTATTCCGTTTTTAGGCCCTATCGGAGCAGCCAAAGTCAGCTACAAAGACGGTCAGTATATCTTAAACCCGACCATGGATCAACAACCGTCATCTGAATTGGAATTAGCCGTTGCCGGTACCAAAGAAGGTGTTTTAATGGTTGAATCCGAAGCTAACGAATTATCCGAAGAAACCATGCTTGGTGCCGTAATGTTCGGTTTTGAGAGCTTCCAACCGGTAATTGATATGATTAACGAGCTTAAGGCCGAAGCCGGCAAAGAACAGTGGGAAGCTCCTGTATTTCCTGCCGAATTTGATGAACTTTATACTCGCATCGAAAAAGATTTTGAATCAAAATATGCAACAGCATTTGAAGAAACCAATAAACTTGCTCGCGGCACATTAGTCGGTCAGGTTTCGGAAGAAGTTCGCGCCACAATCGATCCGGAAAACGAATTTGAAACCCGCTACATTGGTGATGTTATCGAAAAACTAATGCACAAAGTTGTTCGTGAAAAAGTTTTAACCACCGGTCGTCGCATTGACGGTCGTGATACCAAAACCGTTCGCCCAATTTCTTGCCAAGTAGATGTTTTGCCCACCACTCACGGTTCTGCATTATTTACTCGTGGTGAAACTCAAGCATTGGTTGTAACAACATTGGGTACCGGCGAAGATGCTCAAATCATTGACGGATTATTTGAGGAATCAAAGCAAGACTTTATGTTAAACTATAACTTCCCTCCGTTCTCGGTTGGTGAATGCGGTCGTTTGGGCTCTCCCGGACGTCGTGAAATCGGTCACGGCAAATTAGCGTGGCGCGCTATTCACCCCATGATGCCGAAAGACAAGGACGCATTTCCTTACACAATTCGTGTTGTATCCGAAATTATGGAATCAAACGGTTCATCTTCTATGGCCACCGTATGCGGAACAACAATGTCGTTAATGTCTGCCGGTGTACCGATGATAAAACCTGTTGCAGGAATTGCCATGGGATTGATTAAAGAAGATGATGGCCGAATTGCGGTTTTGACCGATATTTTAGGTGACGAAGACCACCTCGGCGACATGGACTTCAAAGTAGCCGGCACCAAAGACGGTGTAACCGCACTTCAAATGGATATTAAAATTACATCTATCACCAAAGAGATTATGGAAAAAGCTCTTCATCAAGCTCATGAAGGCCGTATCCACATTCTTGGCGAAATGGCAAAAGCCATTGCCGAACCGAGAGCAAATGTTTCCGACAAAGCACCTCGCATTGTTGCTATCAAAATTCCGACAGACAAAATTCGTGAAGTTATCGGAACCGGCGGTAAAGTTATTCGAGAAATCGTTGAAACTACTCACACCAAAATCGATATTACTGATGATGGTGTTGTAAAAATCGCTTCTATGAAAAAAGAAGACGGTGACGCAGCTCTTGAGTGGATTATGGGTATTGTTGCCGAACCGGAAATGGGCAAAATCTATCATGGTACCATTACCAAAATTATGGACTTTGGTGCATTTGTTCGTTTTCTTGGTACAACCGAAGGTTTGGTTCACATTTCCGAAGTTAAAAACGAACGTATTGCTTCTGTTTCCGACTTCTACAAAGAAGGTGATCAAATCTGGGTTAAATGCCTTGGCGCTGACAATCGCGGCAAGATAAAACTTTCTGCCAAGAGAGTAAACCAAGAAACCGGAGAAGATTTGGAAAAATAAATCTTACTATTTAAAATTAAAAAAGCATCTCTAAAAAAGAGGTGCTTTTTTAATCAAATTTTATCCTTTAGCTATTAACATAACAAGCATATAAATCGACCATAGGAGATCTTTTTTGAAAAAATGGCTTAAATCAATAAAAATATATGCCGACAGACGAATGCTCGTTATGTTGTTACTCGGCTTTGTTTCAGGATTACCGTTTTTGCTTATATCATCAACCTTGTCTTTATGGCTGAAAGATATCGGCATATCTTTAGCCGCTATCGGTATATTTTCTTTAGTCAAAGCCCCATATAGTTTCAAATGGCTGATTTCACCGATTATCGACCAATACTCTTTACCGTTTTTTTCTAAACTGGGACGTCGTCGCGGTTGGGCAGTATTTTTACAAATTTTACTAATGCTTTCGCTTGTATATATGGCGCTTACCAATCCACGATTATCGCCTTTAATGTTTGTATTTTTTGTTCTGATGGTTGCTCTTTTTTCAGCCTCACAAGATATCGTTTTAGACGCCTATCGTATTGAAAGCTTTAATTCTAAAGAACAAGGAGCAGGCGTTGCCGTATTTGTTTTGGGCTATCGTATCGGCTCATTATTTTCCGGTGCAGGAGCTTTATTTTTAGCATCAATTATGTCATGGAGTCATGTTTATTTAATCATGGCTTCAGGTGTCTTAATAGGACTTATTACTATTTTACTTTCCAAAGAACCGAAAAACAATCGAGCTTCAAAACCATATACTTTACGAGCCACTATAGTTAATGCTGTTATAAAACCTTTTTCTGATTTTATGAAACGAGACAAATGGCTGCTTATTTTATTATTTATTTTCTTCTATCGTATGAGTGATGCTTATGTTGCCCCAATGGCATATCCGTTTTTTGATGATATCGGTTTTTCTAAAGTTCAAATTGCTTCAATCATCAAAATATATGGCGTAATTGCCACAATTTTAGGAACCCTTGTCGGAGGCATTATAATAAATCGTATTGGTTTGGCTCGAGCTTTATTTATTTGTGGAATTTTACAAGGCGCATCCAATCTTGTATATGTCGGACAAGTATATGCCGGCAACAATGCCCCTATTTTAATGATAAATATTTTTATTGAAAACATATCCGGAGGCATGGGAACGGCTGCTTTTGTTGCTTATTTATCAACCCTTTGCAATAAAAAATATACAGCCACTCAATATGCTCTGCTTTCCTCATTTATGGGAATTGCCCGAGATTTATTTGCTGCCACTTCAGGTTTTGTTGCCAACATATTATCGTGGCAAACATTTTTCCTTATCACCACTTTAATGTCTCTTCCGGGAATGATAATTTTATACTATCTGATAAAAACCAAAGCAATTCGCAACCGCTAAACTTTATATGGCAATTTTGAATAAATAAAATCACTTACTGCATTTGGCAAAATAGAACCAAGCCAAGTAGCTAATCTCATCTGCCACGGAAAAGCTATTAATCCGACATTTTTTTCAATACGTTTAGCTATAATTTCAGCAGCTTTATCAGCTTCCATAAAATATGGCATGGGACAAGTATTTTTATCCGTAATACGTGAACGAATAAACCCCGGACAAATTGTCGAAACATTTATACCTAATGGGGCTAAAGACAAACGCAAGCCCTCTCCCCAAGCTTTAACACAGGCTTTTGTCGCCGAATATGACGGACAAGTCGGCATTCCGTGATAACCGGCAATCGACGAAGTAATTGCAATATGTTTCATTTGCTCTGCCGGAGCTTTCTTAAACAAATCTATCACCGGTAAAACCGTATTTATAACTCCCAAAACATTAACAAAAAACGTTCTTCGTACATTATCGGTTGTTTCCTCCAAAGTTGCCACGCCGGCATTGGCAAATACCAAATTAAGAGGCATTTTTTCATTAGCTTCGTTAATCCATGCTTCAACATCTTCTTTCATTCTTACATCAACGATTCTTGCATCAACCTCAACACCGAACTTACGGCATTCTTCAGCCGTTTTATTTAAACGCTCTTCATTACGACCGCAAATTGACAACAATTTTGTTCCGTTTTTTGCATAATATATAGCCAAAGCTTCACCTATTCCGGATGAAGCACCTGTAATTAAAACATGATTAAATTTATTCATCTTTTTTCCTTAAAAACTTATTAAGCTTTTTTGTTTATAATGCACTCAAAATTTTAACATTTGAGGAGTTTGTGCCTTGAGTATAGCAAGTATGACCGGTTTTGCAAGAGTTAACGGAAATATATCCTTTGGTGAAAACAATATAAATTGGATCTGGGAAATAAAAAGTGTCAACGGCAAAAGCCTTGATTTAAAATATCGTTTACCGACCGGTTTTGAAGATATATCATTATTATTAAAAAACAAAGCAACTGAAGTTATTTCTCGTGGCAGCATCAGTGCTTTTTTAGAAATAAACAATGAAAATACTTCCAAAAACATCAAAATTGACGAAGATTTACTTAATCAATTAACCGAACAAGCTGTCAATTTATGTAAAAAACACCCCGAAATTCCCATGGCCACTGCCGGAGAGCTGTTATCTCAACGCGGAGTTATCGAAATCGAAGAAAACTCTCTTAATGAAGACGATCTGCAAAAACTGAAAGAAGCAATTTTAAATGACTTTATAACTGTCTGCAAAAACTTGCAAATAGATCGCCAAAAAGAAGGCGAAAAAATCAAAATTGCCCTTACTTCTATTTTAGAAAAAATCAGCGACATTACTGCAAATATAGAAAAAATATTTGAAACTTTACCCGAAAAATTAAAAGAAAAACTATTTACACAAATCAAAACTATTTCTGATGAAATAAATATCAACGAAGATCGCATCGCTCAAGAAATTGTTCTGCTTGTAACCCGCGCCGATATAAAAGAAGAAATTGATCGCTTGAAAACTCATATAAAATCTGCATATAATCTTTTAGAGACAAATGATGCCGTAGGACGAAGACTTGACTTCTTATGCCAAGAACTTAATCGAGAAGCCAATACTACCTGCTCAAAAGCCTGCGATATTTCCATAACCAACTTGGGAATGGACCTAAAAGCACTTATTGAGCAATTCAGAGAACAAGTACAAAATATAGAATAAAGGAGTTTACATTATGGATGAAATTATCGATCGTTTACGTAAAGTTCGCAAAGGCGCTATGTTTATAATTGAAGCTCCTTCCGGAACCGGCAAAGGAACTGTTATCAAAGAATTATTAAAAGCTGACAGTAACATTAAATTTTCCGTATCGGTAACCACTCGTCAACCTCGCCCCGGCGAAGTAGAAGGTGTTGATTATTACTTTGTAACTGATGAACAATACAACGAATTTATGGCTCAAGATGCTTTTTATGAATATGTCGATTCTCAATATGGTTCTCGTTATGGAACACTACGTTCCGAAGTTGACAGTTTTATTAATGTCGGACAAGACGTTTTATTTGATATGGACTGGGCAGGTGCCAGACAAATGCGTAAAAAAGCCGGTGAAGATGTTGTAACCATCTACTTACTTCCTCCATCAGTAAAAGAACTTCGCAAACGTTTAGAATGTCGTGGAACTGACAGCAAAGAAGTAATTGAAAAGCGCATGGGCATTATCTTGGATAAAATCAGCCATTGGGACGAATTTGATTATGTTATCGTAAATGTAAGTTTACAAGAAACTGTTACCAAAATTCAAAAAATCATCTCCGGCGAAAGAATGAAACGTGTTCGCCAAGTAGGTCTGAAAGGTTTTGTAAAAGAGCTTGTAGCAGAAGCTAAAGAAGACGCCTAAAGATTATTTTTTATACGACGACGTTGTTCCTCGTTCATTGATTTATAAACAATAAAAGCATTCTTTTCAGCATTAACGACATTAAGCTGTGCTGCTTTTTTATACAAATTAAAAGCTTCGACAAAATCTTTTGAAACGCCCACACCGTTGGTATACATCCACGCCAAAATCTCAATAGCTTTCGGCTCACCGTCTCTTACACGAGAAGTTATATCATCAAGTTCAACCGCCGTAACCTGATTAGATTTTATTGCATCAATAGTTTTAATCCATTGCAGCTGTCTTTCTTTTGCAGCCTTAACTCTTTCTCCGACATCATTTGTAAGATTTAACACTTCTGTCTTATGTTGTTGTTCTTCTTTATTTGTCGGCTTAACCTCGACCAAATCATCTTCACCCAAAACCACCACCGGAGCCTTACGGTTTTTTACAAACAAAGGCAAATATCCGCTGTTATTGGAACGAATAACATCACGATACAACTCATCAAGTGTTGTTGCCGAACATTCATTCGAAAAACTCAACACTAAAAACAAAGATGCACATGTTGTAAAAAACTTTTTCATAAAACATTACCCTTTTAATTAACGTTTGCAATTATAGCATTTTGCTGTTATATAGGTCTATATATTTTTAGTGTTTATAAACAATTTGAGAGGTTTTTATGCACAAAATTTTTAACTCGATTAATGAAATAATCGGCAATACCCCAATGCTTAAAACAAATAATTTAAAACAAAAATTATCATTAAAAGCCGATATTTTTGCAAAGTGTGAATTTTACAATCCTCTTTTTTCAATAAAAGATCGTGCCGGATTACGCATCATTGAAAATGCTCTATCCCAAAACAACATCGACAACGATAGCATTTTTGTAGAAGCCACCAGCGGCAACATCGGTGTTGCCATAGCCGGCATTTGTGCCTCAAAAAACCTTAAGGCTCTTTTAATTATGCCCGAAAACACATCTTTAGAAAAAATAAAAATGATAAAACATCTCGGAGCTGACGTAATTCTTACCCCAAAAGAAGATGGCATGGACGGAGCTATTGCCAAAGCTGAAATGTTGGCAAAAAAATCAAATAAAGTAATTTTATTAAAACAATTTACCAATCAAGGTTGTATCGACGCTCACATGTTTGGTACCGCACCCGAAATATTAAATGATATGAGTGGTAATATAGATGTTATTATAGCATCTGTCGGAACTTCCGGAACCTTAACAGGTATTGCTCAAGCCTTAAAAACATCAAACCCTGATTTATATGTTGTCGCTGTTGAGCCTTTAGCAAGCAACGTTTTAAATAATGGGCCAAAAGGCGCACACAAAATTCATGGTATCGGTGCAGGATTTATTCCTCCGTTATACAAAAAAGAATTGGTAAATGAAGTTTATGATGTTTCCGATGAAGACGCATGGGATATGGCCAAAGCCATTGCTCAAACAGAAGGTTTGCCCATAGGAATATCCTCCGGAGCTGCTTTTGTTGCTGCTATAGATATTGCCTCTCGCGAAGAATTCAAAGATAAAAATATTGTTGTTATTTTACCTGATGCCATAACCAATTATTTATCCGAACTTTGAACAGGCTACGATATTCACTTGCAAAATAAAGCTTTTTTGCCTAATCTTTGATAAACTGACTTAATCACGAGATTTTTTATGAAACCGAATACAATTTTAGGAAAATATCTTACCAAACAACTGATATTTAACTTTATCGGTGTTCTCGTCGTAATACTGGGCATCATTTTCTTATTTGAAATGGTTGAAAGACTTCGCCGTATATCCGGCAATCCCGATTTTGGTATTTGGTTTGCTTTTCAACTTGCTGTTGCTCGCTTACCCAAAACGGCAGAACAAGTTTTTCCTTTTGTAATAATGATTGCTGCCATGATAACTTTTTGGCGCTTAAGCAAAACAAGCGAATTTGTAGTAATGCGCGCCGCCGGACTATCAATTTGGGGCTTTTTAACTCCGATTTGCATTGCAACATTTATTGTCGGAATAATAAACATCACCATGATAAATCCTCTTTCGGCCAATCTTTATGGCATGTTTGAAACTTTAGAAAGACGCATGGACACTAAAAACATGCAAGCTATGTCTTTTTCGGATAAAGGTTTGTGGATTAGAGAAGCTCAAAACAACGATAATGTTATGGTTTTAAACGCTAAATCTCTTCATCCGGAAAACAACAAACTTTTATTAAGAGGTATAACGATTATCGAACTGGATAAAAAAACTCAACCCATACGTCGTATTGAAGCTTTTGCCGGCATATTAAAAGAAGGTTATTTTGATCTCCGCGACGTAAAAATTTATATAGGTGGTAAACCGACTGTCTTTATGAACAACATTCAGTATCCGACTCTTTTAGATATCAACAAAATTGAAGAAAACTTTACTGATCCGGAGGCTATTTCTCTTTGGGAACTTCCTCGTGTCATAAGTTTTTACGAAAAATCGGGGTTCGCAGTGGAACGACTTAAAATTCGTTTATGGTCTTTAATAATGTCACCGCTATTTTTGGTATCAATGATTTTATTAGCAGCCGTTTTTGCACTTCGCCCCAACAATCGTCGTGGCGGCGTAATGTATTTAATTGTCGGAGGAATTGTTACCGGTTTTGGAACATATTTCTTAACTCAAGTAGTATATGCAATGGGTGTAAGTGGTAATATTCCCGTTATTTTATCAGTAATCGCGCCAACTGCGATTGCCTCCCTTTTGGGTGTTTCATTATTACTTCATCTGGAAGACGGATAAATTTGCTAAAAATTTAAAATAACGCAAAAAAATACTGGATTTTTATTTTTTTTATGTTATATATGCCAATATATTAGATGTGAATAAAGTGAAGTGGAGCCCGAAAGCTCCGCTTTTTGTTTAGCGAAAGTAACAATTTATGCAAGAAAATAATAATTTATACGATTTAGTTGCTCCAACAATAGAAAACATGGGTTTTGAAGTAGTCAGAATTCTTTTAACCGGTGCACAAAAACCGACATTGCAAATTATGATCGAACGTAAAGATCGTAAAAATTTAGTTGTTGATGACTGCGCTTCCGTAAGTCGTGCCATATCAATAATCTTGGACGAGAAAGATCCTATCGATGGAGAATATTCTTTAGAAGTAAGCTCTCCGGGAATAGATCGTCCGCTTACCAAACCGGAACATTTTTCTCGTTTTGCCGGATATGAAGCCAAAATCGAAACATCGGATTCTATTGATGGTCGCAAAAGATTTAAAGGAAAAATCATATCTCTTAAAGAAGACAACTCCATCATCTTTTCAATGGAAGATAAAGAATACTCGATTCCTTTTACTTCTGTTGCTAAAGCAAAATTAGTTTTAACAGACGAGCTTTGGGAAGAATATGTCGCCAATGCTCAAGAAGACGAACAATAAATTTGTACTAACCTTAACTTGAATATTTAGAGGAAAAAATGCAAACACAAGAAAATATGCCCAGACCTGAAATTATTTTAGTCGCTGACACTGTAGCCAGAGAAAAAAATATTGATAAAGAAGATGTTTTAGAGGCAATGGAAATTGCCATTCAAAAATCTGCTCGTTCAAAATATGGTACAGAACATGATATCAGAGCTCACATCGATAGAAAAACCGGAGCAATTTCTCTTGCCCGCTATCGTGAAGTAATTGCCGATGACACAGAAAAAGAAAATGAAAATACTCAACTTTTCTTGGACGAAGCTCAAGCTTATAATCCTGATATAAAAGTAGGTGAATTCATTATCGATTCTCTCCCTCCTATTGATTTCGGTCGCATTGCAGCTCAAACTGCCAAACAAGTTATTGTTCAAAAAGTTCGCGATGCCGAACGCAACAAACAATTCGAAGAATATAAAGAAAAAATCGGCACCATTATCAATGGTACGGTTAAAAGAGTTGAATTTAACAGTATTACTGTTGATATTGGCAAGACCGAAGCCGTTTTACGTCGTGAAGAGATTATCCCGAGAGAAAAATTCAAAGTCGGCGACAGACTCAGAGCCTATGTTCTTGATGTAAGACGTGAAAACAAAGGTCCGCAAATTTTCTTATCACGTACCTGTCCGGAATTTTTAGCCAAACTCTTCACTTCTGAAGTTCCTGAAATTTATGACGGCATCATTCAAATTATGGGTGTTGCTCGTGATCCCGGTTCAAAAGCTAAAATTGCCGTTAAAACAGACGATGTAACTATCGATGCTGTTGGTTCATGCGTTGGTTTAAGAGGTATCCGTGTTCAAGCTGTAATGAATGAGTTACAAGGCGAACGCATTGATATCGTTCCTTATTCGGAAGACAAAGCTCAATATATGGTTTCCGCACTTTCTCCGGCTGAAGTTACCAAAGTTGTTATTGACGAAGAAAACAATCGTATCGAAGCTGTTGTTCCGCAAGAACAATTCTCTTTGGCAATCGGCCGTCGCGGTCAAAATGTAAGACTTGCTTCATTATTGCTCGGCTGCGACATTGATGTCTTGACCGAAGAACAAGAACAAGAACGTCGTTCTAACGAAAACAAAGTCCGTTCTCAAAGATTTATGGAAGCTTTAGACGTTGATGAAATGATTGCTCATTTGCTCATCGCTGAAGGTTTCTCAAATGTTGATGAAATTGCAATGGTTGACCTGAACGAATTATCCAAAATTGAAGGTTTTGATGAAGAAGTTGCTCAAGAATTACAAAACCGTGCTAAAGAATACATTGAAAACCGCAACAAAGAATTTGAGAAAAAGAGCAAATCTTTGGGCATTGACGAAAAGCTTCAAGCTATCGAAGGTCTGGATAAAGATATGCTTTTGGCGCTTGCTAATGCCGACATCCGCAATGTTGATGATTTAGGTGATTTAGCAACTGATGAATTAATCGAAATATTAGGTGAAGACACATTATCTGTCAAAGAAGCTGAAAAAGTTATTATGGCAGCTCGTGCTCACTGGTTCGAAGAAGAATAATCATAAACCACATGTCCGGACAGTATAAAACTGTCCGGACATAAAAACGAAAGCAACCTTATGAAAAAAGAAACAACCAGAAAATGTATTGCAACCGGAGAGATCTTAAACAAAGAAGATCTGCTTCGTTTTGTGGTACTTGAAAACAATCTGATTGTTCCCGATTTTAAGAAAAAATTACCGGGCAAAGGAATTTACGTTAAAAATGCTAAAACTCTTTTAGAAAAAGCAATTAACAACAACTTGTTCGGCAAAGCGCTCAAAAAATCAGTAAAAGCAACTAACGAACTTGTTTCACAAGTAGAAAATATTCTATTTAAACAAGCTCTCAATTCCGTTTCTTTAGCTCGTAAGGCCGGAGTAATGATTTCCGGTATGGACAAAGTTAAAGAAGCTGTAAAAAAGAATAACATAGCCTTTTTATTAGAGGCTGAAGATGCCGGCACAGACGGACATAATAAAATTATGTCATTAGCCAAAAATATAGAAGTTTTTAATTTGTTTAAGATTGAGGAGTTAGACAAAGAATTAGCAAAAGACAATACTGTTCATTTAGCTTTTATCAAAAGCACCATGGCAAATTCGGTCAGAGAAACGTTCGTTCGCCTGACCTCATTCTTAAACAACTAAATAAATAAAACGGAGTAATAATTTATGACAGAAGATAATGCAAAAAAGAAATTAACATTATCAGGAAAATCTACCCTAACTCTTAAACTGGGAACATCTTTAAAATCATCAAATTCCGATGGAAAAAAAATAGTTCAAGTAGAAGTTAGAAAGAAAAGAATTATCGGACAACAAACCGAAGTCAAAACTCAAAAACCGCAAATTGACGAAGAAACTGCCGCCAAATTAAAACTTATTGCTGAAGCTAAAGAATTTGACAGCAAACGTCGTCAAGAAGAAGAAGAACGCAATCTTCAAAGACAAAAAATTAAAGAAGAAGAACTTAAAAAACAACAAGAAAAAGAAGAAGAAGAAAAAAAATTAGCTGAAGAAAAAGCTAGAAAAGAAGCTCAAAAAGCACAACAAGAATCTGTAAATTCTTCTCAAAACGAGGCTGAAAACAGAGCATTAAATAAATTTAAAGAACGTCAAAAACGCTCTTTTGATGATGACGACGATGATGAAGATTTTTCTCGTTATTCCAACAACAAAAAACCTGTTTCCAAAGAAGATGTTTTTGAACAAGAACGTAAAAAACAAATTACCAAACGTTCTTTTGAAACCCAACGTCGCTCTAACAAAGTAAGCATTCACAACATTTCAACAGATGACGAAGATGATGACTACGGTTATGGTGCTCCCAGACGCAGATTTAAGAAAAAACAACCGAAACCCGTTGTTCAAGCAACACCCGCGGAAAAAGTTATTAAAGAGGTTATTATTCCTGAAATTATCACTGTTCAGGAATTAGCAAACCGTATGGCCGAAAAATCTGCCGAAGTAATTAAAAAACTTATGGCTTTAGGAGTTATGGCAACTATTAACCAACCGATTGATGCCGATACAGCTCAAATTATCGTTGAAGAATTCGGTCACAAATTCAAACGAATTGCCGATAGTGATGTTGAAGAAGGACTTTACAAACAAGACGATTCGGCAGATAAAATGTTACCCCGAGCCCCTGTTGTTACCGTTATGGGACACGTTGACCATGGTAAAACATCTTTACTTGATGCGCTTCGTGAAACCAATGTAGTATCGCGTGAAGCCGGCGGTATTACCCAACACATCGGAGCTTATCAAATTACCGTTCCCTCGGGCGACAAAATTACTTTTATTGATACTCCCGGCCACGAAGCATTTTCCGAAATGCGTGCACGTGGAGCCAAAGTTACCGATATTGTGGTATTGGTTGTTGCCGCTAACGACGGTATCATGCCTCAAACCATTGAAGCTATTCGTCACGCTCAAGCCGCCGAAGTACCTATTGTTGTAGCTATTAACAAAATAGACTTACCGGCCGCTGACCCGATGAAAGTAAAAACAACATTATTACAACACGGTATCGGTGTCGAAGAAATGGGCGGCGAATGCTTATGCGCCGAAGTTTCAGCTAAAAAACGCATGAATATCGACAAATTGGTTGAAGCAATTTTGCTCCAAGCTGAAATGTTAGACCTTAAAGCCAACCCGAACCGCAACGGGGAAGGAGTTGTTGTCGAGGCCAAAATGGAAAAAGGTCGAGGTACTGTTGTTACTGCTTTAATTCAAAAAGGAACTTTGAAAGTCGGTGATGTTGTTATCGCAGGTAAAGAATGGGGCCATGTCCGTGCAATGTTTAATGAACGCGGACAAAAGATGCCGGAAGCCGGTCCTGCAACTCCTGTTGAAATTTTAGGTTTACAAGGAACACCTTCAGCCGGTGATGATATAATTGCCGTTGCTGATGAAAGCAAAGCCAAAGAAATTACAGGATATCGTATCAGAAAAGAACGCGAAGCCAAATTGGTTAAATCAGCCAAATCGGCTATGGAACAAATGCTTGATAAAATCAAATCAGGCGAAGTCAAAAACTTGCCGATTATTATTAAAGCAGATGTTCAGGGGTCTATCGAAGCTATCGAAGGCACAGTTTCAAAACTTTCTAATGACGAAGTTAAAGTTCAAGTTTTGCACTCTGCCGTCGGTGGTATTTCAGAGTCAGATGTTACTTTGGCTAAGGCCTCAAATGCTTTAATTATCGGATTTAATGTCCGCGCCAATGCTCAAGCCAGAGACATGGCTCGTCGCGATGGGGTCGAAATTAAATACTACTCAATCATCTATGATGTATTAGACGACATCAAAAAAGGTTTAGAAGGTATGTTATCACCCGAACTTCGTGAAAAATTGCTCGGTTACGCCGAAATTCGTGAAGTTTATAACATTACCGGTGTTGGTAAAGTTGGCGGATGTATGGTTACCGAAGGTATGGTTAAACGCGGTGCCAAAATCCGCTTGTTACGTGATAACGTGGTTATTCATGACGGTGCTATCGGACAGCTCAAACGCTTCAAAGACGATGTTAAAGAAGTCAAAGAAGGTTTCGAGTGCGGTATCTCGTTTGAAAATTATAACGACATTCAAAAAGGCGACTTTATCGAATGTTACGAGATTGAAGAAATCGCCGCTAAATTGCAATAATTATAAAACATTAAATAACCCCCGATTTTTTCCAAATCGGGGGTTATTTTTAAGCATAAAAAGTCATCGCTTGAGTGAGCTTGCGAACGAGGTTAGCGATCTTCAAATTATTCTTATGTTACTTTTGAATGACCAAAAGTAACCAAAAGTCACCGCTCAAGATGTTTTTTTTAACGCTTTTTTCAACCGGATGTGCCCTTCACATCCGTTGGCTAACTTGGGATACATAAAAGGAGAGTCTCCGGTCAAAAAAAGCTAAAAAACATAAATCGCGGTTGTTGTTTTTATTTAATATAGCGCTGACGCAAAGATGAGATTCCTAGACGCACGGACGCCAAAGCGCCGAGCGAGGAATGACTTTGTTATTATTTCCTAAAATAAGCTTAAAATTGAACTGGCGGATTGTGAGGCAAGCGACAATGAATTAACCGCAAGTTGTTGTCTGGTTTGCAACATCAGGTATTCGGCAGAAGCTTCGTTCATATCGGCCAAAACCAAATTATCGGCACCTGTTTCCAAAACATCACACAGAGCGTCGGTAAAG